>NZ_RAPV01000001.1:1517495-1820994 GCF_003610295.1 Paraburkholderia sp. BL23I1N1
AGTTCTGCACGGCGATCGAATGACCCGCCGACAGCAGCACGTGGCCGCGATGCTGGAGTAGCGCATTCATCGGCACGACGAAAAATCCCGACAGGCCGCCGACGATCATCAGGAAGATATACGCGACGATCAGATAGCCCGGCACATGCATACGGCCGAAATACAGACCCCAATGCGTGGGGAACAGATTCCGTGTGTAGAAGGCCATCAGCATCACGGCGATGCCCATAATGATACCGACCGGAAGCACCGACAGCGATTTCTTCAACGGCACGCGGGAAGCCGCGAAAATCGCGCCGGCCGCCACGCCCACTGCCACCACCGCTTGCAGAATCGCGGCTTCCGAAAGCGACATGTTCAGCGACACTTCGGCCCATTTCAGCACGATGAATTGCAGCGTCGCGCCGGCGCCCCAAAAAAGCGTGGTGACCGCGAGCGAAATCTGGCCGAGCTTGTCACGCCACAGCACGAGAAAGCAGTCGGCGAAATCGGTGATCAGCTTGATCGGGCCGCGTTCCTGTTTCGGATAGCGCGCGCCGGTGTCGGGAATGCGCAGATTGAAGAGCGCGGCGATCACGTAAATGGCCATGATCACCAGCATCGCCGCTTCAGCGGGTGTGTTGACCGTGGGAATGTGGTGCCTGAGGATCGGCGCGGCAATATGCGGGCTAATGAGCGCGCCCCCTAGCACGGTGCCGAGAATGATCGAGCCGACCGTGGTGCCTTCGATCCAGCCGTTCGCCGCGACCAGCCGGTCAGGCGGCAGCAGTTCGGTAAGAATGCCGTACTTGGCGGGCGAGTAGGCCGCCGCGCCGAAACCCACAATGCCATAGGCGATCAACGGGTGCGCGCCGACCAGCATCGTGATACAGCCAAGAACCTTGATGGTGTTGGTGACGAACATCACGTGGCCCTTCGGCCGGGAGTCGGCGAAGGCGCCCACGAAGGCGGCCAGAACGACGTACGACAGCACAAAGAACAACTTGAGCAGCGGCGTCATCCAGTTCGGGGCGTGAAGATCTTTCAGCAGTGCGATAGCAGCGATCAGAAGCGCATTGTCGGCCAGCGACGAAAAAAACTGCGCGGCCATGATGGTGTAAAAACCTTTTTTCATCTGATGCGATGCTGTCCTCGCTGCGGTCTATCCGCCCCGGCCGTATCTAAAGCGTCCGGGCTTATACCGTTCGAAATGGGTTGTGCGCACGGCTTTATATCACGAAAATAGCTGAATTCGGACTAGCAAAATCCTTGATCGCACCGCCCAGCGGGCTGCCGAGCACTGAAAACGCCCTGTAAGCTCCTGATTCGCAAGCGTCTTTACGAAAATTACCTATGCCGCGCCCGCTCTCAGCCACGATTCATACTGCCGCACTCGCCAATAATCTCGCCGTCGCCCGGCGTTACGCACCAAAATCCAAGATCTGGGCCGTCGTCAAGGCGAACGCATACGGGCACGGCCTCGCGCGCGCTTTTCCCGGCTTGCGCGCAACCGACGGCTTTGGTCTGCTGGACCTTGAAGAAGCCGTGAAGTTGCGTGAATTGGGCTGGGCCGGGCCGATTCTGTTGCTCGAAGGCTTCTTTCGTCCAACCGATATCGACGTGATCGACCGCTACAGCCTGACCACGGCGCTGCACTCGGACGAACAGCTGCGCATGCTTGAAATGGCGCGTCTGTCCAAGCCCGTCAATATCCAGCTGAAGATGAACACCGGCATGAACCGCCTCGGGTACACGGTGGAAAAATTCCGCTCCGCGTGGGAGCGTGCGCGGGCTTGCCAGGGCGTCGGCCAGATCACGTTGATGACCCATTTCTCGGATGCCGACGGCGAACGCGGCATCGCCCATCAGATGGAAGCATTCGAGCGCGGCGCGCAAGGGATTGCCGGCGCGCGCAGCCTGTCGAATTCCGCGGCGACGCTGTGGCATCCCGCCGCGCACTTCGACTGGGTGCGCCCAGGCATCATGCTGTACGGGGCGTCGCCCTCGGGTGTGACGGCCGCGATCGCAGGCACCGGCCTGCAACCGGCCATGACGCTCGCCTCCGAACTGATCGCCGTGCAGACGATCGCCGAAGGCAATACGGTCGGCTATGGTTCGGTGTTCAAGGCGCGCGCATCGATGCGCATCGGTGTGGTGGCCTGCGGTTACGCGGACGGTTATCCGCGAGTCGCGCCGGAAGGCACGCCGGTGATCGTCGACGGCGTGCGGACGCGGATCGTCGGGCGGGTGTCGATGGACATGCTGACCGTCGACCTGACGCCGATCCCGACGGCCAACGTCGGTTCGCGTGTCGAGCTGTGGGGCACGTCGCTGCCGATCGACGACGTCGCACAGGCGTGCGGCACGATCGGCTACGAGCTGATGTGCGCGGTGGCGCCGCGCGTGCCGGTGCGCGCGGAGTAGGGCGCAGCGCGCTGACAGGCTGGTGAGAGCCGCCGATGGCGGCCTCAATGGCGGTTGTTGCGAAGCGGGGTCCCCATGACGATTGCAGTGAGTTCCTCGATGAGGAGCCTCTGCGAACGTACCAATTCAAAGAACAGCAACACAGGCAAGGGCGCGTGGCTAAACAGAAGACGTTGTACATCTGCAGTGAATGCGGCGGCCAATCGCCGAAGTGGGCCGGGCAGTGCCCGTCATGCAATGCGTGGAACACGCTGGTGGAATCGGTCGCGGAGACGCCCTCCACGCATCGCTTCCAGTCGCTCGCAAAGAGTGCGCCGGTGCGGCGTCTCGCCGATATCGACGCCTCCGACGTGCCACGCTTTTCGACCGGCGTCAGCGAATTCGACCGCGTGCTGGGCGGCGGCCTCGTGCCAGGCGGCGTGGTGCTGATTGGCGGCGATCCGGGCATCGGCAAATCGACGTTGCTGCTGCAGTCGCTCGCGGAAATCGCCGCGGACAAACGCGCGCTTTATATCAGCGGCGAAGAATCGGCCGCGCAGATTGCGTTGCGTGCGCAACGACTTTCGTTGCTGGAACCAGGCTCGAAGGCGAGCGAGCTGCAACTGCTGGCAGAAATCCAGCTCGAGAAAATCCAGGCGACGATCGCCGAGCAGCGGCCGGACGTCGCGGTGATCGACTCGATTCAAACCGTTTATTCCGACGCGCTGACCTCCGCACCCGGTTCGGTCGCGCAGGTGCGCGAGTGCGCGGCGCAATTGACGCGCATCGCCAAACAGTCGGGCACCACCATCATCATGGTCGGCCACGTCACCAAGGAAGGTGCGCTCGCCGGGCCGCGCGTGCTCGAACACATCGTCGATACGGTGCTGTACTTCGAGGGCGACACGCATTCCTCGTACCGGTTGGTGCGCGCGATCAAGAACCGCTTCGGCGCGGTCAACGAACTGGGCGTGTTCGCGATGACCGAACGCGGTCTGCGCGGGGTCGCCAATCCGTCGGCGTTGTTTCTGTCGCAGCACGAGCAGTCCGTGCCGGGGTCGTGCGTGCTGGTGACGCAGGAGGGCACGCGGCCGCTGCTGGTCGAAGTGCAGGCGCTGGTCGACTCGGCCAACGCGCCGAATCCACGGCGCCTTGCCGTGGGGCTGGAACAGAACCGTCTGGCGATGCTGCTGGCGGTGTTGCATCGGCACGCGGGCATCGCCTGTTTCGACCAGGATGTGTTCCTGAATGCGGTCGGCGGCGTGAAGATCACCGAGCCCGCGGCCGACCTGGCCGTGCTGTTCGCGATTCACTCATCGATGCGCAACAAGCCGCTGCCCAAGGGGCTGGTCGTATTCGGCGAAGTGGGCCTCGCCGGCGAAATCCGGCCATCGCCGCGCGGTCAGGATCGCCTTAAGGAAGCGGCCAAACTGGGCTTTTCGGTCGCGGTCATTCCGAAGGCCAATGCACCCAAACAGCCGATTGAAGGCTTACAGGTTGTTGCAGTTGAAAGGATCGAGCAAGCCATCGATCGGGTCCGCACGCTCGAATAGACGGGGCTCCGGCGCCCACGGGCGCTGCCGCCGCCGTAATGCGCGGTAAATATCTCCATATTGGCTGTAACCTACCCGACATTCCTTTTTCCTAAGCTGCGAAGGTATTGCATCCCTTGTGATGCCGGAAAGAGGATCGCGCCTTGAAACAGTCATATGAAACCGTGGTCGAGCGGCCGATGCAGGTGCGCGGCTGCCGTGTCTCCGAGCCCATTCGCCAGCCTTGGGGCGGTGCTTGCCGGATTGTCGAGTGGATCGACACGACGGGGCAGATTTCGCGCCGGGTGGTGGCCGAACACGTCACTCCCGCCGAAGTGCGCGCAACGATCAGCCGTCACGTGGAAGGCCGCAAACATTTCCTGTACGACGACGAAAAAACTCCGCGTCAGGTTTTGCCGCGGCAGCCGGTGGCGCGGCGCTGAGGTTTCGGGGCGGTGGGGCGTGAGCCCGCACCGCAGAGCGCCTGGCCAAATCTGAGCTTGGCCTTTTTGCTTAGCCCTAGTCGCGCTTCAATGGCGCGTGACGGGTGTGGCCACCTTCGTCCCCAGCTTCGTCGCCGTTCTGGTCTTCGCTCATCGCGGCGTACGGTTGCAGGTTGAACAGCGGATGCTGCGCGGCTTCCGTCGGGGTCAGCACCGGCGAGACGCAGCAGTCCAGCGATTCCAGCAGCAACACCCATTCCTCCAGCGGGCGCTTGCCGATCAGGTCGGCGAAATCCTGCGTCAGCGCGGCGGCGTCCGGGCCGCCGATCGCCTGACCCAGGCTCCAGTGACGCGTCGCCCATTCGGGGCGGTCCAGCGCCATGCACAGCGTTTCCCAGAATTTGAGTTCGAGCGCGCCGACCGCGAGCCAGCGGTTGTTGAGTGTCCGATACAGGTTGTAGCAGGGCACACCGCCGTTCAGCAGACCGGCGCCGGCGGCCGGCGCGGCGCCCTCATTGGCGAGCGCCACTTGCGCGACGACGTTGTGCGCATGCGTGACGTGCGTCATGGATACATCGACGAAGCGGCCGGCGCCGCCGCGCGACACATGCCACAACGCGGCAAGAATCTGCGTCACGGCGCTTAACGCGCCGCCGAGCAGGTCGGCAATCTGGAAATTCGGCAGAATCGGCGTGCCGTCGCGGCTCGCCAGTTGATCGAGCACGCCCGCATAGCCGATGTAGTTCAGATCGTGACCGGGATGGTCGACAAACGGACCGCTCGCACCGTAACCGCTGATCGCGCAGTAGACCAGCCGCGGATTGACCGCGCGCAGGGTTTCGTAGCCGATACCGAGGCGCTCCATCACGCCGGGACGGAAGCTCTCGATCAGCACATCCGCTTCGGCCGCGAGCGCGCGTAGCACGTTGCGTCCTGGTTCCGATTTGAGGTCGAGGCGCGTTTCGCGCTTGCCGCGATTCACCAGCCGGTAAAACGCGCCGGGGCGGCCTGCCACGCGGTCGCCCGACGATTGCATCATCGTGCGGGTGGGGTCGCCCGCGCCGGGCGCTTCAATCTTCAGCACGTCGGCGCCGAGTTCTGCAAGCCGCAAGGCGGCCACCGGACCGGGCAGCAGGCGCGTCAGGTCCAGCACACGCAGGCCTTGCAGCGGAGCCGGCGCTGCCACCTGCGACGACGCGACCGATGACGCTGATGAAGACGCGGAGAGCAACTCAGATGAGGACTCCGATGAAGACGCAGACGAGCTCACGGGTGACAAGGGCTACCTCCGATCGATGCCGGCGCGGTCCAGCAACTGCCTGCCGCTAGCCGATTTGTTCGAGTTCCTCATGAGTCTCGAGCCATTCGGCTTCGAGTGCTTCGAGGCGCGCGTTCACGTCTGCCTGACGGCGGATCGCCTCCGTCAGTTTGCTCTTCTGCTCGGGCTCGTAACTGGCCGGATCGACGACGAACGCATCGAGCGTCGCCTTTTCCGCGTTGAGCGCGTCCATTTCCTTTTCGATCTTCGTGATGCGGCTTTGCAGTGGCTTCTTCAGATGCGCGAGCTTCTGGCGCGTTTCTGCTTCGAGGCGCCGTTGCTCCTTGCGATTGACGCCATTGTCCGCGCTATCCGTGCCGCTTGACGCCGTGCCCGCCTTGAGCGCCGCGCGTTGTTCCACGGCATGTTGGAGCAGCCAGTCGCGGTAGTCGTCGAGATCGCCGTCGAATTCCTGCAGACGGTGCTTCGCGACCAGCATGAACACGTCAGTGGTGGCGCGCAACAGATGCCGGTCGTGCGACACCAGAATCAGCGTGCCCTCGAATTGCGCGAGCGCCATGGTTAATGCGTGACGCGTTTCGAGATCCAGGTGGTTGGTTGGTTCGTCGAGCAGCAGCAGATTCGGCTTTTGCCAGATGATCAATGCGAGTGCCAGACGGGCTTTTTCGCCGCCCGAGAAGGGCGCGATTTTCGCGGTCGCCATCTCACCGGAAAAATTGAAACTGCCGAGGAAGTCGCGCAATTCCTGTTCGCGCGTATCCGGCGCCAGACGTGCCAGATGCTGCAGCGGGGTATCGTCCGGACGCAGGGTTTCGAGCTGATGCTGCGCGAAGTAGCCGATGCGCAGTCCCTTGCCTTCGCGCACATGGCCGCTGAGGGCTTCGAGCGTGCCGGCGAGCGTTTTGATGAGCGTAGATTTGCCTTGGCCGTTGGCGCCAAGCAGGCCGATGCGCTGACCGTTCTGGATCGACAGCATCACATGGTCGACGATGGGAATTTCGCCGTCTTCGCCGTGATAGCCGCAGCGCACGTCTTCCATCACCATCATCGGATTCGGTGCGGAATCGGGTGTGCGGAATTCGAACGTGAACGGCGAGGACGCGTGCGCCGGCGCGATCATTTCCATCTTTTCGAGCGCCTTCACGCGGCTTTGCGCCTGGCGCGCCTTGGTGGCCTGCGCCTTGAAACGGTTGATGTAGCTCTGCAGATGCTCGACCGTGCGCTGCTGCTTCTCATACGCGCTTTGCTGCAAAGCGATTTGTTGCGCGCGCAGGATTTCGAACTGCGAATAATTGCCGCCGTAACGCTTGATCTGCTGCTGTTCCAGATGCAGCGTGACGTTGCAGACGGAGTCGAGAAATTCGCGGTCGTGCGAGATCACGATCAGCGTACCCGGATAACGGTGCAGCCAGTCTTCGAGCCAGACGATCGCGTCGAGATCCAGGTGGTTGGTCGGCTCGTCGAGCAGCAGCAGGTCGGAGCGGCACATCAGCGCTTGCGCCAGATTCAACCGCATGCGCCAGCCGCCCGAGAAACTGCTGACGGGCTCGCGCGTTTGTTCGAGCGTGAAGCCAAGGCCGAGCAGCAAAGCCTCGGCGCGGGCGGGCGCGGTGTAGCCGTCGGCGTCGGCGAACGCGGCGTGCGCTTCGCCTTCGGCGGCGCCGTCATGCGCGGCCGAGGCTTCGGCAATGCGTGCTTCGATAGTGCGCAAGGCCGCGTCGCCGTCGAGCGTGTAGGCGAGCGCGGTCTTGTCAGCGGCGGGTGTTTCCTGCGCGACGTGGGCGATCTGCCAGGTCGGCGGCATCGAAAAATCGCCGCCGTCCGCATGCAGTTCGCCGAGCAGCACGGCAAACAGCGTCGACTTGCCTGCGCCGTTCGCCCCCACCAGGCCTGCCTTCTCGCCGGGGTTGAGGGTGAACGTGGTGTTTTCAAAGAGCGGCTTGGTGCCGCGCGCGAGGCTGAACTGGTTAAAGCGGATCACGAAGAGGCCGGCGGAAGAAAAACGCTATTTTAGACTGCCGGGGCTGACACCGGGCGCTCAGCCAGGATCGGCCATTCGGCCGACTGTACCGGCGCATCTTTTGGCATAGACTGACGGCTTTTACGGGGAGAACACATGACATCGATTTATTCGTTTTCTGCACGTACGCTCGGCGGCGAGGAAGTGAGCCTCGAGCGCTATCAGGGCAAGGTCTTGCTGATCGTCAATACGGCGAGCGAATGCGGATTCACACCGCAGTACGCGGGCCTGCAAAAGGTCTATGACACCTATGCTGCGCGCGGACTCGCGGTGCTCGGTTTTCCGTGCAACCAGTTCGGCAAGCAGGAACCGGGGGATGCCGCGCAGATCGGCAGCTTCTGCGAAAAGAACTACGGCGTGACCTTTCCGATGTTCGACAAGATCGACGTGAACGGCGCTAACGCGCATCCGCTGTTCCGCTATCTGACGGGCGAGGCGCCGGGTTTGCTGGGCCTCGAAGCGATCAAATGGAACTTCACCAAGTTCCTCATCGGCCGCGACGGTAAAGTGGTGAAGCGCTATGCGCCGCTGACCAAGCCCGAGGCGATTGTCGAGGACGTCGAGAAGCTGCTGTAAAGCACGGTAGGGCGGCAAGCGGTAAGGTGCCAGGCGCAGTCGAAGCCGGCAGCGCCCGAGCCGCGGTGGCCGCTACAGGATCGGCGAGAACAACCGCGCCACGTGCATCAGCACACGCCGCAGCGCACCCGCTTTGCGGTACTCGGTGCGGTCGATTTCGAGCGACTCCGCGAAGTCCTTGAGCAGCATCGCTTCGACATCTTTGGCGAAGCCACGGTCCACGGTGAGCACCATGATCTCGAAGTTCAGCCGGAACGAGCGGTTGTCGAGATTCGCGCTGCCGATTGCCGCCGCGACGCTGTCGATCAGCACGACTTTCTGATGCAGGAAGCCCGGCTGGTAGCGGAAGATCCGGATGCCCGCGCGCAGCGAGTCGTACGCATACAGTTTCGAGGCGGCGAACACCACACGGTGATCGCGCCGGCACGGAATCAGAATGCGCACGTCCACGCCGCGTAACACCGCAAGTCGCAGCGCGGCGAAGACGGCTTCGTCGGGCACGAGATAAGGTGTCGTGATCCAGATCCGCTCGCGTGCCGCGTTGATCGCCTCCACGAAGAAGAGCGAGCAGGTCTCCTGCTTGTCGGCCGGACCGCTCGGCACCACGAGGCAGTGCATGCCCTCGTCGGCCGGCTGGACGTCCGGCATGACGAACTCGGGCAGCTCCTGGGTCGCCCAGTGCCAGTCTTCAGTGAATACGAACTGAATGCTGGCGACGGCCGGGCCGCGCACTTCGATATGCGTATCGCGCCACGGCGACAGCGGCGGCTTGCTGCCGAGATACTCGACCCCCACGTTGTGTCCGCCGACAAACGCGCGCTCGCCGTCCACGGAGACGATTTTGCGGTGATTGCGGAAGTTCAACTGCAGGCGATTGACGAAGCGGCGATTGGTGGCGAACGGGTGCGTCTCCACGCCGGCCGCGCGCAGCGCCGCCACGTAGCGGTGGGGCAGATCGAAACTGCCAATGCTGTCGTACAGGAAGTAGACGCGCACGCCTTGCTGCGCTTTCGCGATCAGCGCGTCTTTGAGCATCTCGCCGAGCGCGTCGTCGCGCACAATGAAGAACTGCACGATCACGTAATTGCGTGCGCTTTCAATCGCTTCGAAGATTGCCTCGAAAGTCGCGGCTCCGTTCACGAGCGTGCGCACGGAATTGCCCGGCAGGAATGGCATACCACTCAGGCGCGTGAGCGAATGCACAAGTCTGGCGCCCAGTTCCTGCGTAGGCAGCCCGGCGGAGGAGGCTTTTGTATCCCATTCCCGAGGATGGGCGCGCGTGCGCAGCAATTCGTTTTCGATGCGGCGGGCGTCCGCGTAACCTTCGAATTTGCTGCGGCCGAGAAACAGGTAGGGCACCAGCGTCAGATACGGCATGGCGACCAGCGACACAGCCCATGCGATCGCGCCTTGCGACGTGCGGGTGTACAGAATCGCGTGGCACGCCGCGATCACGCCGAGAATATGGGCGAGGGCGACCAGCGGGCCGACATGAAGCAGGTCGAATTCCATAGGCGGGCGAAGGGTTGGCAAAGCGCCGCCGCGGCTGCCTGACGGCGCCGCGCACAGCCGACCGCGCCCATCTTACCGAACGTGAGTGCGTTGGGGGGCGTGATTCATGGGCGACACGCGGGAGACACGTGGGCGATCCTCCGATAATTCACGGGCGACCCACGGACAAAGCGCGCGGCCAAGCACTGAATGCCTGCCGCGCGCCTCGAGGGTCCAGCAATAAAACGTCAGACTGGCAGATCCGCGGCCTGAATCAGGAATACGTTGTCGTCGCCGGCACTCGTCGACAGCCAGACCAGATCGAGGCCACCGAATGCCGCTTCGACGTTTGCGCGCTCGTTGCCGATCTCGACCACCAGCACGCCGTGTTCGGTCAGCCAGTTACGCGCTTCGGCGATGATCCGGCGCACGATATCCATGCCGTCCGCGCCGCCTGCCAGGGCCATGTGGGGTTCGTGCTTGTATTCGGCGGGCAGTTCCTCCATCGAGCTGGCATTCACATACGGCGGATTGCTGATGATCACGTCGTAGCGGCGCTCGGCGAGCGGCGCGTACAGATCGCCTTCGAAGAGGGCGATGCGGTCGTCGAGCCGGTAGTCCGTCACGTTGCGCGAGGCGACTTCAATAGCGGGCGCGGAGAGATCGACCGCGTCGATATCGGCGTTCGGGAACGCGTGCGCCGCGAGGATCGCAAGGCAGCCGGAGCCCGTGCACAGTTCCAGCACGGCGCTGACCTGTTCGGGATCTTCGACGTACGGCTGCAGGCCGTCCTGCAGCAACTCGCCGATAAACGAGCGCGGCACGATCACGCGTTCGTCCACGTAGAAGCGGAAGCCGTGCATCCACGCTTCCTGCGTGATGTAGGCCGCGGGTACGCGCTGGGCGGCGCGGCGCTCGATCACGTTCAGCACGGCGTCGATTTCAGCCGCGGAGAGGCGCGCGTCGAGGAACGGCTCCAGCAGATCCAGCGGCAGATGCAGTGTTTGCAGGATCAGATAGGCGGCTTCGTCGTAAGCGTTGGCCGAGCCGTGGCCGAACGACAACTCGGCCTGATTGAAGCGCGACACCGCGAAACGCAGCAGGTCGCGAACAGTGGAAAACGGGAGCGTCATCGCGGATATTCCTTGGTCAGGCGATCAGTTGTTCGAGCACGCGGCGATACACGTTCTTCAGCGGCTCGATGTGTGCGACTTCGATATGTTCGTCGATCTTGTGGATGCTGGCGTTCAGCGGACCGAATTCGATCACCTGCTCGCAGATGCGGGCAATGAAGCGGCCATCCGAGGTGCCGCCGGTGGTCGACAGTTCAGCCGTGACGCCGGTTTCGTCCTTGATGGCTTTAGCCAGCGCGTTTGATAGGTCGCCGCGCGGCGTGAGGAACGGCAGGCCGCTCACATTCCATTGCAGGTCGTATTCGAGATTGTGCTTGTCGAGGATCGCGTGGACGCGTGCCTGCAGGCCTTCCACCGTGCTGGCCGTGGAGAAGCGGAAATTGAACATCACATCCGCATGGCCGGGGATCACGTTGGTCGCGCCGGTGCCGCTATGGAGGTTCGACACCTGCCAGGTGGTGGGCGGGAAGTACTCGTTGCCGTCGTCCCAGCGCTCGGCGACCAGTTCGGCCAACGCGGGCGCAAGCAGATGCACCGGGTTTTTCGCCAGATGCGGGTAGGCGATATGGCCTTGCACGCCCTTGACGATCAGCTTGCCCGACATTGAACCGCGCCGGCCATTCTTGACCATGTCGCCGAACTGCGCGCTCGAGGTCGGTTCGCCGACGAGGCAGTAGTCCATGCGCTCGCCGCGCGACTGCAGCGCTTCAACGACCTTGACGGTGCCGTCGGTCGCGGGGCCTTCTTCGTCGCTCGTAATCAGGAAAGCGATCGAGCCGCGATGCGCGGGGTGCGCCGCGACGAACTCCTCGCTTGCCACCACGAAGCCCGCGATCGACGCCTTCATGTCCGCCGCGCCGCGGCCGTAGAGCTTGCCGTCACGATGGGTCGGCTCGAACGGCGCAGAGTGCCATTGTTCGAGCGGGCCGGTCGGCACGACGTCCGTGTGGCCGGCGAAAGCGAGCAGCTTGCCGCGCGTGCCGTCGACGCCGCGTTTGACGGCCCACAGGTTGGTCACGCCGTTCGATTCGATCGTCTCGTGCTCGAAGCCGAGCACGGACAGGCGTTCGATCAACAGACGCTGGCAATGCTGGTCGTCGGGCGTGACAGAGGCGCGCGCGATCAGTTGTTCGGTAAGAGCAAGGGTGCCGGACATGGATTCAGTACAAGCCACTTTGAAATGAAAAAATGCCGGCTGGCGGTTGGACACCGCAGCCGGCAACAGCTTTTAAGCAACGCGGCGAGGCCGCGTTTTACCGCTTGTTGCGTTCGATCTTCGCGCCGGTTCAGGTCTTTGATCATGGCGTTCGAACCGTTGCGTCCGGTCTCACGCTTCAGATCACGCGTATCAATTCACGCGCTCGGATCAGGCAAACAGTGCTGCGTATTCGTCCGCCGCAAAACCGAGCGACTTGACCTTTCCATTGACCACCAGCACCGGCCGCTTGATCACCGACGGCTTGTGGATCATCAAGGCGATCGCGCCCGATTGCGTGTCCGCCGCCGCTTTCATGTCGTCGGACAGGCCGCGCCAGGTTGTGCCCCGACGGTTCAGCAACGCGTCGAGCTTCACATCCTTCAGCCAGTCCTGCACGAGCGGCTCGGTCACGCCGTGTTTCTTGAAGTCGTGGAATTCGAACTCGACGTCATGCTCTTCGAGCCACACACGGGCCTTCTTCACGGTGTCGCAGTTCGGGATGCCGTAGACAACGGTCTTGGTGCCGCGTGCCATCAGTCGCCTCGCAGCAGCTCGTTCAGGCCGACCTTCGCACGCGTCTTGGCGTCGACCTTCTTGACGATCACGGCGCAGTAAAGGCTATGCGAGCCGTCTTTCGACGGCAGGTTGCCCGCCACCACCACCGAGCCCGCCGGAATGCGGCCATACGTGACTTCGCCGGTTTCACGGTCGTAAATCTTGGTGCTCTGGCCCAGGTACACGCCCATCGAGATCACCGAGTTTTCTTCGACGATCACGCCTTCCACCACTTCCGAACGCGCGCCGATGAAGCAGTTGTCTTCGATGATGACCGGGTTGGCCTGCAGCGGCTCCAGCACGCCACCAATGCCCACGCCACCCGACAGGTGGACGTTCTTGCCGATCTGCGCGCACGAACCGACGGTCGCCCACGTGTCGACCATCGAGCCTTCGTCCACGTAAGCGCCGATGTTGGTGTACGACGGCATCAGCACGACGTTCTTCGCGATGAACGAGCCGCGGCGCGCGATGGCGGGCGGCACCACGCGGAAGCCGCCGGCGGCGAAGTCTTCAGCGGTGTAGTTGGCGAACTTCGACGGCACCTTGTCGTAGAACTGGGAGTAGCCGCCAGCCGCTTGCACCACGTTGTCTTCCAGGCGGAACGACAGCAGCACGGCTTTCTTCAGCCATTGATTGACGATCCAGTCGCCGTCCTTCTTTTCGGCCACGCGCAGCGCGCCCTTGTCCAGTTGCTCGATGGCGTGGGCGACGGCTTCGCGCACCTCGGCCGGCGCGGCCTTCGGCGACAGGTCGGCGCGGTTTTCCCAGGCGGTATCAATGATCTGCTGAAGTTGTTGCGACATATGCGTGCTTTTCTGAAGAGTTGAAGTCTGGAGAAGGGAATGCGGTGCGCTGGGCTGCTGAATACAAAACTCGCGAAAAAACGCACGAAAAACTCAGCCCGCGAGCGCGCGGCAAAAATCGACGATCCGTTGTGCGCCTTGCGTGCATTCGTCGACATCGGCGACGAGCGCCATGCGCACGAAATTGCGGCCGGGGTTCGCACCGTGCGCAGTGCGCGCGAGGAACGAGCCCGGCAGAACCGTCACATTATAGTCGGCGTGGAGGCGCTGGGCGAACTCGGTGTCCGACAGGCCCGTGCGCGAGACGTCCGCCCACAGGTAGAACGCGGCGTCGGGCAGGCGGACGTCGAGCACCCCGGCGAGCATCGGCGTTACGGTGGAAAACTTCTGCACGTACTTCGCGCGGTTCTCGCGCACGTGCGTTTCGTCATTCCAGGCCGCGATGCTGGCACTCTGGAACACCGTCGACAAGGCCGCGCCGTGGTATGTCCGGTATAGCAGGAAGTCTTTCAGGAGCGCCGCGTCGCCGGCCACGAACCCCGAGCGCATGCCCGGCACGTTCGAGCGCTTGGACAGGCTCGACAGCATGACGAGGCGCTCGAAGCCGCGGCCGAGCTTGTGCGCCGCTTCCAGGCCGCCGAGCGGCGGATGGGCTTCGTCGAAGTAGATTTCCGAGTAGCACTCGTCCGAGGCGATCACGAAGCCGTAACGGTCCGACAGCGCGAACAGTTCGCGCCAGTCGTCGAGCGTGAGCACCGCGCCGGTCGGGTTGCCCGGCGAGCACACGTAGAGCAGCTGCGTGCGCGCCCAGATGTCGGCCGGCACCGCCGAATAGTCGCAGGCGAAGTTGCGCGCCGGGTCGGTATTGACGAAGTACGGCTGCGCGCCGGCGAGAATCGCCGCGCCTTCATAGATTTGGTAGAACGGGTTCGGACAGAGTACGATCGCAGGCTCGCCGTCAGCATTTAGCTTGGGGTCGACGACCGTTTGTGCGAGCGCAAAAAGCGCCTCGCGCGAGCCCGACACCGGCAGCACCTGGGTGGCCGGATCGATCGCGGGCAAGTTGTAGCGCTGCGTCACCCATTTCGCGATCGACTCGCGCAGGGCAGGCGTTCCGATGGTGGCCGGATAAGCGGCGAGGCCGCCGAGCGAGGCAATCACCGCGTCGCGGATCAGCGCAGGCGTGGGATGTTTCGGTTCGCCAATGCCGAAGCTGATGTGCGCAAGGCCGGCCGGCGGCGTGACGTCCTTGAAAAGCGCACGTAGCTTTTCGAACGGGTAGGGCTGGAGGGAGTCGAGTAGCGGGTTCACTGGGCGGATCGAGCCTGATCGAGGATGGGCGCAGACGGATGCAAAGAGCGGCTGGGCACGCATGCCGACCGTAAAACGCATCAAACACGCGAAAAGGGCGACAGCGGCGGCGAGCGGATGATTATAGCGTGGCGGCGCGCGCGGGAAATTCATGGCCGCGTTGCTGTGTGCGACTCAAAACGCATGCAGCAGATAGAAACGCGACGGTAGTATCGAGGATGACTCCGGGCTGCAGCGGCCCGAACGCAAGCATTGTGTCCCGCAGAGGGCATCTGGGGGCACATTGCGGCGGCGCCTGGCGTGTAAGCCGCGGCGCAACCCGCCAGGCAGCGCAGGCAATGCGACGCAGCGGGAACGACGTGAACCGCGGACGGTTCGCGCAAAAACGAAGCAGGAGCAGCAATGCACGTAGCAGCATCGGAGACTTTCGGACAATTGGGACGATCAGGAGGCAGGGGGCGCAAGAACGCCTTCGCCAGAATCGGCAGCACCGCCCGCAGGAGCAACAATCGCCGCGGGAGTCTCGCTTCATGACCAACTGGCTTCGCAATGGTTGGCCCACCCTCGCAATCATGCTCGGTGCCTCGGTGTGGGGCATGATCTGGTATCCGCTGCGCATGCTGAATGCGCTCGGCGCAACGGGCACGGCGGCGAGCGCGCTCACGAGCGGCGCCGGTTGCCTGTTCGTTCTGCTGGTGCGCTACCGCGCGCTCAGGACCGTGCGCTGGCACTGGCTGCTGCCGGCCCTCGCGCTGGCCGCGGGCATTACCAATCTCGGCTTCGTGTGGGGTTCGATCCACGGCGAGGTGATGCGCGTCCTCCTGCTGTTCTATCTCACCCCCGCCTGGACCGCGCTCTTTGCGCACTTCATCCTGCACGAACGGCTGACCTGGGCCGGCGCCGGCCTTGCCGCGCTGTCTCTGGCCGGCGCGATGACCATGCTGTGGTCGCCGCAACTGGGCATCCCGGTGCCCGGCAACCTGGCCGAATGGGCCGGGCTTGCCGGCGGCATGGGCTTTGCGATGAGCAACGTGCTGATCCTCAAGACGAGCCGTGTGCTGCCTGAGATGAAACCGGAAATGCGCACTGCGACGATCTTCGGCGGCGCGGCGATTTTCAGCGCCTTTGCCTCGCTGTTCGAGGCGATGCCCGCACCGCCCACCGGCGCGCATCTCGGCACGGCCGCGCTACTGGTGCTCGGCCTCGGTTTTCTGCTCGCGTCGAACAATATGCTCGTGCAGTACGGCCTCTCGCGAGTGCCCGCCAATCGGGCCTCGATCATCATGCTGTTCGAGATCGTGGTCACGGCCTTGTCCGCGTGGCTCTTTGCCGGCGAAACACCCGGCCCGCGCGAATGGGCGGGCGGTCTGTGCATCGTGCTGGCGTCGGCGCTATCCAGCTGGGTGCACCGAACCAGGGCTTTGCCGCCTGATCCGGCCAATCAGGACACGGGTCTCGACACCGGCGACAGCACAGACCGTAAGGACGCTAAGAACCGCTCGCGCGCGATGGTATGATTGCCCCTCATTAGCCGGCGCACGCTTCACCGCGTGCGATTGGCGCCCGTGTCGCGGGGTTGCACGGGCCGTTTCGCTGTACCGGCGAACGGCTGGCGCGGACTTCACGAGCCACCTTTTATTTTCCCTTTTCAAACAGCGAAATCGCCGTGCGTCTGACCTCGATCAAACTCGCTGGCTTCAAGTCATTCGTCGATCCCACGCATTTCCAGGTCCCGGGCCAGCTTGTCGGCGTGGTCGGACCGAATGGGTGCGGCAAGTCCAATATCATCGACGCCGTGCGCTGGGTGCTCGGCGAATCGCGCGCTTCCGAACTGCGCGGCGAGTCGATGCAGGACGTGATCTTCAATGGCTCGACCGCGCGCAAGCCGGGTAGCCGCGCCAGCGTTGAACTCGTGTTCGACAACGCCGACGGCCGTGCCGCCGGACAGTGGGGGCAGTATGCCGAAATCGCCGTCAAGCGTGTGCTCACGCGCGACGGCACCTCGAGCTACTACATCAACAACCTGCCGGCGCGCCGCCGCGACATCCAGGACATCTTCCTCGGCACCGGCCTCGGGCCGCGTGCCTACGCGATCATCGGGCAAGGCATGATCGCGCGCCTGATCGAGGCGAAGCCGGAAGAGCTGCGCGTGTTCCTCGAAGAAGCCGCGGGCGTGTCGAAGTACAAGGAACGCCGCCGCGAGACCGAGAACCGCCTGCACGACACGCGCGAGAATCTGATCCGCGTCGAAGACATCGTCCGCGAACTCAGTGCGAATCTCGAGAAGCTCGAGGGGCAGGCGATCGTCGCGACCAAATACAAGGATTTGCAGGCCGACGGCGAAGAGAAGCAACGCCTGTTGTGGCTGTTGCGCAAGAACGAAGCCGGCGGCGAGCAGGAACGCCAGCAACGCGCGATCGAACAGGCGCAGATCGACCTGGAAGCGCAAACCGCGAAGCTGCGCGAAGTCGAGGCGCAACTCGAAACGCTGCGCGTCGCGCATTATTCCGCCAGCGACGCAATGCAGGGTGCGCAAGGTGCGTTGTACGAGGCGAATGCCGAAGTCAGCCGCCTCGAGGCCGAGATCAAGTTCATCGTCGAATCGCGCAACCGTGTGCAGGCGCAGATCGCCGCATTGACCGCGCAGCGTGAACAGTGGCAGTCGCAAGCCCAGAAAGCGCAAGGCGATCTCGAAGACGCTGAAGAACAACTGGCTGTCGCCGAAGAAAAAGCCGCGCTGGCCGAAGACGAAGCCGCCGCGAAGCACGATGCGATGCCGGCGCTCGAAGCGCGCTGGCGCGATGCGCAAAGTGAACTCAATGCCGAGCGCGGCGGTATCGCGCAGACCGAACAGGCAATCAAGCTCGAAGCCGCGCACCAGCGCAATGCGGATCAGCAATTGCAGCAACTGCAGCAGCGTCACGAGCGGCTGAAGTCGGAAGCGGGCGGTCTCGACGCACCCGACGAAGCGCAACTCGAAGATCTGCGCATGCAGCTCGCCGAGCACGAAGAAATCCTGCATGACGCGCAGGCCCGTCTCGCCGACGCGCAGGAAACGCTGCCGCGCCTCGACGGCGAACGGCGCGCTGCCCAGGAGCGCGTGCAGTCGGAGAGCGCACAGATTCATCAGCTCGACGCACGCCTTGCCGCGCTCAAGCAATTGCAGGAAAACGTCCAGACCGAAGGCAAGATCCAGCCGTGGCTTGAAAAGCACGAGCTGAGCGGCTTGCCGCGTCTGTGGAAGAAGCTGCACGTCGAAGCCGGCTGGGAAGCCGCGCTTGAGGCGGTGCTGCGCGAGCGGCTCGCCGCGCTGGAAGTGTCGAACCTCGACTGGGTCAAGGCATTCGCGACCGACGCGCCGCCCGCCAAGCTCGCGTTCTACGCGCCGCCGCCGGCCGGTCAGCCGGTCGCTGCATCGCCGGCTTTGCGTCCGTTGCTGTCGCTGGTTCGTATCGACGACGCAGGCATTCGCGCCGTGCTGAACGACTGGCTCGGCCTCGCCTTTGTCGCTGACGATCTGCAGCAGGCACTCGCCATGCGCGCGCAATTGCCGGAAGGCGGCTCGTTCGTTGTGAAGGCCGGCCACGTGGTGACGCGGGTCGGCGTCCAGTTGTATGCCGCCGACTCCGAACAGGCCGGCATGCTGGCCCGTCAGCAGGAAATCGAAAACCTGACGCGTCAGGTGCGTGCGCAAGCCTTGCTTGCCGATGAGGCGAAGGCCGCCGCGATCCGCGCCGAAGCCGCGCACACGCAAGCCGCGCAAGCGTTGACCGATGTGCGTCAACAGTCGGAGCGCGCGACGCAACGCGTGCACGCCTTGCAGTTGGACGTGCTCAAGCTCGCTCAGGCGCATGAGCGCTACACGCAGCGCAGCACGCAGATCCGCGAAGAGCTCGAGGAAATCACCGCGCAGATCGAAGAGCAGCGCGCTTTGCGCGGCGAATCGGAAGCGAACTTCGAGCGTCACGACGCCGAACTCGCCGAATTGCAGGCGCGTTTCGAAGATCACCAACTGGCCTTCGAAGCACTCGACGAATCGCTCACCGCCGCGCGCGCGCAATCGCGCGATCTCGATCGCGCCGCCACCGACGCGCGCTTCGCCGCGCGCAACATGGCGAACCGTATCGACGAATTGAAGCGCAGCATCCAGGTTTCGCACGAGCAGAGCGAGCGCGTCGCCGCGTCGCTGGAAGATGCGCGCGCCGAGCTGGAAACGATCAATGAGCAAACCGCGCATACCGGCTTGCAGGACGCGCTCGATATCCGCGCGGTCAAGGAAGAAGCGCTGCACGCCGCGCGTCTCGAACTGGACGACCTGACCGCCAAGCTGCGTGCCGCCGACGAAACCCGTTTGACCGCCGAACGTGCGCTGCAGCCGCTGCGCGACCGCATCAACGAATTGCAGCTGAAGGAACAGGCCGCGCGCCTGAACGGCGAGCAGTTCATCGAGCAACTGGCCGCGGCCGGCGTCGATGAAGCGCAATTGCAGGCCAAGCTCACGCCGGACATGAAGCCGTCCTACCTGCAAGGCGAAGTCACGCGGATCAACAACGCGATCACGGCGCTCGGCCCGGTCAACATGGCCGCGCTCGACGAACTGAAAGCGGCGACCGAACGCAAAACGTTCCTCGATTCGCAATCGGCCGACCTGAACAATGCGATCGAAACGCTGGAAGACGCGATCCGCAAGATCGACGGCGAAACGCGTACGTTGCTGCAAGGCACCTTCGACGAAGTGAACCGTCATTTCGGCGAACTGTTCCCGCGTCTCTTTGGCGGTGGCCAGGCCAGGCTGATCATGACCGGCGACGAGATTCTCGATGCCGGTGTGCAGGTGATGGCGCAACCGCCGGGCAAGAAGAATTCGACGATTCACCTGCTGTCGGGCGGCGAGAAGGCACTGACCGCCACTGCGCTGGTGTTCGCGATGTTCCAGTTGAATCCCGCACCGTTCTGTCTGCTCGACGAAGTGGACGCGCCGCTCGACGACGCCAACACGGAGCGCTTCGCGAACCTCGTGCGCGCGATGTCGGACAAAACGCAGTTCCTGTTCATTTCGCACAACAAGATCGCGATGGAAATGGCGCAGCAACTGATCGGCGTGACCATGCAGGAGCAGGGTGTATCGCGGATCGTCGCGGTCGACATGGAAACCGCGGCTGGTTTCGCCCAGAATATCGTTTAAGTTTTCGTTTAGATTGATCATCGCGGGCGCCCGCGTTCAGCGCAGCGGCCATCGGCCGCGCGACACGTGGGGTGGGCGCAGAGCCGCGCAGACAGAAGAATTGCTGATGGAGCATGCATGGACGAGTTGACACTCGGTTTGATCGGCGCGGGCGCCGTGGTGGTCGGGGGCGTGGTCGTGTACAACGCATGGCAGGGCGCGAAAGTGCGCCGCAAGATGCCGCGCCCGATGCCGGCCGATACCGCCGAAAGTTTCGCGCGCGACGATCAGGAAGAACAGAGTCCGTTTATCGAGCCGGCCCGGCCGACCACGCGGCGCGAGCCGGTAGTGGGTTCGGACGCGGCGGCGGAATCCGCGGCGGCGCGTGTCGAGCCGACTTTTGGCGCAAGCGCCGCGCCGCTCGATACACCGGCCGATATTCAGGCCGAGATGACTACGCCGAACGGCTATCCGGAAGCGGAAGACAGTGCTGAAGCCGAAGGCGGTCAGGCCGCGAAGGCCGGCGAACCGGTCGAGCCGATCCTGCCCGCTGCCACGACGATTTCGTCGGCGCCGCCGGCTATCGTCGATCGCCGCATCGACTGCATCGTGCCGATTCGGTTGAACGGCCCGGTGGCCGGCGACAAGGTGATTCCGCTTGCGCAGCGTCTGCGCCGCGCCGGCAGCAAGCCCGTGCATATCGAAGGCAAGCTCGAAGGCGGCGCGTGGGAATTGCTGCAAAACGGCGCGCGCTATGAAGAGCTGCGCGCGGCAGCGCAGTTGGCCAATCGCAGCGGAGCGCTCAACGAACTGGAGTTCTCGGAGTTCGTGACCGGCGTGCAGCAGTTTGCCGATGCGCTCGACGCGTCGCCGGAATTTCCCGACATGCTCGAAACGGTTGCCATGGCGCGCGAGCTCGACGGCTTCGCGGCGCAGTGCGATGCGCAACTGTCGATCAACGTACTCTCCGACGGCGCGCCGTGGTCGGCCAACTATGTCCAGGCCGTCGCGTCGCAGGACGGTTTGCTGCTCTCGCGCGACGGCACGCGCTTCGTCAAGCTCGACGCGAAGCAGAGCCCGGTGTTCATGCTGCAATTCGGCGACACCAATTTCCTGCGCGACGACCTGACCTACAAGGGCGGCCAGATGATCACGCTGGTGCTCGACGTGCCAGTCGCGGACGAAGACATCCTGCCGTTCCGCCTGATGTGCGACTACGCGAAATCGTTGGCTGAACGTATTGGCGGACGGGTGGTCGACGATGGGCGCCGCCCGCTGCCGGAAACGGCGCTGCTGGCCATCGAAAAGCAGCTGATGACGCTCTACGCGAAGCTCGAACAGGCGGGTATTCCGGCGGGTTCGCCGGCCACCCGGCGTTTGTTCAGCCAGTAACGGCAGCACTTTTTCATGCAGTACTCGACGGCCGCACGATGTGCGGCCGTTGGCGTTTGGGGCAGTGTTTCAGGTCGTGCATGGAACCCACGAAACTGGCCATTCGGCCGATGTAAAGGGGCACGCTTCCTGCGATAATCCAATGTCCGAATTCCATTGAAGAAGCTTCCGACAGCATGGCCCGAACCCCCGCCTCACACCCTGCAACCAGCGCTCCGGCAGAGCGGGCCGCGTGGCTGCGCGCGGAACTCGAACGCGCCAACTATGCGTACTACGTGCTCGACCAGCCGGACCTGCCGGATGCGGAATACGACAAGCTTTTCAAGGAACTGGAGGGGATCGAGACGGAGCATCCGGACCTGATCGCGCCGGATTCGCCGACCCAGCGCGTGGGCGGCGAGGCATCAAGCGGCTTCGAGCCGGTCGTGCACGATCAACCCATGCTTTCGCTGAACAATGGCTTCGAAGACGAAGACATCGTCGCGTTCGACAAACGCGTCGGCGACGCGCTCGGCAAGAACGCGAGCGAACCGCCAGTGCCGGTGGAGTACGCGGCCGAGCTGAAATTCGACGGGCTGGCCATCTCGCTGCGTTATGTCGACGGCATGTTCGTCCAGGCGTCCACGCGCGGCGACGGCACCACCGGCGAGAATGTCACGGAGAACGTTCGCACGATCCGTTCCATTCCGCTCAAGCTCAAAGGCAAGCGCATCCCACGCGTACTCGACGTGCGCGGTGAAGTGCTCATGTTCAAGCGCGATTTTGAACGACTGAACGAGCGCCAGCGGGCCGCTGAGCAGAAGGAGTTCGCCAATCCGCGTAATGCTGCCGCAGGCAGCTTGCGGCAGCTCGATTCGAAGATCACCGCGCAGCGGCCGCTGTCGTTCTTCGCATATGGAATCGGTGTGCTCGAAGGCGGCGAGATGCCGGCCAGGCATAGCGAACTGCTTGATTGGTACAAGGAACTCGGCTTGCCGGTGAATGGCGAGCGGGAGGTGGTGCAGGGCGCCGAAGGCTTGCTGGGGTTTTTCCACGCGGTCGGCGAGAAGCGCGACACGCTGCCTTACGATATCGACGGTGTCGTCTACAAGGTCAACCGGCGCGATGAGCAGGACGCGCTCGGCTTTGTCTCGCGCGCGCCGCGTTTTGCATTGGCGCACAAATTCCCCGCGCAGGAAGCGCTGACCAAACTCGTCGCGATCGACGTGCAGGTCGGCCGCACCGGCGCGATCACGCCGGTTGCGCGGCTGGAACCGGTGTTCGTCGGCGGTGCGACGGTGACGAACGCCACGTTGCACAATGAAGACGAAGTGCGCCGCAAAGATATCCGCATCGGCGACACGGTGATCGTGCGCCGCGCCGGCGACGTGATTCCCGAAGTGGTGAGCGCGCTGCTCGACCGCCGCCCGGACGACGCCCGCGAGTTCGTCATGCCCACGCATTGCCCGGTGTGCGGCTCGAGCATCGAACGGCTGCCGGACGAGGCGATTGCACGCTGCACGGGTGGCCTGTTCTGCCCGGCGCAGCGCAAGCAGGCGCTGTGGCACTTCGCGCAGCGGCGGGCGCTGGATATCGACGGGCTTGGCGAAAAGATCATCGATCAACTCGTCGAGCAGAATCTGGTGCGCACGCCGGCCGATCTGTTCAACGTTGGCTTTGCGACACTGGCGGAACTCGACCGCTTCGCCGAGAAGTCCGCGCAGAATCTGCTCGACTCGCTCGAAAAAGCCAAGCACACCACGCTCGCGCGCTTCATTTACGCGCTTGGGATCCGGCATGTGGGCGAATCGACGGCGAAAGATCTGGCCAAACATTTCGGCTCGCTGAATCCGATCATGGATGCCTCGGTCGAAGAATTGCTTGAGGTGAACGACGTGGGTCCTGTGGTGGCCGAGTCGATTCATCAGTTTTTCGCCGAAGAGCACAATCGGACGGTGATCGAGCAACTCCGTGCGCCGGGCAAGGTCACATGGCCGGAAGGACCGCCCGCGCCCAAGGCGCCGCAAGGCGTGCTGGCCGGCAAGACGGTCGTATTGACCGGCACCTTGCCGACACTCGCCCGCGAAGAGGCGAAAGAAATGCTCGAAGCGGCCGGTGCGAAAGTGGCCGGCTCGGTGTCGAAGAAAACAGATTACGTGGTGGCGGGGGCCGAAGCGGGAAGCAAGCTGGCGAAAGCCGAGGAACTCGGCATCCCGGTACTCGACGAAGATGGTATGCGTAAGCTCCTGGAGGGGCATCTATGATCCGCGAAATTCTCAAGATGGGCGATCCGCGCCTTTTGCGCATTGCCGATCCGGTCGATCACTTCGACACGCCCGAACTGCATGAACTCGTCAAAGACATGTTCGAAACCATGCACGACGCGGATGGCGCGGGGCTCGCTGCGCCGCAGATCGGCGTCAATCTGCAGGTGGTGATCTTCGGTTTCGGGCACAACGAGCGCTATCCGGATGCGCCGCCGGTGCCGGAAACGGTGCTGATCAACCCGACCATCTCGCCGGTGTCGCTGGATATGGAAGAGGGTTGGGAAGGCTGCCTGTCCGTGCCGGGCTTGCGAGGCGCGGTGAGCCGGTTTTCGATGATCAAGTATCACGGCTTCGATCAATACGGCAAACCGATCGACCGCGTCGCCGAGGGATTCCACGCGCGCGTGGTGCAACATGAGTGCGACCATCTGATCGGCAAGCTGTACCCGATGCGGATCAACGATTTCGCGAAGTTCGGCTTCACGGAAGTCCTGTTTCCGGATCTGGACCCGAATAGCGACGATTGACGCTTCGTTCCGGTCTGCGACGATCGTTTTCTCGGGTATGCCGCCGCCGGAAACAAAAAACCCACGCCGAGGCGTGGGTTTTTTGTTGGGTGAACATCACGGCGCGGGCACCGTGAGTTTTTCACTGTTCGAGCGTCAGGCTCCCGGCATCAAAACGACTCGTCCGCCGACAGATAGCGCCATTGGCCCGGCGGCAGCGCACCCAGCATCACCTGGCCCATCCGTACGCGCTTCAGGCCGATCACTTCGAGGCCGACCAGCTCGCACATCCGGCGGATCTGGCGCTTCTTGCCTTCGCGCAGCACGAAACGCAGTTGCTCGCCGTTTTGCCAATTGACCTGTGCGGGTTTCAGCGGCACGTCGTCGAGCGAGAGGCCGTGGCACAAGAGCGCGAGGCTTTCCGGCGGGAAGTGGCTTTCGACGTCGGTGGTGTGTTCGCCGAACGCCACGCGCACCAGATACTCCTTGTCGATCTCCGAATGGCCGCCGATCAGCTGCTTGGCGATGCGGCCGTCCTGCGTCAGCACCAGCAAGCCCGTCGAATCGATGTCCAGGCGACCGGCCGGCGCGAGCTGGCGCAGATGCGAGACCGAGAAGCGGATGTCGGAACTGTCGCCTTCCCAGCGATTTTCCGGCGTGACCAGCGTGATCGCCGGTTGGTAGCCGTCTTCCGCCTGGCCCGATACAAGGCCCACAGGCTTGTGGATCAGGACCGTCACCTGGCTCGCTTGGGCGGCTTCGGCGGCCGGATCGATCTCGATGCGCTGGTCCGGACGAATCTTGGTGCCGAGCGTGTCGATCCGCTCGCCGTCGACCAGCACCCAGCCTTTTTCGATCCACTCGTCGGCTTCGCGGCGCGAGCACATGCCGAGCTCCGACATCAGTTTGGACAGGCGCACGGTGCCCGGTGCGTCTTCGTAATCGCGGCGCGGCGTGCGCGGGGCGGCATCGGTGTCGCGTTCGGCTCTGGCTGCCGGTGTGGGGCCACGCGGCTTGTCGGCGCGGGCCGGGCGGGTGTCATCGCCAAAGCGGCGGCCGGCGGCCGGCAGCGCCTTGTCGAAGCTGCGAGCTGGGCGTTCGCCACGGTCATTACGTTCACTACGCTCGCCGGCACGCGCCGGACGATCGCCAAATTCGCGTTTGGCCGGTGCCCGTTCGCCGCGCTCGTCGCGCGGCGCGCGCGCCGGACGATCCGTGCGGTCGCCGTAGCCGCTCTTGACGGGTTTTGCGAAAGTACGCTCGCCACGCTCGGACGAGCCGCGTTCGCCTTCAAAACGGCGCGGTGCGCTGTCGCTGCGCGGTCCGCGCTCGCCGCTACGGCGTTCTTGCGGTGCGCCGCGATCGCTGCCGAAGCGAGGCCGATCCGAGGCGTCGCGCGCAGGACGCTCGCCACGTGGGCGGTCTTCAGACGGGCGGCCTGTGCCCGGGCGTGGGCCGCTGAACGAGCGGCGTTCGCCGTCGTCGCGGCGTGGGGCGCGATTGCCTTCGAAGCTGCGCGGTGCGCGTTCGCTGCGGTCTGCGCTGCCTTCGAAGCGGCGAGGCGCACGTTCGCTACGGTCCGAGCTGCCTTCAAACCGCCGGGGCGCACCTTGACTGCGCTCGCCCACGATCCGAACCGCCTTCAAAGCGACGCGGAGCACGGTCGCCATCGTCCCGACGCGGAGCACGATCACCGCCGCCTTCGAAGCGGCGCGGTGCGCGTTCACTGCGATCGCCACCGTCTTCAAACCGGCGAGGCGCACGAGCGCCCTCGTCCCGACGCGGAGCACGATCACCGCCGCCCTCAAGCCGGCGCGGTGCGCCTTGCCCGCGTTCACCATCAGCACGACGCGGAGCACGTTCGCTACGATCGCCACTACCTTCAAACCGGCGCGGCGCACGCGCACCATCGTCCCGGCGCGGAGCGCGATCACCGCCGCCCTCGAAGCGGCGCGGCGCGCCTTGGCTGCGTTCACCATCAGCACGCCGCGGCGCACGCTCGCTATCGTCGCGACGCGGAGCGCGATCACCGCTGCCCTCAAAGCGACGCGGCGCACCACCGGCCCCTTCACGCCGCGGCGGCCGATCCGACGGTGCCCGGCGCGCAGCGCCTGCACCACCCGCATCCCGCTCACGGGAAAACGATCCTTCAGCCCGCGGTGCACGCGCACCGGCGCCTGCCGGCTTACCTGCGCCCGCCGGCCGCTTGCCACCACCCGCTGCGCCAGCGCCTGCACCCCGCGCCCCGCTAAAACCCGCCGTCGACGTGGACGGCTTCGGCCCGGCCGGGCGCGTCGGCTTACGCGCCGAGGTGCTTCCGGTACGGACAGGGGCGCGTTCGGACGAAGCCGGCCGCGGGTGCTTGGCTGTTAATTTGACTCGCATGAAATCTCACACTGCAATCGCGCGCAGCAGCTCGGTCTCGACCTGAATTTGCAGACGGTTGTCCGACAGGCCGTGTCCATCCAGCAGGAACACGTCTTCGACGCGTTCGCCGAGCGTATTGATCCGCGCCGACGCGACGCCGACCCGGTGCTCGGCCAGCACGCGCGCGATTGAATAAAGAAGGCCTGGCCGGTCGTTCGCAGACACGGACAGGATGTAGTATTGGCCGCGTTCGTCGGCCCGAAGATCGACGCGCGGCGTAACAGGGAAGGTCCGCGACAGCCGTGACAAACGGCCTTTCGACGGTCCTGGGAGCAGGGTGCCGTCACCCGTGAGGCGTGCGGTCAGTTCCTGTTCGACCAGATTGGCAATATCGCGATAATGCACGTCTTCTTCGGTATGCGCGACGAGGAAATTATCGAGCGCATACCCGTGACGGGTCGTGCTGACCCGTGCATCGAGCACTGACAAGCCATTGCGGTCGAAATACGCGCAAATGCCGGCGAACAGATCAGGCTGGTCTTTCACATACACCAGCACCTGAAGCGCTTCACCGATCGGCGAAGGACGCGCCCGCACGATCGGCGTCGCGGTCTCGACGTGGCGGTACAGCACGCGGGTCTGCCATGCGATATCCGCCGCGTCGTGGCGCAGGAAGTAGCCGATGTCCAGCTTGTCCCACAGCGCCTTCTGCGCGCCTTCCGGCACGGTTTCGAGGCGCAGCAGGGCCAACGCCTCTTCCTGGCGCGACTTCAGTTCGGAGTGCGCGTCAGGCCGCGCGCCGCCGAGCACCGCCAGAGTTGCGCGGTAGAGGTCTTCGAGCAGCTTGCCTTTCCAAGTGTTCCAGACTTTCGGGCTGGTGCCGCGAATGTCGGCCACGGTCAGCAGGTAAAGGGCAGTCAGCCGGCGCTCGTTGCCAACCTGTTCGGCAAACCGTTTGATGACTTCGGGGTCGCTCGTGTCCTGTTTCTGCGCGACCTGGCTCATGGTCAGATGCTGCTGGACCAGCCAGACGACCAGTTCGCCGTCCTCGCCCTCGATGCCATGGCTGCGGCAGAAGCGCCGCGCGTCGGCCATGCCGAGCGTAGAATGGTCGCCGCCGCGGCCCTTGGCGATGTCGTGAAACAGCGCCGCCACGTACAACACCCACGGTCGGTCGAAATTGGCGATCAACTGGCTGCAGAACGGATATTCGTGCGCGTGCTCGGCTACCGCGAAGCGGCGCAGATTGCGCAACACCATGAGGATGTGCTGATCGACCGTGTAGACGTGATACAGGTCGTGCTGCATCTGTCCGACGATGCGCCGGAAGTTCAGCAGATAGCGCCCGAGCACGCTGGTCTGGTTCATCAGGCGTAGCGCGTGCGTGATGCCGGCCGGCTGCTTCAGGATGTCCATGAACAGGCGCCGGTTTTCCGGGTCGCGCCGCCAATGCTGGTCCATCACGTCGCGGGCGTTGTAGATCGCGCGCAGCGTGCGCGCCGACAAACCCTTCACGCCCGGCGTCTGCTCGTAGAGCAGGAACGCCTCGAGGATCGCGTTCGGTTCGCGCTGGAATACGTCGTCGCTGGCGATTTCCAGCATGCCCTGCTTCTCGACGAAACGGTCCGACAGCACGCGCGTGATGCCGCTCGTGTTGGGGAAAAGCTGCGCTTCGATGTTCTGGATCAGGATCGTGGCGAGCTGCGTCACGGCCTTGGCGGACCAGTAATAGCGGCGCATCAGCTGTTCGCTGGCGCGCTTGGTGGCCGTCGGCTGGTAGCCGAAGCTTTCGGCTACTGGCGTTTGCAGGTCGAATACCAGGATGTCCTGGCGGCGGCCGGCGATCACATGCAGCCGGGCACGCAGCGTTTTCAGAAAGCCTTCGTTGCGGCGCAGTTCGCGCGCTTCGCGCTCGGTGATCAGGCCGCGTGCCTCGAGCTCGCGCCAGCTACTGCCGAAACCGGCCGCCTGTGTAATCCACAGAATCAGTTGCAGATCGCGCAGACCGCCCGGACTCTCCTTGATGTTCGGTTCGAGCGAATACGGCGTGTCCTGAAACTTGGCGTGCCGCTGACGCATTTCCAGCACTTTGGCCTGGAAGAACGCGCGCGGGTCGAGCGTTTCGCGATAGCGCTCAACAAAGTTGTCGAAGAGCGTGGTGCTCCCCGTAATGCACCGCGCCTCGAGCAGCGAGGTGCGCACGGTGACGTCGTTGGCGGCCTCTTCGACGCACTGCGCAACGCTGCGCACGCTGCTGCCGAGTTCGAGCCCCAAATCCCATGCGAGGCTGATAAAGCGTTCGATGCGCGCTTCGAGATGCTCGATTGGCGCGTCGGGCAGCAGAACCAGAATGTCGATGTCGGAATGCGGCGCGAGTTCGCCCCGCCCGTAACCGCCGACGGCCAGCAGCGCCAGTTCGGGCGGCAGCCCACAGGTGTTCCAGGCGGCGCGCAGTGACTCGTCTGTGGCGCGCGCGAGCGCCGCCATCAGCGAGTCGACGTTGGAGGCGGTCTTGAAGCGTTCCAGCAACTGGGCTTTGGCCACTTTGTAGTCCGCCTTGAGCGACGTGGCATGGGATTGGGCGACGGCTGGAACACTACTCATTGGCGGGCGGGTGAGGTCGGAAGTCGGTCAGGCCGTGGCCGCGACAACTGGCGGACGCGCGGGCGTGCCGGCCGAAACGGTCAGCACGTCGTAGCCGGTTTCCGTGACGAGCACGGTGTGCTCCCACTGTGCCGACAGGCTGCGGTCTTTGGTCTTGACGGTCCACTGGTCCGGCATGGTGCGGATGTCGCGCCGACCGGCGTTGATCATCGGTTCGATCGTGAAGATCATGCCCGTCTGCAGCTCGAGCCCGGTGCCGGGACGGCCGTAGTGCAGAATCTGCGGGTCTTCGTGGAACACCGTGCCGATGCCGTGGCCGCAATATTCGCGGACCACGCTGTAGCCTTGCCCTTCGGCGTGTTTCTGGATGGCGTAGCCGATATCGCCGAGATGGGCGCCCGGGCGCACCTGATCGATGCCGAGCCACATGCATTCGAAGGTGGTCTGCACGAGGCGTTTAGCCATGATCGAGCCTTCACCGACGATGAACATCCGGCTGGTGTCGCCGAAATAGCCTTCCTTGATCACCGTGACGTCGATATTCAGCGCGTCGCCGTTCTTCAGTGTCTTATCGCCCGGAATGCCGTGACAGATCACGTCGTTGACCGAAATGCAGGTGGCTTTCGGGTAAGGCGGGTAGCCGGGCGGCTGATAATTCAGCGGCGCCGGAACCGTGCCTTGTTCCTTGAGCATGTATTCGTGACACAGCCGGTCGAGTTCGCCGGTCGTGATGCCGGCCGTGACGAACGGCGTAATGTAATCGAGCACTTCGCTAGCAAGCTTGCAGGCGACGCGCATCTGCGCGATATCGTGTTCGTTTTTGAGCGTAATAGCCATGAGTCGGGCCTGAAATGCAATTTATTGCAAGATTATCGCACCATATTCCACCCGCCGCAGGGTTTTGCGAGAGGGTTGGCGCCTTTTGTCCTCGTGTTTGCGGTGGCTTGCCGGTGCCTGCGTTTGCCTTGCCGAGGCCGGCGGCAAGCGCCCGGGTGCAACCGCCAGCGGCAAACAGGAGCTACCGGGCGGGTTGAGTCGGCCTATAGGCGCGTGCTATAATCTTTGGCTAAGTCGATCTCTGTCTTATTTTGTTGCTTTATCCGCTGTTCTAATGGGCGGACGGGCACTAACTGGCAGGGGAGGCTTCTCGTAGCGATAGTTGCCTGCGCTACGGGGTAGGCAGCACCAAGGCAGCAGACTCGCAAGCCGGCGCACCCAGGGTGTCCGTCGCGTTCAGCCAGAAAATGCAACTGGCGGCGCGGCAGATACGGCAGCCGGCTTAAGACCTAACCCTCGCGGAGAATTTCATGGCAGTTACCATGCGTCAAATGCTGGAAGCCGGTGTCCACTTCGGTCACCAAACGCGCTTCTGGAACCCGAAGATGGCCCCCTTCATTTTCGGCCATCGCAACAAGATTCACATCATCAACCTCGAAAAGACGCTGCCGATGTACAACGACGCGCTGAAGTACGCGCGTCAACTGGCAGCGAATCGCGGCACGATCCTGTTCGTCGGCACGAAGCGCCAGTCGCGCGATACGATCGCTGAAGAAGCACAGCGCGCTGGCATGCCTTTCGTCAACGCACGCTGGCTCGGCGGCATGCTGACCAACTTCAAGACGCTGAAGGTTTCGATCAAGCGCCTGAAGGATATGGAAGCATCGCTGGAAGCTGGCGAAACCGAACGCATGAGCAAGAAAGAAGCGCTCCTGTTCGAGCGCGAAATGGCCAAGCTGCAAAAGTCGATCGGCGGCGTGAAGGACATGGGCGGTATTCCGGACGCGATCTTCGTGGTCGACGTCGGCTACCACAAGATTGCCGTTACCGAAGCTAACAAGCTCGGTATTCCGGTCATCGCCGTGGTCGACACGAACCACTCGCCGGAAGGCATCGACTACGTGATCCCGGGTAACGACGACGCCAGCAAGGCTGTCGCTCTGTACACGGCTGGCGTGGCTGACGCGATCCTCGAAGGCCGTGCAAACTCGGTCAATGAAGTGGTGCAAGCTGCCCGTGGCGGTGACGGCGACGAGTTCGTCGAGGTCAACCCGGAAGCGTAAGGCTGCCCCGTGTCCGGCAAAAAAGGGGGCTCTCTACAGGCCCCCTTTTTTTAAGCCGCGACAAAGTAGTGGTGTGCTGTGAGCAGTGGCTGAAACATGGCTCGTAAATAATGCGTGCGATGTTGAAACGAATTCTTGCCGCCGGTATCGAAGTCCGGGCGGCGTGTGACAGACGGAACTCAAGGAGCAAATGATGGCGGCAATTACCGCAAGCATGGTTGCAGAACTGCGCGCAAAGACCGACGCGCCGATGATGGAATGCAAGAAGGCGCTGACGGAAGCCGACGGCGACATGGCGCGCGCTGAAGAGCTGCTGCGCGTCAAGCTGGGCAACAAGGCCAGCAAGGCAGCGTCGCGCGTGACGGCTGAAGGCGTGGTCGCATCGTTCATCGGCGGCAACGCGGGTTCGCTGGTCGAACTGAACTGCGAAACCGACTTCGTTTCGAAGAACGACGACTTCCTGACCTTCTCGAAGACGATCGCTGAACTGGTCGCTACGCAAAACCCGGCTGACGTGGCTGCGCTGTCGGCACTGCCGCTCGACGGCTCGACGGTTGACGCAGTGCGCCTCGCACTGGTCGGCAAGATCGGTGAAAACCTGTCGATCCGCCGTTTCGTGCGTTTCGACACGGCGAACAAGCTGGCAGCATACCTGCACGGCACCCGTATCGGCGTGCTGGTCGAGTACACCGGCGCGGACGAGCAGATCGGCAAGGACGTGGCAATGCACATCGCCGCCATGAAGCCGGTTTCGCTGTCGTCGGACGACGTGCCGGCGGATCTGATCGCCAAGGAACGCAGCATTGCCGAGCAGAAGGCTGCTGAATCGGGCAAGCCGGCTGAAATCGTCGCCAAGATGGTCGACGGCAGCGTGCAGAAGTACCTGAAGGAGGTGTCGCTGCTGAACCAGACGTTCGTTAAGAACGACAAGCAGACGATCGAACAGATGCTGAAGGCTGGCAACGCGAGCGTGCAGAAGTTCGCGCTGTTCGTGGTCGGCGAAGGCATCGAGAAGAAGCAGGACGACTTCGCGGCTGAAGTGGCGGCTCAAGTCGCTGCTGCAAAGCAGCAATAAGCATCGCTTAAGTTTCGGTTAGTACCGTTGGACCCGCGGCGGAGCAAGACTTTGCCGCGGTCGGCAGCGCCGCAAGGCAGCGCGCGGGTTGATCCTCGTGGCGCACGCCGCTGGCGAATCCCAGGGTTCGTCAATTTGGCGACGCTTGCCCGAATCAGTATTTCACCCCTACATTAGTCCCTTGTTGTTGCCCTGTTCTGCGCGATCTGGATACCCCTATGCCCACTGCCTATAAACGCGTCCTGCTCAAACTCTCCGGTGAAGCTCTGATGGGCGACGATGCCTTCGGCATCAATCGCGCAACCATCGAACGAATGGTAGCGGACGTGGCCGAAGTGGTCCGTCTCGGAACGCAGCTGGCCGTGGTGATCGGCGGCGGCAATATTTTCCGCGGCGTCGCGGGCGGCGCGGCCGGTATGGATCGCGCCACGGCCGACTACATGGGCATGCTGGCCACCATGATGAATGCGCTGGCGCTGCAGGACGCAATGCGCCACGCCGGTATCGAAGCGCGCGTGCAATCCGCGCTGCGCATGGACCAGGTGGTCGAGCCGTACATCCGCCCCCGCGCGATTCGCCAGCTCGAAGAAGGCAAAGTCGTGATTTTCGCGGCCGGTACCGGCAATCCGTTCTTCACGACGGATACGGCCGCCGCGCTGCGCGGCTCGGAAGTCGGCGCGGAAGTCGTGCTGAAGGCTACCAAAGTGGACGGCGTCTATTCGGCCGATCCCAAGAAGGATCCGAGCGCGACCCGTTACGCGACGATCAGCTTCGACGAAGCGATCGGCCGCAATCTGCAGGTGATGGACGCCACGGCGTTCGCGCTGTGCCGCGACCAGAAGCTGCCGATCCGGGTGTTCTCGATCGTCAAGCCGGGTGCGCTCAAGCGCATCGTATTGGGCGAGGACGAGGGCACCCTCGTCCACGTGTAAACTCTCGTTCACATAACGTGGGCTTTAACGCGAGCCCAGGCCGCCGCATAGTGCGCGCGCTGGCCGGTTCGCACCGTTTTGAAGGTTCGGAGGTTTAAAAATGTCTGTGGCTGATATCAGGAAGGGCGCTGAACAAAAGATGCAGCGTTCCATCGACGCGTTCAAGAACGACCTGTCGAAGATCCGCACGGGCCGTGCACACACGGGCCTGCTCGATCACATCCAGTGCGATTACTACGGTTCGCCGGTGCCGATTTCGCAGGTCGCGAACCTGACGCTGATCGACGCACGCACGATCGGCGTGCAGCCGTGGGAAAAGAAGATGGTCCAGGTCGTCGAAAAGGCGATTCGCGAGTCGGACCTCGGTCTGAACCCGGCCACGCAAGGCGACGTGATCCGCGTGCCGATGCCTGCGCTGACCGAAGAACGCCGCCGCGAACTGACCAAAGTGGTCAAGAGCGAAGCGGAAACGGCCAAGGTCGCTGTTCGTAACCTGCGCCGTGATGCAAACGAGCAACTGAAAAAGCTCGTGAAAGACAAAGAAATTTCGGAAGACGACGAGCGCCGTGCAGGTGACGACGTTCAGAAACTGACGGACAAGTTCGTCACGGAAATCGACAAACTGGTAGTGACCAAAGAAGCCGAGATCATGACGGTCTGACGCCGCGACCGGCTCAGCACCTTCAAGGTTTCTACTTCTTTTTTGCAGTCACTGTCCCGACGGCCATGACCTATACCAGCTCAACCGTGCGCGTGCCTGATGTCGCCGCGGTGCCGCGACATATCGCGATCATCATGGACGGCAACGGCCGCTGGGCGACCCAGCGCCGTCTGCCGCGCGTGGCCGGTCATACGCGCGGCGTCGACGCAGTGCGTGCGGCCGTCGAAGCCTGCGCCCGGCAGGGCGTCGAATACCTGACGCTGTTTGCCTTCAGTTCGGAAAACTGGCGCCGCCCGAACGACGAAGTGTCGTTCCTGATGCGCCTGTTCGTCACCGCGCTGGAGCGCGAAATCGGCAAGCTGCACGCGAACGGCATCCGTCTGCGTGTGGTCGGCGATCTGTCCCGATTCGATACGCGGATTCGCGATCTGATCAAGCGCGCGGAAACCAAAACCGCGCGCAACACCCGTCTCACGCTGACCATCGCCGCCAACTATGGCGGGCGGTGGGACATCATGCAGGCCACCCGCAAGCTCGCCGAGCAATCGGCGCTGGCGGGCAAGGCGGTCGAGGTGAACGAGGACTCGTTCGCCGAACACCTGTCGATGGCTTATGCGCCGGAGCCGGACCTCTTTATCCGCACCGGTGGCGAGCGCCGTGTCAGCAACTTCCTGCTGTGGCAACTTGCCTACACCGAGTTCTACTTCACCGACACGTTCTGGCCGGATTTCGACGCCGACGCGCTCGGCCACGCCATCGCATCCTACGCGGAGCGTGAGCGCCGCTTCGGCCGCACCAGTGCTCAACTCGAGCCGCAATCGCAGAACGTCGATTCGCTTCCATGCTAAAAACCCGTGTCATCACGGCGATCATCCTGCTGGCGATCTTCCTGCCGGTCACGCTGTTCGCGCCGGTGGGCGCGTTCGGCGCGCTGATCGCCTTCGTCGTCGTGTTCGCAGCGTGGGAATGGGCGCGCCTGCTGAAGCTGGGCGGCGCGGGCCCGGTCATTTATGCACTGGTGGCCGCCGTCGCGCTGGTTGCGAGTACACGTCTCGGCACCGGCGTCGAGGAGCCCCGACCGCTGTTTCAGGCGGCCGCTATTTTCTGGGTGATCGCGGGTCCGTATGTGCTTCTGCGTAAGCCGGCCCTCGCGCAAGGCGCCTGGCGCGCTTTTCTATTCCCGGCCGGCATTGTGGTATTCGTCGCGTGCTGGCATGCTCTCGTCGCCGCGCGCATGAAGGGCGTGCCATTTGTGCTGTCGCTGCTGCTCCTGGTATGGCTGGCCGATATCGGCGCATACTTCTCTGGAAAGGCTTTCGGCAAGCACAAGCTGGCGCCCGCCGTCAGTCCGGGCAAGACCTGGGAGGGCGCGATCGGCGGCTGGCTGGCCGTGATGATCGTCGCCGCTGCTGCGGTTTTTTTACATGCGTTCGAGCCGACCCTGTATTCTGCGCTGCTGGCGCAATTAGGCGCCGTACGTACGCTGCTCGCTTTGACCCTGCTGGTGGCATTCAGCGTGGTGGGCGACCTGTTCGAATCGATGATGAAACGCCAGGCCGGAGTGAAGGATTCAAGCGGCCTGTTGCCTGGGCACGGTGGCGTACTCGACCGCATCGACGCATTGTTGCCGGTGCTGCCGCTTGCCATGCTGCTGCTAGGCTAGAGAAAGAGATATGCAAAAACGTCTGACATTGCTCGGTTCCACGGGCTCGATTGGAGACAGCACGCTCGACGTCGTCGCGCGTCATCCCGAGCGCTTTTCGGTTTTCGCGCTCACGGCGCATCGCAACGGCGACAAGCTCGTCGAGCAATGCCTGCGCTTTCGGCCTGAAGCCGCGGTGGTCGGCGACGCCGATACCGCCGCGAGCGTCGCGGCAAAGCTGCGCGAAGCGGGCTGCAAGACCGAAGTCACCTACGGGCAGCCATCGCTCGTCGACGTGTCGAAGAGCGATGGCTGCGATACGGTGGTGGCGGCAATTGTTGGCGCGGCAGGCCTTGCGCCGAGCCTGGCTGCCGCGCGCGCCGGCAAGCGCATTCTGCTGGCCAACAAGGAAGCGCTGGTGATGTCCGGCGCGATCTTCATGGACGCGGTACGTGACAACAACGCCGTGCTGCTGCCGGTCGACAGCGAACACAACGCAATATTCCAATGCCTGCCGCGCGAAGCCGAACTGCACGGTGGCGTCTCGAAGATCATCCTGACCGCATCGGGCGGGCCGTTCCGCACGCGCGAACCGGCCACCCTGGTCGACGTCACGCCTGACGAAGCCTGCAAGCATCCAAACTGGGTAATGGGCCGTAAGATTTCGGTCGACTCGGCCACGATGATGAACAAAGGCCTTGAAGTGATCGAGGCGCACTGGCTGTTCAATCTCCCGGGCGAGCGCATTGAAGTGCTGATTCACCCGCAAAGCGTGATTCATTCGATGGTGTCGTACGTCGACGGCTCGGTACTCGCGCAATTGGGGAACCCCGACATGCGCACGCCGATCGCGCACGCACTGGCGTTTCCGGATCGCGTCGATTCGGGCGTGGCGCAACTCGATCTGCTGCAGGTCGCGTCGCTTTCGTTCGAAAAGCCGGATTACACACGCTTCCCGTGTCTCGCGCTCGCGGTGAAGGCGTTGGCCGAGGGTGGGTTGGCGAGCGCGGCACTGAATGCGGCGAACGAAATCGCTGTTGAAGCATTCCTGTCGCGCCAGATCGGTTTTATGGCGATCGCTCAGGTCGTCGATGCCGTACTCAACGCGTTGCCGAACCGCAGCGCGCACGCGCTCGAAGACGTGATCGAGGCCGACGCCGCTGCACGCCGCGCCGCTGCCGGCTTCATCGCGCGTCTGCCGGACGGCGCCCGTCGCACGGAACGCGCCGTCCAGTGAGGCGCCTATGAACCTGCTGATCGAACTGCTTGCCTTCGCGGTCGCGATTGGCGTACTCGTGGTCGTCCACGAGTACGGACATTACAGCGTGGCGCGTTTGTGCGGCGTCAAGGTGTTGCGCTTTTCAATCGGCTTCGGCAAGCCGCTGTTCCAATGGGTGAGCGCGAAGACGGGCACCGAATGGACGATTGCCGCGCTGCCGCTGGGCGGCTACGTGAAGATGCTCGACGAGCGCGAAACAGGCGGCGCGCCGATTCCCGTTGAAGCCTTGCCGCATGCGTTCAACCGGCAGTCGGTGTGGCGCCGTATCGCGATTGTCGCGGCCGGTCCGATCGCGAACTTCCTGCTCGCCATCGTGCTGTTTGCCCTCGTGTTCGCCACCGGCGTGACGGAGCCGGCGGCTGTGGTTGCTGCGCCTGCTCCAAATACGCCGGCGGCGTCGGCCGGTTTCGACGGCGGTGAAACCATCGTTGCTGTGCGTGCCGAGAACGCTGGTGAATCCGAGCGCGTGCGCTCCTGGTCGGACCTGCGCTGGAAACTGCTCGGCGCGGCATTCGATCACAAGCGTGTCGTGCTGAGCGCAAAAGATGCCCACGGCACGTCGGATTTCCAGTTGGACCTGCGCGGTATCACCGAGAAAGACGTCGACGACGACTTTATGTCGCATCTCGGCTTCGAGCCGGGTGGCGGCAAGCTGACGGTCGCGGGCGTGCAGCCGGATAGCGCGGCGCAAAAGGCAGGGCTTGCCGTGGGTGACCGTCTGCGGGCGGTGGACGGTGTTCCTACCGACAATGCCACGGCCTTCATCGCTTATGTAAAATCGCACGCCGGTAAGCCCGTGACGCTGCAGGTCGAGCGTGGTGGGCAGGCGGCGGGCAAGCTGGAAGACGTTCGTATCGTCCCGCAGTCGCAGCGTGATGACGCAACGGGTCAGCAGATCGGCCGGATCGGTGCGGAACTCGCCACCCAGGTGCCGTCGATCGACGTGCGCTACGGGCCGATCGAAAGTCTGCAACTGGGCGCACGCCGTACCTGGGATCTCGCTGTCTATTCGGTGCGCATGTTCGGGCGAATGATTGTTGGCGAGGCTTCGCTGAAGAATCTTTCCGGTCCCGTCACGATCGCCGATTACGCAGGAAAGAGCGCACGTCTAGGTCCTTCTGCATTCCTGTCGTTCCTGGCCCTTGTCAGTATTAGCCTCGGCGTACTGAACCTGTTACCAATTCCGGTATTGGACGGTGGGCATCTGTTATATTATTTGGTTGAAGCTGTAACCGGCAAAGTTGTCTCTGATCGCTGGCAACTCGTTTTTCAGAGGGCGGGTCTCGCCTGCATCGTCGCTTTGTCGGCGATTGCGCTGTTCAACGATCTGGCTCGTTTAATCCATTTTTAAAGTGTCTGGCGGCGTTCACGATGGCGACCGTCCGACCTGATGCAGCTATACACACTGGGGAAGCACGTTGTTTAAACCTCATCGCTTTGTTCCAAAGACGGTTATAGCCGCGGCATTCGCCGCGCATGGGCTGGTTGCTCACGCAACGACGCCCTTCGTGGTGCAAGACATCCGGATCGAGGGGTTGCAACGCGTCGAACCCGGTACCGTGTTCGCGTACCTGCCCATCAAGCAAGGCGACACCTTTAGCGACGACAAGGCTTCTGAAGCCATTCGCGCGCTGTACGCCACGGGCTTCTTCAACGACGTCAAGATCGCGACCGAAGGCAATGTCGTCATCGTGCAGGTGCTGGAGCGTCCGGCCATCGGCACGATCGACTTCGCCGGCATTCACGAGTTCGACAAGGAAAACCTGACCAAGGCGCTGCGCGCGGTCGGTTTGTCGCAAGGCCGTTACTACGACAAGGCACTCGTCGACAAGGCCGAGCAGGAACTGAAGCGCCAATACCTGACGCGTGGCTACTATGCCGCCGAAGTCACCACCACGATCACGCCGATCGACCGCAACCGCGTGTCGGTGCTGTTCTCGGTGGCTGAAGGTCCGAGCGCGAAGATCCGCCAGATCAACTTCATCGGCAACAAGGCGTTCAGCACGGGTACGCTGCGCGACGAAATGCAGCTGTCCACGCCGAACTGGTTCTCGTGGTACACGAAGAACGACCTGTACGCGAAAGACAAGCTCACCGGCGACCTCGAAAATGTCCGCTCGTATTACCTGAATCGCGGCTACCTCGAGTTCAACATCGAGTCGACCCAGGTGTCGATCACGCCGGACAAGAAGGACATGTATCTGACGGTCACGCTGCACGAAGGCGAGCCGTATACGATCAACAGCATCAAGCTGGCCGGTAACCTGCTCGATCGCGAGCCGGAGTTGAACAAGCTCATCAAGATCAAACCGGGTGACCGCTTCTCGGCTGAAAAGCTGCAAGCTACCACCAAGGCGATTGTCGACAAGCTGGGCGAATATGGCTACGCGTTCGCCACCGTCAATGCACAGCCGCAGATCGATCAGGAACACCACAAGGTCGACCTGACGCTGCAAGTGGATCCGAGCCGCCGCGTGTACGTGCGCCGCATCAACGTGGTCGGCAACACGCGCACCCGTGATGAAGTGGTGCGCCGCGAAATGCGCCAGCTCGAAAGCTCGTGGTTCGATTCGAACCGCCTCGCGCTGTCGAAAGACCGGATCAACCGTCTCGGCTACTTTACCGATGTCGACGTGACCACGGTGCCGGTCGAAGGCACGCCGGACCAGGTCGATGTGGACGTCAAGGTGGCCGAAAAGCCGACCGGCGCGATCACGCTGGGCGCGGGCTTCTCGTCGACCGACAAGGTGGTGCTCTCCGCCGGTGTGTCGCAGGACAACGTGTTCGGTTCGGGTACGAGTCTCTCGGTGAACGTGAATACCGCCAAGACGTACCGTACCTTGACGGTCACGCAGGTTGACCCGTATTTCACGGTCGACGGCATCAAGCGGATTACCGACGTGTACTACCGTACGTACCAGCCGCTGTACTACTCGACGGATTCGAGCTTCAAGATCGTCACGATCGGTGGCGACCTGAAGTTCGGTATTCCGTTCTCCGAAGTTGACACGGTGTACTTCGGCGCCGGCCTCGAGCAGAACCAGCTGGACATCGACGCGAACACGCCGCAAAGCTATATCGACTACGTGCATGAGTTCGGCCGTGTGTCGAACAACGTGCCGATCACGGTGGGCTGGTCACGCGACGCGCGTGACAGCGCACTGGTGCCGAGCCGCGGTTACTTCACGCAGGCGAACGCCGAATACGGCACGCCGATCGGCGGCACGCAGTACTACAAGGCCGACATCAACGCGCAGTACTATTATTCGTTCTCGCGTGGTTTCGTGCTGGGCTTCAACTTCCAGGGTGGTTACGGTAACGGCCTTGGCGGCAAGCCATACCCGATTTTCAAGAACTACTACGCGGGCGGTATCGGTTCGGTGCGAGGCTATGAGCCGAGCTCGCTGGGTCCGCGTGACGCGAAGACCAACGACCCGATCGGCGGCTCGAAGCTCCTGGTGGGTAACATCGAATTGACGTTCCCGCTGCCGGGCACGGGCTACGACCGTACGTTGCGTGTCTTCACGTTCCTCGACGGCGGTAACGTCTGGGGCACGGAGGGCAACAGCATTGGCGCGAACGGCCTGCGTTACGGCTATGGTGTCGGTCTTGCGTGGATCTCGCCGATCGGTCCGCTCAAGCTCAGCTTGGGCTTCCCGCTCACGAAGCACACCGGCGACCAGTATCAGAAGTTCCAGTTCCAGATCGGGACGGCATTCTGATCCGGCGGCCGGCGATCCGGCCGCGAGTGGCTTCAGGCGGCGGGCCCGGCCAAACTACAGTATCGAGAGGATGACTTTGCTAACCGGTATGTTTTCGAAACGTGTGGCGTGTGCGTTTGCGCTGGCAATGACGCTGGGTGTTGGCGTGGCGGGGGTAGCGCACGCGCAGGAAGCCAGGATCGCTGCGGTGAATTCGGACCGTATCCTGCGTGAATCGGCTGCCGCGAAGGCTGCACAGGTCAAGCTCGAGGCGGAGTTCGCCAAGCGCGACAAGGATCTGGCCGATATGGCGCAGAAGCTGAAGTCGATGTCCGACTCGCTCGACAAGAACGGCGCGTCGATGTCGGCCGCCGATCGCGCGCAGAAGCAGCGCGATCTGTCGCAGCTGGATACGGACTTTCAGCGCAAGCAACGCGAGTTTCGCGAGGACCTGAACCAGCGCCGTAACGAAGAGCTGGCCGCGGTGCTCGACCGGGCCAACAAGGTGATCAAGCAGATCGCCGAGCAACAGCACTACGACCTGATCGTTCAGGAAGCGGTGTACGTGAGCCCGCGCATCGACATTACAGATCAGGTGCTCAAGGCACTCGCGGCCTCGGGTAACTGAACGCGCGCGCTGGGTTGCCGGCTGGCGGATCGCAGCGCGGCGCCGTAGAACTGACAAGTTGGACTGAGTTTGCAGCAACCATCTTGCATGGGATCGGAGTAAGGGCTGAAGCGCTAACTCTGGTCGACACAGGAGACAGGATAGGCATGGCATTTACGCTCGAGGACATCGTCCAACAGTTCGGCGGTGAAGTAGTCGGAGATGGTTCGCGGCGCGTCAGCAGTCTGGCGCCGCTCGACCAGGCAGGTCCGGACCAGCTGGCATTCCTCGCCAATCCGAAGTATCTGTCACAAGTCGAGACAACCCGTGCGGGCGCGGTATTGATCAACGCCGACGATCTCGCGAAACTCGCCCTCGGCGAGAATCATTTGCAGGCCGCGCATTTGCATGCCGCGCGCAACTTCATCGTCACGCCGAATCCGTACGCTTACTTCGCGCGCGTCGCGCAAACCTTCATCGACATGGCCGCACCGAAGGCGGTGCCCGGCGTACATCCGAGTGCAACCATCGACCCGTCCGCGCAAATTGCCGCGAGCGCTGTGATCGGTCCGCACGTCACGGTGGAAGCGGGCGCGGTGATCGGCGAAAACGTGCGCCTGGATGCCAACGTGGTGATCGGCCGCGGCACACGGATCGGTGCAGGCTCGCATCTGTATCCGAATGTCGCGGTGTATTACGGCTGCAAGCTCGGCGAGCGCGTGATCGTGCACGCGGGCGCGGTGATCGGTTCGGACGGTTTTGGCTTCGCGCCGGATTTTGTGGGCGAAGGCGATGCGCGTACCGGCAGCTGGGTGAAGATTCCGCAGGTCGGCGGTGTGTCGATCGCGGCAGACGTCGAAATCGGCGCGAACACGACGATCGACCGTGGCGCCATGGCCGATACGATCATCGAAGAGTGCGTGAAGATCGACAATCTCGTGCAGATCGGTCACAACTGCAAGGTCGGCGCTTACACGGTGATCGCCGGCTGCGCGGGCATCGCGGGCAGCACGACAATTGGCCGTCACTGCATGATCGGCGGCGCGGTCGGGATTGCCGGTCATGTGACGCTGGCAGACTATGTGATCGTCACGGCGAAGTCAGGCGTGTCTAAGTCGTTGTTGAAGCCCGGCATGTACACCAGCGCGTTCCCGGCAGTGAATCATCTGGACTGGAACAAGAGCGCCGCCTTGCTGCGTAACATCGACAAACTCCGTGACCGGATCAAGGCGCTCGAAAATGCCGCGTCGGCAGGCAAGCCAGCCGGCACAGCAAGCCATTCCGCAAGCGACAAAACCTGAGATATTGGGCCAATCCGTAGGGCAACCTGCCGGCACCGCGTAAAATGGCGGGCAAGCATCAGGAAGCAAAGTCGGTTGCCGTGACCGGGTGGCGTGGCCGCCGGTCTCGGCAAGCGCCGGCAGCGCGCGTTACCAACCCACCTGCACCAGCATCCGCAGTCATCATCGCGCAGACAATGCGTGAGTAGAAACACCATGAGCACCGAAAAAATCAATCTCGACATTCACAAGATTCTCGCGCTGCTGCCGCATCGTTACCCGATCCTGCTGGTTGACCGGGTGCTCGAACTTGAGCCGCATAAGCGCATCAAAGCGTTGAAGAACGTGTCGATCAATGAGCCGTATTTTCAGGGTCACTTCCCGACCCGTCCGGTGATGCCCGGCGTGCTGATCCTCGAAGCGCTCGCGCAAACGGCGGCCCTGCTGACGTTTTCGGAAGAGCCGAGCGATCCGTCGAACACGCTGTATCTGTTCGTGGGCATCGACAATGCGCGTTTCAAGCGCGTGGTGGAACCGGGCGATCAGCTGATCCTGAACTGCACGTTCGAGCGTCACATGCGCGGCATCTGGAAGTTCAAGGCGCGCGCCGAAGTGGATGGTGTCGTGGCGGCGGAAGCCGACCTGATGTGCGCCGTGCGGCACACGGATAAAGACGCTTAAAGATCGGAGTCCGGGCAGTCAGCGGCTTCCCTTGAGCGCTGCAAGCTCCACCTAGGCCCATCCAGACAACGCAACAGAATCAGAAGCGAGGACGCATGAGCAGGATTCATCCCACTGCGATCGTCGAACCGGGCGCACAAGTCGACGAATCCGTCGAAATCGGACCATATGCCGTCATCGGCGCCCATGTGACGATCGGCGCACGGACCACGGTCGGTTCGCACAGCGTGATCGAAGGTCACACCACGATCGGCGAAGACAACCGGATCGGCCACTACGCATCGGTCGGCGGCCGTCCGCAGGACATGAAGTATCGGGACGAGCCGACCCGGCTCGTGATCGGCAACCGCAACACGATCCGTGAATTCACCACGATCCACACCGGTACGGTGCAGGACGCGGGCGTCACCACGCTGGGTGACGACAACTGGATCATGGCCTACGTGCACATCGGTCACGACTGTCACGTCGGCAGTAACGTCATTCTGTCGAGCAATGCGCAGATGGCCGGCCACGTGACCATCGGCGACCACGCGATCGTCGGCGGCATGTCGGGCGTGCATCAGTTCGTGCGCATCGGCGAGCATTCGATGCTGGGCGGCGCGTCGGCGCTCGTGCAGGATATTCCGCCGTTCGTGATTGCCGCCGGCAACAAGGCGGAACCGCACGGTATCAACGTCGAAGGTCTGCGCCGCCGCGGTTTCTCCGCGGACGCGATCTCGGCGCTGCGCTCGGCGTACCGCCTGCTGTACAAGAACGGCCTGTCGCTGGAAGAAGCGAAGGTGCAGTTGCGCGAACTCGCGTCCGCGGGTGGCGATGGCGATGCACCGGTACAAACGCTGCTCGCGTTTGTCGATGCATCGCAACGCGGCATCATCCGCTAAACGATGGCCCTGAACCCAAGTCCGCTACGCGTGGCGATGGTCGCTGGCGAGCCGTCCGGCGACCTGCTGGCGGCATCGCTGCTCGATGGCCTCGCGAGCCATCTGCCTGCCACCACTCAGTACTATGGGATCGGCGGCCCACGCATGATCGCCACGGGCTTCGACGCCCACTGGTCAATGGAAAAGCTGACGGTGCGCGGCTATGTCGAAGTACTACGGCATATTCCCGGGATCCTCGGCATTCGCAACGAACTGAAACGCCAACTGCTGGCTGAACCGCCGTCGGTGTTCGTCGGCGTGGATGCACCCGATTTCAACTTCGGCCTTGAGCATCCGTTGCGCGAGGCGGGCATTCCGACCGTTCACTTCGTGTGTCCGTCCATCTGGGCATGGCGGGGCGGGCGCATCAAGAAGATCGCCAAAGCGGTCGACCACATGATGTGCGTGTTCCCGTTCGAAACGGCGCTGCTGGAAAAGGCGGGCGTCGCGGCGTCCTACGTGGGCCATCCGCTCGCTGACGAGATACCGATCGAACCCGATACGCTTGGCGCGCGCCGCACGCTCGGCCTCGCTGAAAGCGGTCCGATTATCGCGGTGCTCCCGGGCAGCCGGCGCTCGGAGATCGATCTGATCGGTCCGACGTTCTTTGCCGCGATGGAGATGATGCAGCACCAGGAGCCGGGCTTGCGCTTCGTCATGCCGGCGGCCACGCCCGCATTGCGCGAAATGCTGCGGCCGCTGGTCGATTCGCATCCCGGTCTCGCGTTGACCATCACCGACGGTCAGTCGCAAATCGCGATGACGGCGGCCGACGCGATCCTCGTCAAGAGCGGCACGGTGACGCTGGAAGCCGCACTGCTGAAAAAGCCGATGGTGATCTCGTACAAGGTGCCCTGGCTGACCGGCCAGATCATGCGCCGGCAAGGCTATCTGCCGTACGTCGGCTTGCCGAACATTCTGGCGGGGCGTTTCGTCGTGCCGGAAATTCTGCAGCACTTCGCAACGCCTCAGGCGCTTGCCGAGGCCACGCTGAAACAGTTGCGCGACGAGGCCAACCGGCGCACGCTGACGGAAATCTTCACGGAGATGCATCACGTGCTGAAGCAGAACACCGCGCAGCGTGCGGCGGAAGTCGTGGCGAGCGTCATCGAAAAGCGGAAGGCGCGGCCGTGAGCACTGCACGCGCGCCACGCCGCAAAGCTGCGACCGCTGGAGGCGCGGCGGCGCGGCAGGTCGGTCTGGACTTCGAGACGCCGGACGACATCGTCTGCGGTGTCGACGAAGCCGGGCGCGGGCCGCTGGCGGGCCCGGTGGTCGCGGCGGCAGTGATTTTTGACCCGTCGAAGCCAATGATTCGCGGCCTCGACGATTCGAAAGCGCTCACCGCCAAAAAGCGTGACGAACTGTACGACAAGATCGTCGACCGGGCGCTGGCTTGCTGCATCGCGTCGGCTACCGTCGAAGAAATCGATACGCTGAACATCCTGCACGCCACCATGCTGGCGATGAAGCGGGCAGTCGAAGGCCTCTCAGTCGTGCCGACACTCGTGAAAATCGACGGCAATCGCTGCCCGACGCTAAGCATTCGCAGCGAGGCGATAATCGGCGGCGATGCACTGGTCAAAAGCATTTCGGCAGCCTCGATTCTCGCCAAGGTTACGCGCGACCGGATGCTGCTGGAGTTGCATCAAACCTATCCGGTCTACGGTTTTGACGCGCATGCGGGCTACGGCACGCCACAGCATCTCGCGGCGCTGCGCGAACATGGACCTTGCGAGCATCATCGGCGCTCGTTCGCGCCGGTGCGCGAAGCGCATCAGCGTTTCGGCACGGCTGCGAAGCAACTGCCGGCGGGCGCGGTGATCGTCGTGTCCGGAACGCTCACCCGCGCCATGCTCGACGACGACGCCTTCGGCGAACGCAGCGGCGCCTGAGCGCCATGTGTGGCTTGGTGCGTCGTCCACTCTTTCCTTATTCTCACTGTCTTCGCTGCCTGTGAAAGCCATCACCTCGCGGGACAATCCGCTCTATAAGCGCCTCAAGGCGCTGGCCGGCTCGACGCATCAGCAGCGCCGCAGCGGCCACGCGCTGCTCGAAGGGTTCCATCTCGCAAGCGCGTATCTCGACGTCGCCGGGCAGCCGGAAATGTGCATCGTTACCGAGGGCGCGCTGCGTCACGACGAAGCGCAGGCCATCGTGTCGCGTATCGACGAGCACCGTATCGTCACGCTGCCCGACGCGTTGTTCGGGCAGGTGTCGAACGTCGTACACGGTGTTGGAATTCTGCTGCTGGTCGAAAAGCTCGACACGCCGCTGCCGGAGAAGGTCGCGCAAACGTGTCTCGTGCTCGATGGCGTGCAGGACGCCGGCAACGTCGGTTCGATTCTGCGCAGCGCGGCGGCCGCCGGTATTCAGCAGGTGTTTTGCGCGCCGGGCACCGCTTACGCGTGGTCGTCGAAGGTGCTGCGTTCGGGTATGGGCGCGCATTTTCTGCTGCAAATCCACGAGGACGTCGAAGCGCAGGTCTTGATCGAGCGCCTCGCGGTGCCTATCGTCATTACGGATTCGCACGGCGCCGAGGCGATCTACGACTGCGATCTGAGCGGACCACTCGCATGGGTGTTCGGCAACGAAGGGGCGGGCGTATCGCAGATCTGGCGCGACGCGGTTTCGTTGCGGGTGACGATTCCTCAGCCGGGGGGCATGGAATCTTTGAACGTGGCGGCCGCGGCGGCTGTCTGCGTGTTCGAACAATGCCGCCAGCAGCGCCGCGCGTGACGTTGCGCTGATTCAGGCCTGAGGCGGCCTCCACGGTCACCTCAGTGCCACCAGCGCACGTAAAACTCACGCTCAATAAGACGGCCGGTCCAGCTTGATTTCCTGCAGGATCGTCGTCGCGATCTCTTCGATCGACTTATGCGTCGACGACAGCCACTTGACCCCTTCGCGCCGCATCATGGCTTCGGCTTCATTGATTTCGTAGCGGCAATTTTCCGGCGCGGCGTACTTGCTGCCCGGCCGGCGCTCGTTGCGGATCTCCGACAGCCGCTGCGGATCGATCGACAAACCAAACATCTTCTGCCGATGCGCCAATAGCGGCGTAGGCAGCTTGCCACGCTCGAAGTCTTCCGGAATCAGCGGATAGTTCGCTGCTTTCACACCGTACTGCATCGCCAGATACAGGCTCGTCGGCGTCTTGCCGCTGCGCGATACGCCGACCAGAATCACGTCGGCATCGGCCAGATTGCGGTTCGATTGACCGTCGTCGTGGGCGAGCGAGAAGTTGATCGCCTCGATCCGGTTCTTGTATTCCTCGGTGTCGGCGTTCTGGTGGCCGCGGCCCATCGCGTGGCTCGACTTGAGCTCCAGTTCCTGTTCAAGCGGCTCGACGAAGGTCTGGAACATATCCAGCACAAGCGCATTCGAACCTTTGACGATCTGATTCGAGGCGCTGTCCACCAGCGTCGTGAAGACGATCGGACGGCGGCCGTCCTGCTGGGTCGCTTCGTTGATCTTTTCTAGCGTGGCATAGGCTTTGTCCGTCGAATCGACGAAGGGCACGCGAACCAGGCGGAATTTCTGGTCGAACTGGGAGAGGATCGAATGCGCGAAGGTTTCGGCAGTGATCCCGGTACCGTCGGAGACGATGAATACGGTGGGCGGCATCAGTGGGGCTGGGGAACGTGAGCAGGAAAAAGCGCTCGAAACAAACATCGCTGCGTTGACGTCGCTGCACGGTGGCTAACCGTAGATTGCAGCGGCGTCGTTGCAGCGCGCCGTGGGCACCGCAACCGCGCCCGGATGGCGGCAGGCCTCGCGAGAGCCTCGCAAGAGCCCGTCAGCCGGTCCGGGGCGCGATTCGAGGCGCAATTCTCGTCCGACTGTCACATTTTGAGAGTCGGCACGGTAGAATAGCGGCAACCTGTTGGATAAGCAATTGCAGGCGATTGGCGTCTAACTCACCGCGAACAGTCGGTTAACGCCACGCTTTCAGCCGGTAACTTGCGGTGAATGGGGTGGATCGATCGGCAATTTCGTCCAACCGCATTCTACGTCGCGCATCTGGCGCTTTGTCGCGTTTCCGGCCCTTTGCAGCGATTGCTTCTCCAACAGGTTGTGCAAGACGCGAGCTCACGCTTCCAATGGGCGTCTCGCGTTCAAGCCCACTTGCACAGCCGTGAATTTCTTTCACACTTAGGGGCTTGTATGACTAACGCAGTTACCGTCGCAAAGGAAGAGGCGTATGTAGTTCCGTTCGAGCAGTTGCGGATGACCGATGTGGAGATTGTCGGCGGCAAGAACGCGTCGCTTGGCGAGATGATCAGTCAGCTCGCCGAAGCCGGCGTGCGTGTGCCGACTGGCTTCGCCACCACAGCGCTGGCTTTCCGTGACTTCTTGCATCACAACAACCTGACTGAACGCATCGCCAAACGTCTCGAAACGCTCGACGTCGACGACGTGAAGGCGCTCGCCGAAGCGGGCAAAGAGATCCGTCAATGGATCGTCGACGCACCGATGCAGGCGCGTCTCGAAGCGGATATCCGCGCAGGCTTCGACATCCTGCAAAAAAGCTCGCCTGAAGAGTTGTCGTTTGCCGTGCGTTCGTCGGCAACGGCCGAAGACCTGCCGGACGCATCGTTCGCGGGTCAGCAGGAAAGCTATCTCAACGTGGTCGGCATCGACGAGGTGCTCGATCGCATGAAGCACGTGTTCGCGTCGCTGTATAACGACCGTGCCATCTCCTATCGCGTCCACAAGGGCTTCACCCACGCTGAAGTCGCGTTGTCGGCGGGCGTGCAGCGCATGGTGCGCTCGGACGTCGGCGCGGCGGGTGTGATGTTCACGCTGGATACGGAGTCGGGCTTCAAGGACGCCGTCTTCATCACGTCGAGCTACGGTCTGGGCGAAACGGTCGTGCAGGGCGCCGTGAATCCGGACGAGTTCTACGTCTTCAAGACCACGCTCGCACAGGGCAAGTACCCGATCATCCGCCGCTCGATCGGCTCGAAGCTGATCAAGATGGAATTCACCAAGGCTGGCGAGCAAGGCCGCGTGAAGACCGTCGACGTCGCGCACGAACAGCGCAACCGCTTCTCGATCACCGACGAAGATGTGATCGAGCTCGCGAAATACGCCGTCATCATCGAAAAGCACTACGAGCGTCCGATGGACATCGAGTGGGGCAAGGACGGCCGCGACGGCAAGATCTTCATTCTGCAGGCACGTCCGGAAACGGTGAAGAGCCAGGCCGCGGGCAAAGCCGAGCAACGCTTCAAGCTGAAGGGCCAATCGAACGTGCTGGCTACCGGCCGTGCAATCGGGCAGAAGATCGGCGCGGGTCCGGTGCGCGTGATCCACGATCCGTCGGAGATGGACCGTGTGCAGCCAGGCGACGTGCTGGTGGCCGACATGACCGACCCGAACTGGGAGCCGGTGATGAAGCGCGCGTCCGCCATCGTCACGAACCGTGGCGGCCGGACCTGCCACGCGGCAATTATCGCGCGTGAGCTGGGCGTACCGGCCGTGGTCGGCTGCGGCGACGCGACCGACGTGCTGAAGGAAGGCGCGCTGGTGACCGTGTCGTGCGCCGAAGGCGACGAAGGCAAGATTTACGATGGTCTGCTAGAAACCGAAATCACCGAAGTGCAGCGCGGCGAACTGCCGCCGATTCCGGTGAAGATCATGATGAACGTCGGCAACCCGCAACTCGCATTCGACTTCTCGCAACTGCCGAACGGCGGCGTGGGTCTGGCGCGGCTCGAGTTCATCATCAACAACAACATCGGCGTTCACCCGAAGGCGATTCTCGAGTACCCGAACATCGATCAGGACCTGAAGAAGGCTGTGGAGAGCGTGGCACGCGGCCATGCATCGCCGCGCGCGTTCTACGTCGACAAGCTGACCGAAGGTATCGCGACGATCGCGGCGGCGTTCTATCCGAAGCCCGTGATCGTGCGTCTGTCGGACTTCAAGTCGAACGAGTACAAGAAGCTGATCGGCGGTTCGCGTTACGAGCCGGACGAAGAAAACCCGATGCTGGGCTTCCGTGGCGCATCGCGTTACATCGCCGACGACTTCGCCGAAGCGTTCCAGATGGAATGCGTCGCGCTGAAGAAGGTTCGTGAAGAGATGGGCCTCGACAACGTCGAGATCATGGTGCCGTTCGTGCGTACGCTGAAGCAGGCGGAGCGCGTGGTTGGGCTGCTGGAGAAGTTCGGCCTGAAGCGCGGCGAGAAGGGCTTGCGCCTGATCATGATGTGCGAAGTGCCGTCGAACGCGATTCTCGCCGAAGAATTCCTGCAATTCTTCGACGGTTTCTCGATCGGTTCGAACGACCTGACGCAGCTCACGCTCGGCCTCGACCGCGATTCCGGCATGGAACTGCTGGCAGTCGATTTCGACGAACGCGACCCGGCGGTGAAGTTCATGCTCAAGCGCGCGATTGAAACCTGCTTGCGTTTGAACAAGTACGTCGGTATCTGCGGCCAGGGTCCTTCGGATCACCCGGACTTCGCGCAATGGCTGACCGATGAAGGTATCGAGTCGATCTCGCTGAACCCGGATTCGATCATCGAGACGTGGCAGCAACTGGCTAAATCGCTGGCGAAGTAATCGAAAAATTAGCGAAGAAATAAGCGCCAGGAAAGTGCCTGATAAGCGGTTTGCATAACAAGCGGTGCAGTTTGTCAAAAGCATGTAAAAGCTGCTGCACCGCGCGGTAAATGCACCCGCTTCGTGCTATAAACACCCCGGTAGATCCGGGGTGTTTTGCTTTGTGGAGGTCGACGTGGCGCCAGGTGGATTGTTCTGGTGGATCGGGGCGGGTGTGCTGGTCGTGCTGGAGTTGATCAGCGGCACCTTCTATTTGCTAATGATCGCGCTGGGCTGCGTGGCGGCGGCCATCGCGCACCTGGCGGGCGTCAACGCCGACCTGCAGTTTGCGATTGCGGCAGTGGTGGCGCTGGCGGCAGTCCTGTTGCTGAGACGCTCGCGCTTCGGCCGCAGAACGCGCAAGGAGGCGTCGAAAAACCCGGACGTCAATCTGGACATCGGCCAGACGTTGAGTGTGCCGGTGTGGCACGAGCGCCGGGCGCGGGCCAATTACCGCGGGGCTGCATGGGACGTCGAATTGGCCGCTGGCGAGCCCGAAGATGCGCCGCTTTATGAAATCGCCGAGATGCGCGGCAGTTGTCTTGTCGTGGTGGCCAGCCGGCAGGCGAAAACCAGTGTAACCGCAGACTGAACGCGCACCAACGCGTGTGCAGAACTACGCACAACTATTCGAACTACGGACCGGAGGTCAGTCATGGATTCAACCATCGTCGGGGCGGTGTTTCTGCTTATCGTGATCGTGCTGGCAGCACAGACGCTCAAGATCGTGCCGCAGCAGCATGCGTGGGTGCTGGAGCGGCTTGGCCGCTATCACCGTACGCTGACGCCGGGATTGAGCTTCGCGTTTCCGTTCGTCGACCGGATCGCGTACAAGCACATCCTCAAGGAAATCCCGCTCGAAGTGCCGAGCCAGGTGTGTATTACGCGCGACAACACGCAACTGCAGGTGGATGGCGTGCTGTATTTCCAGGTCACCGATCCCATGAAGGCGTCGTACGGCTCGAGCAACTTCGTGTTCGCAATTACGCAGTTGTCGCAGACCACGCTGCGCTCGGTGATCGGCAAACTCGAACTCGACAAGACGTTCGAAGAGCGCGACTTCATCAATCACAGCATCGTCTCATCGCTCGATGAAGCGGCGTCGAACTGGGGCGTTAAGGTGCTGCGCTACGAGATCAAGGACCTCACGCCGCCCAAAGAAATTCTCCACGCGATGCAGGCGCAGATTACCGCCGAGCGCGAGAAGCGCGCGCTGATCGCGGCATCCGAAGGGCGTAAGCAGGAGCAGATCAATATCGCGTCGGGTGGTCGCGAGGCGGCGATTCAGAAGTCCGAAGGCGAGCGGCAGGCGGCGATCAATCAGGCGCAGGGGCAGGCTTCGGCGATTCTGGCCGTGGCTGAGGCCAACTCGCAGGCAATTCAGAAGATTGCTGCGGCAATCCAGTCGAACGGCGGGATGGAGGCCGTGAACCTGAAAGTGGCCGAGCAGTATGTGAACGCGTTCGGCAACCTGGCGAAGCAGGGCACCACATTGATCGTGCCGGGTAACCTGGCGGATATGAGTTCGATGATCGCCTCGGCGCTGACCATCGTGAACAAGGGGAAGGGCGCGAGCGAGGCGCGCTGAAGTTGGCGGCAAGACGGGCTGGCGTGGCCTGAGCTGAACTTGTTTTGCCTGAACCGACCCTCCGCTGCCTGGAACTGCCAAAAAAAATGGCCCGCGATTTGTGCGGGCTTTTTTTTATTCGGCGATGCTTGCGGTAACGCCGAGCGCAGCAAATCCGCGCATGACTCGACGCCGACGCCGCCGACGCCCGTCAGCGCCGACGCCCGTCAGATCACGACGGCGAACGCATCAAACGCGCCTTTTCGCGTTCCCAATCACGCTTCTTTTCAGTCTCGCGCTTGTCGTGCTGCTTCTTACCCTTGGCCAGCCCGATCTCGCATTTGACGCGACCGCCCTTGTAATGGAAGTTCAACGGCACGAGCGTATAGCCGCGCTGCTCGACTTTGCCGATCAGCTTGCTGATTTCTTCGGCGTGCAGCAGCAGCTTGCGCGTGCGCACCGGGTCCGGATGGATATGGGTCGAGGCTTCGGGCAGCGGGCTGATGTGCGTGCCGATCAGGAACAGTTCGTTGTTCTTGATGACCACGTAGCCTTCCTTGATCTGGCCACGGCCGGCGCGCAGGGCTTTGACCTCCCATCCTTCGAGCACGAGCCCCGCTTCATAGCGTTCTTCGACCGAGTAGTCGTAGAAGGCTTTTCTGTTGTCAATGATGCTCATGAATGGAAAGTGCCCAACTCGTTTAAAATCACGATTTTAGCAAAGCGGGGCGAGGAAAGCCCGCGGCGCTTGTCCACCCTTGCCACGCGCTGTTCAATTTATGGCAGATGTCCAGAAAACCGTGTTGATCCGCCATTCGGCGGAACAGATGTTCGACCTCGTCACCGACGTCGCCGATTACCCCAACTTCCTGCCTTGGTGCGGGGGTGTCGAAATCCGCCGCCAGGACGAAACCGGCATGGAGGCGAAGATCGATATCAACTTCAAGGGCATCAAGCAGCACTTTGCTACGCATAACACCATGGAGCGGCCCACGCGCATCGATATGGAATTCGCGGACGGGCCCTTTCGCAAATTCACCGGTTTCTGGCGCTTCACGCCGCTGCGGGCCGATGCCTGCAAGATCGAATTCGCGCTGCACTACGAATTCACCAACATCATTCTCGAGAAGATCATTGGGCCGGTGTTCAGCCACATCGCCAACACCTTCGTCGAATCGTTCGTGAAGCGCGCCGATCAGCGCTACGGTAAGGCATGAGCGCGCGCTTGTCGATTGAAGTCTGCTACGCGCTCGCCAACGAGCAGACGCTGATCGCCGTGGAATTGCCGGCAGGCGCCACGCTGCAGCAGGCGATCGAGGCGAGCGGCATCCTGCAGCGTTATCCGCAGATCGATCTGGGCACGCAGAAGGTCGGTGTGTTCGGCAAGCTCAAGCCGCTCGATACGCTGCTCGCCGACCACGATCGCGTCGAGATTTATCGACCGCTGCTGGTGGATCCGAAGCTGTCCCGGCAACGGCGTGTCGAGAAAACCCGCAAGGCGGGTTCGATTGAAGGGCGCCGCTGGCAGAACAAGGATTCGCGCTAGGCTCGTCTTGTGGCTGTGGCGGGCTAGCGTGACGGGTGCCTCGTCTCAATGCACCGAAGGCTGGGCCTTTTCCTCATTCGAGGCCGCACAGGACGTATCGTCGTCCGCATGCTGGCGCACCGACCAGCACACGCCCGCCACCAGCAGCAGGATCGCCGCCGTTTCCAGCGGACGCGGCAGGCGCTGGTCGTAAATGAACGCGTAGAGCAGCGCGAATAGCGTCTCGAACACGATCATCTGGCCGGACAGGGTGAGCGGCAGCCGCTTCGACGCCGCGTTCCACAGCCCGTTGCCGAGCCACGACGCGCCGACTGCGAGGCCCAGATTCAGCATCCAGAAGGTGTGCCAGCGCTCGTCGCCGAGCGTCCCCTGCAGGCTGCCAGAGGGCATGACGGCGACCACCAGCCACAAGGCCGCGCCGAGGGCGCCGGTAATCACACCCCACAGCACCGACCACTCATTGCCGCTGAAATGCGTCTGGCGCTGCAGGTGGCGGGCGTTTTCGACCGCGAACCAGGTCCAGCAGGCGAGCGCGCCGACCGCACAGGCGAGGCCGAGGAGTTTCGTCGCGAAACTGACGGGCGTGCTTTCCGCCACCGTGAAGACGTCGATATTGATGCAGGCGATACCGGCTACCACCAACGCAAGCGGCCACGCGAGGCGGGCGAGCGGCACAGCGCCGTGATCGCGCCGGCCGAGCAGCGTCACCGTGACCGGCAGGACGCCCACGATCAACGATGCCGGCGCGATGCCGATCATATGGACCGCCGCGGTTAGCAACAGGTAGTACAGCAGGTTGCCGGCCAACGCCAGTTTGACGAGCGCGCCGAAATCCTCGCGGGTCAGGCGTTTGACGAGCGAGCGCGCCATCGGCAGCGCGGCGGCCAGCGAGACGATGCCGTACATCGTGTAACGGCCGGCACTCAGCAGCAGCGGGGAAAAATCGGGCAGCACGCGCGGCACCAGAAACACCATGCCCCATAAGGCCCCGGCCATTACTCCATATGCCACACCGCGCTGCATCGACTGCCCCTGCAAGAAAAACTGGAATGGTCGGCAGAATAGCCGTTCGGCGGGCAGGGCGTCTTGTTTGATTCTGCATTCCAGCGGTTTTATGCGACGTTTTCAGGCGCCTTTAAACATTCGCGCAGTTTCCGCCCGGTGGCCCGGCGGCGTGGAATCCCCCCCGAATTGCCCGCGCACGAACCCGGCGGCGCCTTCATGCGCCCGAACGCGCAAACGAAACCGGATCGAACCCGAGGCGAACGTGGAAGCGAAATCGAAGCGGGTAAAGTCGTGAAAAAAATCCCCGGAAATTCGCTAAGCTGCTGTTAGTGCAGTGAAAACCGGGGAGGTATCGCGTATAATTCGCTTTTGCGCCTATAGGATTTGCCATGCGTCTGATCCAAACAGCACTCACGTTCGATGACGTGCTCCTCGTCCCGGCTTTCTCCGATGTTCTGCCGCGCGACACCAGCCTCAAGACCCGGCTGACCCGCAACATCTCCCTGAATATGCCGCTCGTGTCCGCCGCCATGGACACCGTCACCGAAGCTCGCCTCGCCATCGCGATGGCGCAAATGGGTGGTGTGGGCATCATCCACAAGAATCTCACGCCGGCCGAGCAGGCGCGTGAAGTTGCCAAGGTCAAGCGCTTCGAATCGGGCGTCGTGCGCGATCCGATCACCGTGCCGCCGCAAATGAAGGTGCGCGACGTCATCGCGCTGTCACGCCAGCATGGCATTTCGGGCTTCCCGGTCGTTGAAGGCGCGCAGTTGGTCGGTATCGTCACGAACCGCGACTTGCGCTTCGAAGAGCGTCTGGACGAGCCGGTGCGCAATATCATGACGCCGCGCGAGCGCCTCGTTACCGTCAAGGAAGGCACGCCGCTCGCCGAAGCCAAGGCGCTGATGCATAGCCACCGCCTCGAGCGCGTGCTGGTCATCAACGACGCATTCGAACTGCGCGGCCTGATGACCGTCAAGGACATCACCAAGCAAACCGAACACCCGGACGCGTGTAAAGACGAACATGGCAAGCTGCGCGCAGGCGCTGCGGTCGGCGTGGGCGAAGACAACGAAGAGCGCGTCGAGCTGCTGGTGCAGGCGGGTGTGGACGTGATCGTTGTCGACACGGCACACGGCCACAGCAAGGGCGTGCTCGAGCGCGTCAAGTGGGTCAAACAGAAATTCCCGCACGTCGAAGTGATCGGCGGCAACATCGCCACCGCTGCAGCGGCCAAGGCGCTCGTCGAATATGGCGCAGACGGCGTCAAGGTCGGTATCGGCCCGGGCTCGATCTGTACCACGCGTATCGTCGCGGGCGTCGGCGTGCCGCAAGTCACGGCAATCGCCAACGTGTCGGAAGCGCTGAAAGGCACGGGCGTGCCGGTCATCGCCGACGGTGGCGTGCGGTTCTCGGGCGACGTCAGCAAGGCGCTGGCTGCGGGTGCGAATTCCGTGATGATGGGCAGCATGTTCGCCGGCACCGAAGAAGCGCCGGGCGACGTGTTCCTGTTCCAGGGCCGCCAGTACAAGTCGTACCGTGGCATGGGCTCGGTCGGCGCGATGAAAGACGGTGCCGCGGACCGCTACTTCCAGGACAACTCCGCGAACATCGACAAGCTGGTGCCGGAAGGTATCGAAGGCCGCGTCGCCTACAAGGGCTCGGTCAACGCGATCCTGTTCCAGCTGATCGGCGGCGTGCGCGCCAGCATGGGCTACTGCGGTTGCCGCACGATCGCGGAGATGAACGACAAGGCCGAGTTCGTGCAGATCACGGGCGCGGGCTTGCGCGAGTCGCATGTGCATGACGTGCAGATCACCAAGGAAGCGCCCAACTACCACGTGGACTAATCGCCAATGAAGCCATTGCTGCGCGCTGTACTCATCCTCGATGCGTTGTTGCTGCTTGCGTTCGGCCTGCTGTTTCTGCTGACGCCCTGGACTTCGTTGTACAACGCGCTGCTGTTGGTGCAAACCCAGCCGGCTCTGGTCGGCCAGGGGTTTGGCGTGGCGCTGATCGGGCTCGCGTGGCTTGCTTTGCACGCGTCGATCGACGGGGCGCTCACGTCGACGGTCGCCAAGGTCGTTGGCCATGTGAACTGGCTGACGGGCGTGCTGATGCTGGTCTGGCTGCTCGGGCTGCATACGCCGGCGCTGACTGGCTTCGGTCAGATCACCGCGGTGATCACCGGTGTGGTGCTGCTGGTGGTCGGCCTGGGCGGTGTGCGCCTGTCGGGCGCGGTGCGGCGGCGCGAAAAGGTGCGCCTGGTTGAGGCCGTAGCCGCTGAGCGCGCCGAAAAGCAGGCCGCGAAAGACGCCGCCAAAGATGCTGCCAACAAGCGCGACGCCGGTCGTGTGACTGGGGGCTTTCCGGCCTATCGGGCCGAGCCGGTAGTTAGTCCGGTAGTCGAACCTCTGGTCGAACCTGTCATGCCGGTCACACGGCCTGTGAATCCTGTTCCGGCGCTCGACGAACCGGGTCTAACGGCGTCTGAACGCGCCGCGCGGGCTGATGAAGTTGCAGCCGCGCGCGAGGATGCCCGCAACGCCGCCGCCGATGCGCCCGGTGCGCCCCGGCCGCCGTTTCATGGCTGAATCTTCATGGCTGACTCATGACTGACGCCTCGAGCGCCAGAACGCCTGCCGAAGCTACCGGATTCCGTTCGCGCGCGCCGCAGGCAAGTGCCTGTGGTGCTGAACGGTCCAGCGCGCTTCATCGTTACGCTTCAGCTTCATGCTCGATCGTCCCCACGTGGACCGCTTTGAATTCAACGCCGCGCTTCGTGCGCGGCATCCCGTATCCGTTCACTTATGACTCCGTCCGCTGCCATGCATGACAAGATCCTGATCCTCGACTTCGGTTCGCAAGTCACCCAACTGATTGCACGTCGCGTTCGCGAAGCCAACGTGTATTCGGAAATTCATCCGTACGACGTCGATGCGTCGTTTATTCGCGATTTCGCACCGAAGGGCGTGATCCTTTCCGGCGGTCCGAGCTCGGTCACCGAATCGGACACGCCGCGCGTGCCGCAAGCGGTGTTCGAACTCGGCGTACCCGTGCTGGGCATTTGCTACGGCATGCAGGCGATGGCCGAGCAGCTCGGCGGCAAGGTCGATATCGGCCACCTGCGTGAGTTCGGCTACGCCGAAGTGCGCGCGCGCAATCATACGAGCCTGCTTGAAGGCATCAGCGACTTCACCACGCCGGAAGGTCACGGCATGCTGAAGGTGTGGATGAGCCACGGCGACAAGGTGCTGGAAATGCCGGCGGGCTTCCAGCTGATGGCCTCGACGGAATCGTGCCCGATCGCGGCGATGGCCGACGAAACGCGCCATTTCTACGGTCTGCAATGGCACCCGGAGGTGACGCACACCGTGCAGGGCCGCGCGATGCTCGAACGTTTCGTGCTGCAGATTTGCGGCGCGAATCCCGACTGGGAAATGGGTCACTACATCGACGAAGCCGTCGCGAAGATTCGCGAGCAGGTGGGTAACGAGCACGTGATTCTGGGCTTGTCGGGCGGCGTGGATTCGTCGGTGGCGGCGGCGCTGTTGCATCGCGCGATCGGCGATCAGCTGACCTGCGTGTTCGTCGATCACGGCCTCCTGCGTTTGAACGAAGCGGAGCAGGTGATGGCGACTTTCGCCGATCACCTTGGCGTGAAGGTGATCCACGTCGACGCGAGCGAAGTGTTCCTGTCTAAGCTGGCCGGCGTGACCGACCCGGAAGCGAAGCGCAAGATCATCGGCGCGGAATTCGTCGAGGTGTTCCAGACCGAAGCCAACAAGCTGACCGACGCGAAGTGGCTGGCACAAGGCACGATCTATCCGGACGTGATCGAATCGGCCGGCAAGGGCAAGAAGGCGACGCAGACCATCAAGAGCCACCACAACGTGGGCGGCCTACCGGAGACGTTGAATCTGAAGCTGCTCGAACCGCTGCGCGAACTGTTCAAGGACGAAGTGCGCGAACTCGGCGTGAAGCTCGGTTTGCCGCCGGCCATGGTGTATCGCCACCCGTTCCCGGGCCCGGGTCTGGGCGTGCGGATTCTCGGCGAAGTGCGCCGCGATTTCGCCGATCTGCTGCGTCGCGCAGACGCGATTTTCATCGAGACGCTGCGTACCTTCATCGACAAGGAAACCGGCAAGTCCTGGTACGACCTGACGAGCCAGGCATTCGCCGTGTTCCTGCCGGTGAAGAGCGTGGGCGTGATGGGCGACGGGCGGACTTACGAGTACGTCGTTGCGCTGCGCGCCGTGCAGACGCTGGACTTCATGACCGCGCATTGGGCGCATCTGCCGCACGACTTGCTGGGGCATGTGTCGAACCGCATCATTAATGAAGTGCGCGGGATTAACCGGGTGGTGTACGACATCTCGGGTAAGCCGCCGGCAACGATTGAGTGGGAGTAATTCAGGATGCTCTGCAGCAGTCTGCAGACATCCGGCCTCTCCCGCTTTTCCTCACAGAATCAAGGGTTTATTGCCTGGTGCAGTCTAATGGGGGCTGATAACAGCTGGGCACTACCGACGGTATGGTTGACGGTATAGCATCTTGCTCTGCGGACGATCCAACGCGATACCGTCACGACGCGTGACGGTATCAGGTGACGGTATCAGTTCACGGAGTATTGCATGCTTACCGATCTGGAATTGCGGGCGCTCAAGCCAGCCGGCAGGATCTACAAGGTGGCCGACCAGCGCGGCCTGTACGTCGCGGTTACGGTCTCCGGTGTCGTCAGCTTCCGGTTTGACTACCGGCTCAACGGGCGGAGGGAGACGCTGGTCATTGGTCGTTACGATCCCCGGCTACCCGCCAGGGGCGTGCGTGAGACGCACGAATTGAGCTTCGGGATGTCACTCAGCCTCGCGGAAGCGAGGCTGCTTATCGAACGGGCCCGCCGCGACGTCGAGCAAGGCATCAGCCCGTCGCGGGCCAAGGTCGAAAAGCGCGTGGAAGCGGCCGAGGCGCTAACGTTCGGCAAGTGGGCCGAGAAGTACTTTGCCGAAGCGAGCCTCGCGGAATCGACCCGCACAATGCGGCGGTCCGTCTATGACCGGAACCTGGCGGCGGACTTCGGGCGGCTGAAGCTCGAGGAAATTACTCCGGTACGCCTCATGGCCAGGTGCGAAAAGATCAAGGAACGGGGGGCTGCCGCCCCCGCTGTTCAGGCGCGCGAAATCGTGCTGCAGGTATACCGTTTTGTGCAGGCGAGGGGGCTAAAAGTAGCCAATCCGGCAGAAGATATCCGGCCTTCCGCAATCGCCACCTTCAAACCGCGCGACCGGGCACTGACGCCAGCCGAAATTCATGTGTTTTTCAAGGCCCTTGAGCGCACGCCCACGCTGCCTACGCTGCGTCTGGCGGTCAGGTTCATGCTGCTGACAATGGTGCGCAAGTCGGAATTCATCCTAGCCACGTGGGATGAAGTGGATTTCAATGCGGCGGTCTGGACAATTCCAAAAGATCGTATGAAGGCCGGGCGCGCGCACAACGTTTATCTGAGCCAGCAAGCCCTCGATATTCTGGTCACCTTCAAGACGTGTTTCGGCGCAAGCTCATACCTGCATCCCGGTCGTTACGAAACGGAACTGCCGATAAGTGCCGCCACCCTGAATCGCGTGATCGACGCTGCCGTCAAGATTGTCCGCGAGAGCGGGGCAGAGGACTTCGAATCCTTCTCGGTGCATGACCTGCGGAGAACGGCCAGCACGCAGTTACATGAAGCCGGGTTCAACAGCGACTGGATAGAAAAGTGTCTGGCGCACGAGCAGCGCGGGGTGCGAGCCGTCTACAACAAGGCTGAATATGCCGAGCAGAGGCGCTCAATGTTGCAGGCGTGGGCGGATATGCTTGACGGCTGGATAGCAAAGGATCCCGCGACGCATAGCGCCGGTCCGGTACAGCCTGCCGAGCGCGGCTTGACTCTGACCGCATAGACGCCACACAGTGTCGAGGCTTGGAGACGGTGTATCTGTCAGAACCGAGCAGAGAGAGTGTCGGTCGGCTAATGACAGGCAGGAGTGCAGGCGAGTACATTTCTCGAACTCGAACTTTCCATGTACTCGAAAACGTACTCGTCTGCACCTGGATTATTTCTTTCCAATAATGGACGGCAACGGACTAAAAGCGCTGCACGTCCAACTGCTCGATCAATTAATTTCGACTCCTCTATACCTCACTGAGCAGCAGTTCGGTGCTCAGGAGAGGACTCATGTTCGTCTTATAGCATATTGAGTTTAAAGGATTTTTTGTTGTTCTTCCTTCGTAGCGTACTCATTGATGTACTCATTTGCGGCGGGCTTTAAATTCGTGCCATTTTTTGCGTAAATACAACGCTGGGGTTCGACGTTACAGTGATGGTTGTGGCTCCCACGTCCGAATGATGAATCAGGCCTTTCTCGGGGCGTTTGTTGCGCACAGCACGCCACAGAGCTTGCGCCGTGAGTCCTTGCGTCATGCGCTCACTCATGGCGTATCCAACCAACTCACAGGTGAAGACGTCCTTAATGCCGGCGACGTAGAGCCATCCCTCGTCGGTGGCACAATAGGTGATGTCTGTCACCCAGGCTTCGTTTGGCCGCGTTGGCGCGAACGTCTGGTTCAGCAGATTGTCGGCGACAGGCAAGTTGTGATTCGAATTCGTCGTCGCTTTGAATTTGCGCTTCTGCTTACACCGCAGATTGAGCTCTCGGCGCCGGCGAGCGATGCGGTCGCGGCCGGCTATAAAGCCTTGTGCCTCAAGCTCAGGCTGCACGCGTCGCGTGCCATAGGTCTCGCGGCTCTGCTTGTGCACAGCCTTGATGGCGACTTTCAGGCGTTCATCAACCTGCGCACGTGGAGACAGCTTACCTTTAGACCAGGCATAGAAGCCGCTGCGCGAAACCTTAAAGGCACGGCACAGGACAGCAATCGGATAATCGAGTCGCATCGTATTCATGACCGCGTATTTGGCAGCGACTCCTGCGCAAAATACGCTGCCGCTTTTTTTACGATATCTCGCTCCATCTTGGTCTCCGCCAGTTCCCTACGTAGTCTGGCTACCTCGGCTTCTAATTCGGCAACCGTACGACTGCCTGGCGCCGTCACGGCGCCATTGCCAAGCTTGGCTGCTTTGACCCACGTGGCCAAAGTCCCCATCGGAATGGCAATTCGCTTCGCCGCTTCATCCAGCGTCAGGCCCTGTGCAAGCACAAGCTTTACAGCTTCTTCACGAAGCTCTGGTGTGTATGTTCTTGGTTTCGTCATCTGTGCTCCCATTGATAAAGTTTATCAAAAAGGAGTGTCTTAAAAAATCAGGCTACCTCATTGAGGACCGGTTGGCCGAATACGACCGCGCGATCAGGGAGATCGCGCGTGAGGGCGAACGCAGCAAGCGACTCATGCTACTGCGCGGCATCGGTCCGACCACCGCAAGCGCATTGCTTGCGAGCATCGGTGCCGGACATGATTTCAGGAACGGTCGCCAGGTGGCTGCATGGCTTGGCCTGACGCCCGGCCAGCACGCAGCGGCGGCAAGGCGCGGCTGGGCAGCATCACGAAGGCAGGCGACGCCTACCTGCGCAGCCTGCTGGTGCTCGGGGCGCGCGCCGTGATCGCCAGTCTCGGCGAGAAGCAGGACCGGTTCAGCCGCTGGGTACGCAGCCTGGTGGAACGCCGCGGCTACTGGCGTGCGGCAGTCGCGATTGCGGCCAAGGATGCGAGAACGGCTTGGGCAATGCTAAATTACGGCGAGGATTTCAAGCACGAACCGGCCGCAGCGTGAAGTCGTCGCGCCTGACCAAACACCGACGACCAACGATAGTCATCATGAGCGGATAAACGATCACTTTGCACTGCCAGCGGTGATGTGAAGCGGGTTGGACCCCGCGCAAGGCATACCTGTCAGAGAAACGGGGATTTCTATCCCGCCCAACGAATGAGGTCCTTGCGCGCGTCTTTCATCAGGGTCCGGGCCAGCGGCCCAACATGACCGGTTGTAGTACAGCAGTCCTTCACCCTCTCACGCGCGCCGACGTGGCATTGCAGCATGTATTAACGCGAACCTCGATTGAGCTTGCGCTCAACGGGGAAGCCCTTGTGCCGTGCCGTCGACAAGACACGTAACACGGTGGATTTCCTGCTGCGCGCCCATCGGGACAAAACCGCGGCGCGCCGCTACTTCGAGAAGGCGATTGAACAGAACGGCGAGCCCGAGACAATCACCATGGACAGGAGCGGCGCCAATCTGGCTGCGCTTGAAGCACTCAATGCCGAGCGTTTAACACCAATCAAGGTTCGTCAAAACAAATACCTGAACAACGTCGTCGAGCAGGATCACCGTGCCATCAAACGCATCATCAAACCGATGCTGGGGTTCAAGGATTTCCGCTGTGCGCGCATCATCCTGTCTGGCATAGAGATCGCACACATGATCCGCAAGGGGCAGATGCGTGTCGATGGCGTCACCTCGACTGCAGCCGAACAATTCTACTCGTTGGCAGCTTAAGCAGTACTACTGATATCACGCTTTTCTCAAGCCGTAATCGTTAGCGCGACAGAACCCGGAAACGCCTCCTTGATGTTGGCGGCCAGGCCCTTGCCGGTCACGCGGCCCAGACTGGCGCACCTCGCCTGGACGGCCGCCATTAACGGAAACGCGAACGGCATCGTCCACAGCATGCTCAGACCGAATTGCGCACCGGCCTGCGAATATGTGGCGATGCCGCCTGGATCGTCGTCGGCGACGCCCGTGATGAGGCCGAGGCCGATGCGCGCGAGCGAGTGTTCCTTGAGTCGTGCGAGTAGCGCGCCCGGGCGTTTTCGCTGTGTTGCCTCGAGTTCCACGGCGCTCTCCTGAACATGCGCGTGCCGCACGGCGTGTGAGGGCGGCCGCACACGGCGCAAAACCAGCATTGCCGGTTAGTGCCTGTGCAACGCGGAGGCCGCGCTATACACCACGCGCGGATCGTGCTGGCCTTTGTACACTGCCGGAGCGGTTCTGCAGCGTGTACACAGCTGTCTGCGCCGAGCGAACCGAATATTCGACGGTGAACACGACGTCGTTCGGCAACTCGCAAAACTGTCCGACGAACGCGAGGTTTGCCCAGCCTTCGGGCATCACTTGCGGCCGGTCGCCGCGCTTGCGCCGCAGGAACGGGCTGGTGATGAAGGGCATCAGGCACGGAATGCAGATCGCGTCGTCGAGAATATTCGGGGCTTCCGCCTGAACGTTCAGATGACCGAGAAGTTCCGTCATGATTTCGCGGCCCGTGCATCCGGCCATCGGCTTGGCGATGAAATTGCCCGGCCGGTCGACGAAAAGCCCGCAACCCCAGAACACCTCGACACCTTTCGGCTGCCCCAGGAAATGCGGCTGGTGCGGCAGCACGATCGAGACGAGCCAGTTCGATTGGGGAAAGGTAATCAGGCCACCTTCGCCGGGCACGTTGCCCGTCAGATCACGGATCAGGCGGAACAGCGTCGGATCATGCAACGTCGCTGTAAAAGACAGCCATTTGGATTCTTCGACATGGTCGGCGAAAACGGATGGATGGCCGAATTCGGCTCGTCCTGCTGCGATGGTTTTCCAGAGCGCCCACGCGCCGCTGCTGTCGTTATGATTGAACACGGCAGGGCGGTTCGTGCCGCCGAGGCTCGACCCTGCCGTCATTGACCCGAGCGTGACGATGACCTTGTCCGCCGCACCGACTGGAATCTCGACGCGACGGCTTTCATGTTCGCAGACGATGCCTGCCACCCGATTCAGTTCACCGCTTTCGTCATAGCGCAGATCGATGACCCGCGTGTTGGTGCGAAATCTCACCCCGTGGTCATCGAGCCATTTGCGCAGCGGCCGCACCATCGAATCATACTGATTGTAGACCGTGCGCATGATGCCGTGCAACTGGTTGAAGCCCGACGTCATATGCGCGAAACGCAGCAGATAACGCCGGAATTCGGCGGCGCTATGCCAAGGCTGGAAGGCGAACGTCGTGCACCACATATACCAGAAATTGGTTTCGAAAAAGTCCGGCTCGAAGTGGTCGGAAATCCGGCTGCCGCCGAGCTGGGCTTCCGGTTCGAGCGAAAGACGGCCGAGTGTGAGCAGGTGCGTTTCGGCGAGCCAGTAAGGGGGCGCGTCTTCGCGCTGGCCGTTGCGTATGAGCCGAGCCTTCGAGCAAGTGCGGCTCGTCTCGTTCCAGTCGAAGATTTCCTTCGTGACGCTGATGCGGCCGTCAAGCGTGGGAATTGAATCGAACAGATCGTAGGTGCACAGATACTTGCTCTCGAGCATGCGGCCGCCGCGCACGACGTAGCCTCCCTGTGGCGTGCCGGCGCCGTCGAGGCTGCCGCCCGGTTTGTCGAGCGCTTCGAGGATCATGATGCGGCAGCCGGGTACGTCGGCGTCGCGAATCAAAAACGCCGCGGCCGCCAGCGAAGCGATACCGCCGCCGACGAGATAGAAATGGCCGGATGCGATCGCTTTATCGCGGCCCTGACCCGCGACAGGATGCATGCCAGAGTATTCGGAATTATTCATGTCGTGCTCCCCGTAGGGTGATGGCCTTGGATGTATTGCTTGGACCATACCCGCGCAGCGGGAAGGCTCGTTGAGTTGGATCAACAGAGCGCGACGGGGCTCGCCAATGCAGTGCAAGTGATCCACACGCATGCCTGGCAAAAAAGGGGTATTGCCTTTATACGACCCACCACGCGAGCGCGGCTGTTATCAGCACGACCGCCCACGACGGCACTCGCCACCAGCCGAGCAGGACCAGGGCCGCGACGACCAGCGCGAAATCGCGCCCGGTATGCACTGCGCTGGTCCACACGGGGTCGTACAGCGCGGCGAGTAGAATGCCGACCACAGCGGCGTTGATGCCTGCCATGGCGCCGCGCATTGGCGCGAACGCGCGCAACTCGCCCCATAGAGGCAGCGCCGCGCCGACCAGCAGGAATGAAGGCAGAAAGATCGCCACGGTAGCGATCAGTGAGCCGGCCGTACCCTGCACGGCTGACCCGTGCTGGCGGCGCCGAGAAACACGGCGACAAAAAAAGCGGACCCGGGACCGTCTGCGCCGCGCCGTAGCCTGCCATGAAGGTGTTCGCGGGAACCCAACCGCGCGGCACGACGACCGCTTCCAGCAGCGGCAACACAGCGTGGCCGCCGCCAAACACAAGAGATCCGACCCGGTAGAACGCCGAAAACAGATCGAGCGGATAACTGTGGAGATAGGCCGCTACCGTGGGCAGTCCGAACAGCAGCAGTGCGAAGGCCGCGAGACAAGCGAGCGCGCCGGCTTTGGACCCGGGCATGCCGAGCGGCGCGCGCGGCACTTCGGTCGACGACTTCAGAAATGCGGCGCCGGCAATCCCCGCGGCGACGATCGACGCAGTCTGACCGTAGGCCGCACCGAGCAGGATTACTGTGATGGCCGAGGCCGCCGCGATCGTCGCGCGTGCGCGGTCAGGGCAGAGCATGCGTCCCATCGACCAGACTGCCTGGACGACCACCGCGACCGCCGCGATCTTCAGCCCCCGCAGCAGATGAAGCGAAGTTGTATCCGACAGATGCGTGAAGCCGTATGCAAAAGCCACGAGTAACAACACCGACGGCAGCGTAAAGTCGAGCCACGCAGTTACCGCACCGGCAGCGCCGCCACGCAGACGCCCGATTGCGATGCCGACCTGGCTGCTGCCGGGCACTGGCAGAATCTGGCACAGCGCAACCATATCGCTGTACGTGTGTTCATCGCGCCAGCGGCGGCGTCTGACGAATTCGTCGCGAAAGTAGCCAAGGTGAGCCGCCGGACCGCCGAACTAAGGCAATGCTGATCAAGCCGTGTAAACGCGGCTGATTGAGATGGCACATGCGTAAACTTTCCGAATCACGAATGAAGATGGTCATTCCGGTTCGTTTTGTCGCGCCGCAGGCGCTTTGCGCGGGCTTTTCGCCCGTGTGTCGCCCATTACGGGCGCACCTGTGCCGTAAATCGACCTCGCGACAGGTAGAGGTTCGCCAGCGCGAGCGAAACGAAGGCGCGATTGGCATTCTTCGCCAGACCGCGATAGCGTACCTTCGTGAAGCCCCACAACCGTTTGACCACGGCGAACACATGTTCGACACGGGCGCGAATCTTCGACTTGTTGCGGTTCTTGCGACGCGCCACTTCATCGACGCTGTCCTTGCGGCGCGTGCGCTGATTCGTGAAGTCGCGAGCCTTCGGGGCCTTGCCATGGATCAGCGCTTTCTGGCTCGCATACGCGCTGTCGCCATAGACCCGCTGTTCCTCCCCATGCAGAAGCTGTGGCAGCGGATGCTTGTCGTGCACGTTGGCCGCCGTGACGACCGCGCTATGCGCCAGCCCGCTCTGGCTATCCACGCCGATATGCAACTTCATGCCGAAATACCACTGCTGTCCTTTGCGCGTCTGGTGCATTTCGGGGTCCCGCGCTTTCTCCCTGTTCTTGGTCGAAGAGGGGGTGCCGATCAGCGTAGCGTCCACGATCGTGCCGCTCTTGAGCTTTGCCCCGCGCGCCTGCAAAACGCGACCCACCTCGGCGAAGATTCGCTCGCCCAGCTTGTGCTCTTCAAGCAGGTGCCGGAACTTGAGCAGCGTCGTCGCGTCTGGAACGGTTTCGCTGCCCAGGTCAATGCCCACAAAACGACGCAGGCTGAGGCTGTCGTACAGCGCCTCTTCGCACGCAAGGTCGGCGAGATTGAACCAGTGCTGCACAAAATGAATCCGCAACATGCGCTCCAGTGCGATAGGCGGGCGACCGTTGCCGCGTTTCGGGTAATACGGCTCGACGACCCCGCACAGTTCCGCCCACGGCACGAGCCGGTTCATTTCATCGAGAAACACCTCGCGTCGCGTAGGTTTGCGCTGTGCTCCGAATCCCGAGCATTGATCGACGGCCATCGCCAGTGTCAGTTGCTTCATTGTTTTTGCTTTTACCGTTGCATGTCCACGCTATAACGCATGACAGTCATGAATGGTGGACTTGATCAGCATTGCCCTAAGTCAGGCCGACCCTCAGAAAGATGCAAAAGAGCGTCCACGGCGAGCTATGTGCGGGGAGGGCGAGGGGCGTCTCTATATCCGCGTTGCGCATGGGGAAGGTTGTGTCGGCACGGGCTCCGAAAAATAGCACACGCCGGTTCGCTCGGGTGCCATGTCCCGCGCCCGCGCTCAATCAACCTGCCAGCGCAGGCTGCGCAGCACTGCCACGCCATTGATGCAAGTCAATCGGAAGCCACGAATAGCGCCGATGATTTCTTCATCGGCTCGCTGACGTACGCGGCTTTGGCCGCCGGAACGGCCGATGGGTAGAACAGCACGCGCGGAGGCAGTATGGGGAATCGATATGCAGATCGTCTACCTCGGATTTACAGGATCCGCGCAAATCGAATCTGACGCAGCAGCACAACTGGTGCGCCTCGAGCGGTTCGGCAAATCCATTTCTGGTTGCCATCTTGCGATCGAGGCCATTCGCGGGCATGCGCCGAATGACGCAACCGACATACGGCACGCTGTGCCGGACGCGACGGTGAACCACCTCATGTTCGATGCACGTCTCGATCTGGTCCTGCGCACGGGTGAACTGGTCCCGCTCGAGCACCGGCAGAGTCCTGATCCCGATGTCGCGGTGAAGGCGCCCTTCGATGCGGCCGAACGGCTGCTCGAGCGCGGCGCCACGCGCGTCTGATTTCCGACGGTTGTTTCAAAGTTTCAACAGGAGGCAGTCATGTACGCAAACATCGTGGTGGCCGTGGACGGCAGCGAAGCCTCGAAATGTGCGCTTTCCGAAGCGATCCAGCTCGCAAAGCTCTCGCGCGGCAAGTTGACCGCGGTTTACGTGCTGGATCAATCGGCGGCTTTCACATACGCGGGCGCGTGCGATCCGCATCTACTGACGGACGCTGCGCGTCAAGTCGGCGTGAGCTTGCTACATGGCGCGCTCGCCCAGATGCGCGAGCTCAATGTCGCGGGCGACACGGAGATCGTAGAGACGCAAGGCATCGCCGAGAACATCGCCAGCGCGTTGATGCGCTGCGTGCAGCGCCGTGACGCGGACCTGGTCGTGATGGGCACGCACGGACGCCGCGGTCTGCGACGCATGGTGATCGGTGTGGCCGAGCGGTTCGTCCGCTATGCGAGGTTCTGTCGCGCTAACGATTACAGCTTGAGAAAAGCGTGATATCAGTAGTACTGCTTAAGCTGCCAACGAGTAGAATTGTTCGGCTGCAGTCGAGGTGACGCCATCGACACGCATCTGCCCCTTGCGGATCATGTGTGCGATCTCTATGCCAGACAGGATGATGCGCGCACAGCGGAAATCCTTGAACCCCAGCATCGGTTTGATGATGCGTTTGATGGCACGGTGATCCTGCTCGACGACGTTGTTCAGGTATTTGTTTTGACGAACCTTGATTGGTGTTAAACGCTCGGCATTGAGTGCTTCAAGCGCAGCCAGATTGGCGCCGCTCCTGTCCATGGTGATTGTCTCGGGCTCGCCGTTCTGTTCAATCGCCTTCTCGAAGTAGCGGCGCGCCGCGGTTTTGTCCCGATGGGCGCGCAGCAGGAAATCCACCGTGTTACGTGTCTTGTCGACGGCACGGTACAAGTATTTCCATTGGCCTTTGACCTTGACGTAGGTCTCATCGACGCACCAGCTCTTGCCCACGGGCCGTTTGCGTTTGCGGAATGCTTTTTCAAGCACCGGCAGCAGCTTGATGACCCACCGGTGCACGCTCGAATGATCCACCTCGATACCCCGCTCGGCCATCATTTCCTCGAGGTTACGTAGGCTCAGTGAGTACGCCACGTACCAGCGCACGCACAGCAGGATCACGTCCAACGGGTAGTGCAGCCGCTTCAGTACCTTGCCAATGCCAGTGGGCAGCGTCTTGCGCCGCGTCTTCGTCTTTGCCATCATGCCTGTCATGCGTTGCGGTCGACGGATTTTACTTGACCGCGTTGATGCGATAAAACCAGCCGGATTCTACCGCCTGTCTCTTACTGCGACACAACCTGTAACCCAGATTGCGTTAGGAGTCGCCACCGGTAGCGAACAGTCCGTGTTCCGGCTGCGCCCGTTCGTTGTCGATACACTGCACACGCCAATGGCCGGACATCAGAGCGAGGTCGCCTTCCGTGCACCACTGCACGCGTCCGGCTTCACCTTGGAAGAGTCCGTAGCAACAGTCTAGATTCAGTCCTTCTAGAACATATACTGGTGTCCTGTCGTTGGGCTCGCACACTAGCGTATTGCCGCAATCCACGTGCAGCGAGCCCCATTTAGGCAGTTCAAGTCCAAAATGACCTTCGCGCGACCATTGCCGCTTTTCCTTGTCGATCCAGAGGATTGCAAATGCCATCGGATGGGCCCGATTGAACATGTCGAGCTGGACAGTAAGACGCATGAAGATTCTCCGAACATATATTCCGCCAAGCTGAGACGTACCGAGAAAATCGCGGCGCTTGCCACGGAATCACTGACCGAGTGCTCATTGCATCAGCGCATGCGCGTCGTACGTCTATGTCGGGCCACCCGACCGGCCCGTAGGGGTATCGCCATCTCTCCCCAATGCGCCTTGCGGGGAGGATCAGCGCGTGCGCGCGGCCGTTGCAAGGTGCTTTTGTCGCGCCCTAATGTCAGCCGCGGTGGTTGGATCAATGGGTCGCGACGGGTTGGTGCGTACCCGTTAGCGTCCTCAGGAACGCGACGATTGCGTCAACGTCCGATTCGGCCAATTGTTTACCGACCTGATATGTCGCCATGTCACGTACAGCTTCGCGCAGATCGATGCGGCTACCGTCGTGGAAATAGGGCGCGGTCAACTCAACATTGCGCAGCGTCGGCGTCTTGAACGCATGACGATCGAGCGGATCTTTCGTAAAGTTGGCGCGGCCGTTGTCTGCGTCGGTGCGTTCGTAGCCCCGCGCGGCGAAGTAGTCAGCCGCAAGGCCCATCCGTTCGAACGACTGTCCGCCCAGATTCTTGCCAACGTGGCAGGTCGCGCAATGGTTTGCTTTGAATAACTGGTAGCCGCGCAGTTCCTCGCCATTCAGCACATCCATGTCGCCGCGCAGGTAAGCATCGAAGCGACTCGGCGTTAGCAGTGTCGTCTCATATTCGGCGATCGCGTCTGTGATGTTCTCGCCTGACCAACCGTCCGGGTATACCCGCAAGAACTGTTGCGTCAGCGATGAGTCCTGTTTCAGCTTATCGATGATCTCACTCCATGACGTGGACGCCATTTCGACCGGATTCAGCGGTGGGCCGCCGGCCTGCTCCTGCAGCGTGGCGGCGCGACCGTCCCAGAACTGCTTGCGGTTGAGTGCCGAGTTGAACACTGTCGGTGCGTTGATTGCACCCAACTGGCCGCCCACGCCGGACGAAACCTTGTTTCCATCTACGCCACCGATCGCTAGCGTGTGGCAGCTCGCACACGATATCGTGTTGTCCGCCGATAGTCTGACATCGTTGAAAAGCTGCTTCCCGAGCGCGACCTTGCCCGCGTCAGTCGGCAAGGAATGAGGCAAAGGTTGTACCGGCTCGTTAGCGAACTCTGGTGCAACGCCGGGCGTCGCATATGCGCTGCGTCGCTGGGACGCGATCCAGTCGAGAAGCGCACGTTGATCGTAGGCGCTCAAGCCGGTGGTCCAGTGTACGAAGCGAAACAGATTTGGTGGCATTGTGCGTTCGTTCACAACGGTTTCCAGCTTTGCAAGATCGGCTTCGGGGGCCGGTGCGCCACTCTCGAGCGCCGCGTACAGGCTGTCGATGCGGAAGTAGGCGAGGCCCGTCTGTATGTCGTGCTCGGCTAGCTGACGAATGCCTGGTAGCGCGGCATAGTTGGGCAGGATGGTTTTCGTCGAGTGGCAGTAATAGCACGCGTTTCGATCTAACACTTCACGGATGCCGTACGCTTGTGGGGACGCGGCCAGTCTCACGGCCGCTCTTTCCGCATAGTCCTTGTCGTGGATGTACGCGATACCGCTGATGCATAGATAGCCTATCAGCACGACGGCGATCGATACGATCAGAAGTTTCTTCACTTGCTCTCCTGCTTCGACTTTGGTCGGAATTCCATACCGTTTACATCAGGTAGGTCTTGATGTTGATATCGGCTTCAGAGCGATGACGCGTTGATCGTACAGAACGCACAGCAATCGACTATTGCGGTAAATCAATTGCCGAACCGAACGCAGAATGTACTGAGGTTCTCACGTTGAGGGTTCCGAGACACGCGCGAAGGGGGGGGCTGTCTATATAACGGACGGATCCTGGGCGAAATCAGTGACGTAGTGCCATGCCGAAAAGCGTTCGTCGAGTTGTTTGCGGTAGGGGCGGCGCAGTGGATGTCTTCGCTCGGCCTACGCTTGTGCATCTCGCACCGACTATCCGTAGTACTTGGCATTCTCTAGCCACGCAGCTTAAAGCGCGTCGATGTCAGAAGGCTCGCATGCGCATCGTCTATCTGAGCCAAGCCGCGCTCGATCAAACGCGGCTGGAGATAACTGAAGCTTAAGGCTACGCTGAAAAAGGTCAACGGCATTGGTCGTTCAATCGTTAGATGTGGATGAAACAACAGACCCTTGCGATGGCGGCCGATCAAGGCGCCGGATTTGAACAGTACCGTCGGCCAACCAAACGCGATGTGTTCCTTGAGACGATGGAGCAGATCGTGCCGTGGGCGCAGCTGTGCGAGGTTGTCGAGCCGTACTATCCGAAGGGTCAAGGCGGTCGCCCGCCAGTGGGTCTGGAGCGCATGCTGCGTATGCACTTTGTGCAGCACTGGTTCAACCTGGCCGACGAAGCCTGCGAAGAAGCGCTGCTGGATAGCACCGCATTGCGGCGATTCGTCGGGATTGATCTGGGGCGCGAGCGCGTTCCTGATGGTACGACGCTGTTGAAGTTCCGGCGGCTGCTGGAGCGCAACAAGCTCGGCGAGCAATTGTTCGCGAGGGTCGGCGATGTACTGCAAGGGCGCGGACTGAAGGTAGGCACCGGCACCATCGTGGATGCCACCATCATCGGTGCGCCGAGTTCCACAAAGAATGCGGACAAGGCGCGAGATCCCGAAATGCATCAGATGAGGAAGGGCCAGCAGTGGTACTTCGGCATGAAGCTGCACATCGGTGTGGATAGCCAGACGGGGCTGACACACAGCGCGGTAGTGACGGCGGCGAACGTGCACGACAAGCATCCGCTGCCGACCCTGCTGCATGGCGCCGAGCGGCGTGTGTACGGTGACAGTGCCTATGCAAGCCAGAAGGAACTCATCGCCAGCAAGGCACCGAAAGCGAAGGACTTCACCAACCAGCGTGTGCGCAATCGCAGTGGTGAAGTCGATGAAACCAGGCGCTCGAAAAACCGCAAACAAGTCGAAGATTCGCGCCCGGGTCGAACACGTCTTTGCGGTGGTCAAGCGGCTGTGGGGCTTCGTCAAGGTGCGCTATCGCGGCCTCGCGAAGAACGCCACGCGCGCCTTTACTGCACTCGCGCTGGCCAACATCTACATGAGCCGCACGCGGCTGATGGCACAGGTGCGTCCATGAGTAGTCAAAGTGGGTCGAGAGACCCCCTTGCAAGGCCCTTCAGGGCCAGGAAATCGAACCAGTCGGGTCGCTGATCTCGCATTCCGAAATTCAGCGACAAGCTTTTGGCGAAAACGGTGGCTTCTTCAGCGTAGCCTTAAGCGTACACGGGCTGCACCGCACGGTCCATGGTGCTTTCCTTCGACGAGTTTCACATTGTGCTTCCGGCGCACCTCGCGGACCAATTCGGCGGAATCGATGCCTTCGGCAAGCGAGACCCAGAACGAAAATCCACCACTCGGAATCTCGTAATCCGGTTTGCAGAATCGGCAGGCCTGTAACAGCCTATGCATTGCGTCACGCTTGCTCCGGTAGTGCGTCCTTAGGTGTTCGACGTGAGCGTCCAAAGACGACGACTGCAATAAGGCGAGCGCCATATTGCTGACGTAAGCATCTGATTTGTACCGTTCCCCGCCTCGCGTAGAAGATGCAATCATCGTCTGCGACGGACACGAGTGACCGACTCTGTCCACAAACAGCGGGAATGGACACAGTGCCTCAGACAGTCGAGTTACCTGCCAAGCGCCAGAACCGACGGTATCCATTGGAATGGAAACAATCGGTCGTCGAGCAGACGTTTGAACCCGGCGCCTCGGTCGCAAGGGTCGCCCGCGACAACAACATCAACGCCAATCAGGTGTGGGCCTGGCGCAAACTGTACGCTCAGGGTCTGTTGATCGAAGATGCGCGGGCGGAGACCATGTTGCCTGTCGTTGTCGATGTACAGTCCGATCGACCGGCGGCCCGTGCTCCGGAGGCGACGAACGCGCCGGCACCTCGGGAGGCTGCAAAGGGCAGCATTCAGCTTCAACACGGCAATACTTCGGTCCGGATAGAAGGCGTGCCCGATGCCACGGTATTGCGCCTGGTCCTCGAGCGGATTCTGCGATGATCGGGCCGCCTGCAAACACACGGATCTGGATCGCTGCCGGCGTCACTGACATGCGCTCCGGCTTCAATTCGCTTGCGGCAAAGGTACAGATGGTGCTTGAGAAGGATCCATACGGCGGCCATGTTTTTATCTTCAGGGGGCGTCGTGGTGATCTTCTAAAGGCGTTGTACTGGAGCGATGGCGGCCTATGTTTATTTGCGAAGCGTCTTGAGAAGGGGCGCTTTGCATGGCCTCGCGCCGACGCGGGCGTCGTGGCGTTGACCACCGCTCAACTCTCGCTCCTGCTCGAAGGGTTTGACTGGCGACAACCGGTCGACGCGGCACGACCGCGCAGTGCTTTGTAAACGTCTGTTACCCGATGATCCGCGTGCAGCAGATAGTCGTAAACTGTCGTCATGGATCTGACCGATGCCGACCTGCCCGACGACGTTGATGCGCTGAAGGCGCTAGTGCGCGCGCATGCGGCGTCGGCTCATGCAAACGCGAAGCGGGTCGTTGAATTGCAGGACCAGCTCAGCTCCCGCGTGATCGAGATCGAACATCTGAAGCTGATGCTCGCCAAACTGCGCCGCATGCAGTTCGGTCGCAAGTCAGAGAAACTCGATCGTCAGATCGAACAGCTTGAGCTGCGACTTGAGGACCTGCAGGCCGATGAAGGTGCGGCCGCCCAGGCTGATTCGAAGAAGGCGCAACAACGCCGCGAGAGGGGCTGTCGCAAACCGCTGCCCGATCACCTCGAACGCAAAGAGTATGTGCATCGACCCATCGAGGAAAACTGCCCGGAATGCGGTGGCACACTCAACCCGCTGGGCGAAGACGTATCCGAACAGCTCGAATACGTGCGCGCACACTTCCGCGTCATCCGTCATCGTCGCCCCAAATTCGCCTGTTCGTGCTGCGACTGTATCGTGCAGGCCGCAGCGCCGAGCCGGCCGATCGATCGTGGCCTGCCGGGTCCGGCTTTGCTCGCACACATCACGACATCGAAGTTCGCGTACCACATCCCGTTCTATCGCCAGTCCGTCATGTACGCGCGCGACGGCGTCGAGATCGAAGCGGGCACCATGGGCCACTGGCTGGGCAGTCTGAGATGGCTGCTCAACCCTCTGGTCGACGCGGTGCGCCGCCACGCGCTTGGTGGCGCCAAGATTCACGCCGACGACACCCCGCTGCCGGTGCTTGCGCCGGGCAATGGCAGGACGAAGACCGGCCGGCTCTGGGTGTACGTGCGCGATGATCGGCCCAGTGGTTCGGACGAAGCGCCAGCCGTCTGGTTTGCCTATACGCCAGATCGTCGCGGCGAACATCCACAACGTCACCTTGCCAACTTCACCGGCGTACTGCAGGCAGATGCGTTCGCCGGTTATGCAGATCTTTACCTCGGCGGTCAGATTCGCGAAGCAGCGTGCATGGCGCATGCACGTCGAAAGCTACATGATCTGCACGCTGTTCGGGCATCACCGATCACCAGTGAGGCACTCGAGCGCATCGGCGCACTCTATCGCATCGAAGAGCACATTCGTGGCAAGCCGCCTGAAGAACGACAGCGCGTTCGCCAGGAGAAGGCTGTGCACTACTCGATGACATGAAACGGTGGTTCCAGACGACGCTTCTCACACTCTCCGCGAATCGGACACCACCAAAGCGATCCAGTATTCGTTGAATCGCTGGCCTGCGCTGGTCTATTACTGCAGTGATGGTCAGGCCGAGATTGACATCTGATTGCCGAGCGCGCATTGCGCGGCGTGGCAATCGGAAGACGGAACTTTTTATTTGCCGGTGCGGACTCAGGCGGAGAACGTGCAGCCGCGATGTACAGCCTGATCGGATCTGCCCGCATGAACGGCGTTGATCCCGAAGCCTACCTGCATTACGTCATCGAGCGCATCGCCGATCACCCAGTGAATCGCATCGACGAACTGTTACCCTGGAACGTCGCTCCTTTGCTGCCCGCCGCCTCACACATCGATCCCGTTCGCTAGCAGCCGATCCTCTCGCGCGTCAACAAAATCCGCGACGGTGTAGGTCCAATGCTTACTTGCTGACAATGGGACTCACACCTCCATCGCATTTCAGGTGGGCCAGGCGGTCGACAATTTCCGGCTCGGCCAGCACCCAGCCTAGGCGAAGCCCGGGGCCTGAGATTTTGGAGAAGCTATGCACATTGATGATGTTGCCACCCGCCTGCAGAACCTCGGGTGACGCGCCATCGTAGGGCAACTCGCTATAAACCAGGTCCTGCACCAGCCGCACGCCGTTGCGGGACAGTAGAGCCTCCACCTCGACCATATGCCGGTGTGCAAAGTATCGTCCAGTCGGATTGTGGAACGCCGGAGTGGTGTAGTACAACTTGGCTCGCCCCTTTGCGTGCAGCAATGCTTGTTCGAGCAGATCGAGGTCGACACCCAAGGAATCCGCACCTACTTGAACCACCGTCGCGCCCGCAATAGAGAAAATGCGCAACGCGCCGAGATAGGACGGGTCTTCGGTCAGCACGACGTCTCCTGGGTCGATAAAAGCATCGGCGAGCAGTTGCAGGGCTTGTGAAGCGCCGTTCGTCAGAATGACATTGCCACGCGCCATCCGGTACCTTTGGCCAAGCTGTCCGCGCAGTTCGGGAAGGCCATGGGCGTCGGTGTACTGCGGTAGGTCGGAGATGCTGACGCCCGTCTCGACGGTAAGCGGGTCCGGCCATTGCAGGCGGGCGAACGTCAAAGGATCGGGAAGCCCATAGGCGAAGTTGACTGTGTCCTTGCCTGAGGTGTGGTCGAATACCCCATAACTGAGCGAAGTGCGACTGCGCATCGACATGACTGGCTCCATCGTTGGTTACGCGGCATCGACAGCGCGCTGGAAGCGCGATTGATATTGGCGGATGAACGAGTCGGCAATTGGCATTCCGAACGGCGGAAATTCGGCCGTTGCTCTGGGAGGCGTAGCCGATAGCGTGGCGTTTGCGCCGAGTGCCGGTGTCCAATTCTCGCCAAAGAACACGTTTCCATAGCGTTCGGCCAGCACTGGCATCACGGGATGGAGCATGCTCAGAAAGACGGATACGTGCACCGGCCGCCACGTTTCCGGGCTCGTGCCGAAGCCCGTCGCGACGAAGTATTCGTCAATCAGATCGAGGGCGTTCCAGAAGCGTACCTGGTCCATCGCGGTGATATAACGTTGGACTATGTCGTCGTGCGCCGGCGTAAGACCGCTTCCATCGACATTCGCCGAGTGCAGTGAATCGCGGCGGAGGGCGCTTTCCCACGCAAGGATGTGCGAAGCCGACCGGATCAGTTCGCCGATCTGGAAATCGTTATTGTTGGTGCCGAACGGCTTGGCAATCCGAGCGAGCGCATAGCGCAACACACTCGGGTCGACCTGCCGGGATACTTCATCTGCCCAGAGTGCATGGTCGCGGCTAGTCGAGAATTTCTGGCCCTCCAATTTATAGAAGTCCTGGATCGAATGATTTGCCGGAAGCGGATAGCCACGCGCAAGCAGGCTGCCAGCCACGCCGATGGTGTAGTAGAAGCGGTTATCTTGGCCCATGAAAAACAGGAGGCGTGTATCGGGGTCGCGCATCACGGTGTCGTAGTTGACCTCGTCGCGCGCGCACTGCAAGCGGATCCCCGTCTCGAAACACCAAAGCCCTTCGAACCACGTCATCAATGTTTGCCCCGCAATTTTCGCGGGTGCTTCAAGTGTCACACCCCGGTCGAAAATGCGCGACATAGGCAGTGGCCGCAATTCGTCACGCAACCATGCACGCGCTTTACGCTGGATCGTTTGATCCCATTCACTCCCCTTGATCGCATCGTCAAGCATGGCTGCCATGCGAGGAATGTCGAAAACAGCCTGTTCGATGGGGCGAAGCGATAGCGGTTTGCCGCACGACGTGTGGACTGGCGTTCGCAACTTCGAGTGCTGTTGCGCCAAACCGCAGTTTTCGCACAAGTTGCTGTCGGTGGACGCATCGCACGCGGGGCAGAGGCCGACGGCAAGCGAATCGGCCACGAACTCGTCACAGTTTTCGCAGTAGAGTTGATGGCCATTACGCACATCAATGTAGCCTGCAGCTTCCAGCTCGCGAAAGATCTTCAGACTGTTCTGCTTATGCGTAGCGTCCGTTGTTCTGATGAAGACATCGGGCTCGATGTGCATTGCCCGCAAGCAATCCGTTATCTCGTCAATATGCAACTGCGCGACTTGGTCAATCGGGCGACCGAGCTTGCGCGCCTTCACTACTGTGTAGGTGCCATGCTCGTCCGCACCTGTGACGTGGTAGGCGCGGTGACCTCTCATGCGTTGAAAGCGAACGAAAAGATCGGTGAGCAGATAGACCCCGCCAATATGGCCGAGATGCAGTTTTCCGTTCGGGCAGGGCGGTGCGGGGCAAACGAAAAAAGTGCGTGTGTTCACGTTAGTCCCACCATATCGATAGAAATTTCAGGCTCGCCGCCGGATCGGCATTGCGAATCGCGTGCTCCTGGTTCGGCTCGATATAGAGCAGTGTTGAATCTGCGACTGGCCGCGCCTGACCATTCACCTCGAAGACTCCCTTGCCTGAAATGAGTATCCACAGTTCATGCTCGGAATGGGAGTGCAGATCGACAGCGCCCGCCGGCACGACCTCAACAATCGACGTGCCGAACGCTGTTGTCAGGCCAGCCGGCAGATGTTCGAGCAGCCGGCAAACAAGAACGCCGTTTTCCGGCCGCATCGTGGATTGGTCAATCTGCTTTGTGTACACGCACATCCTCCGGTGAATTACATCAGGTACGATAGAAAATGCCATTTGGCGGCTTCAGATCCTGGATATCCGATTCCTTGTCTTCGGGTGGGTTGTAGGCACGCTTCAGTTTGTTGTATTCCGTACGCGTGGGGCCACCAGTTGAGGCGCGCTGGAACACCAGATAGAGCGTACGGCGCGAACGATTGCTTTTGTTGGGCTGCGAATAGTGCGGCGCGTAGTCGTCGAAGACGAAGATGTCGCCGGCCTTCCAGGGCACGGGTTCCCACTTGAACGTCTCGGCCACCTCCGGATGAATCACGCCGCCGGCGTCCATCGGAAACACACCTTTCTGATGGTTGCCCGGACTGAAGAACAGGCCGCCGTTGTCCGGATCGGAATCGTCGATGCCGATGGCGACCACGGCATGCACCATGCGTTGAGGAATATTGTGCGGGATGTGATAGATGTCCTGATGCGGACGATAGCCGCCGCTGTCCGGGTACTTGAAGATGAGCAGTTCCTTGAGCATGCGGGTATCTTCATCGAGAAGCGATTCGACGGCAGTCTGGATGCGCTTGTCGGCCAGCAACAGGTCGCGCAGTTCGTTGTTGAAATCCAAAAAGTTCTCTATCTTTGAAACGATCCTGCGGTCATCCTCGGTCTTCTCGAACCACATCATCCATTTGTTTTCGCTGATTTCCCAGCGCGAGACATCGTTGACCAGAGCAGAAATCTTTTCGCGGGTGACCGGATCGAAAAAGCCCTCCACTTTTAGATATCCATCTTCGTGCCACTTGGATTTTTGCGTTTCATTCAGCATACGAACCACCTCGTTAAAGAACGGAGTTTTCAAGGAGAAGTCAGGCGGCGAAATGCACCTTCATGCGCATGACGCCGAGTAGCACCACATTAGCGAGTACGGCGCCTAGCAGGACGACGAGCATTGCATCGGCGCCGAAAACGTGAATCAGGGCGCCACATAGGAAAGGGCATCCGAACAGACCGATGAAATAGGCAAGCGTAAAGATTTGCGAAGTCACGGGCACCGAAACGCCGTGGTCTCCGGCGAGGTTCGCGGCCATGCCGTTCAGGGTCGAGTAGCTCAGTCCGTAGCCCGTGGCGAACAGCGCGGTAGCGACGATATAAAGCGTCGTGCTGCCGTGGTTCAACAGGAACAGTACGAGCGAGGCGCCGGTCAGCAAAAACAATACGAGCGCCAGTCGGTCGGGCTTGATACGTCCCATGGTTCTCGCGAGCGACAAGCGCAGTGCCACGCTGGTTGTCGTGAACGTCAGGAAGAACAGGTCTGGCCTGAGGTTACGCGAGACGGCATAGGGTGTCTGGTAAGTCGCCAGCCCGGCGAAGACACAGGCTGCCAGTGCGATCATTGCGATCGGCACTGCTGTTCGTGCCGTGAGCAGGGCCAACGTGTCGGTCGCGGTAATGGCCACGCGCGTCATCGGCAAACAGGACCCATCCCTCATCGCCTCGCTGGCGATCTTGACGCAGACTGCCGCCACCGCGCATGCCGCAGCGAACAGAAGGTAGGCCAGCGCGATCGAGCCGGTATGTTGGGCGATCAGGCGGCTCAAAGGCGCCGCCATGCCTAGTCCGGCCATTTGCGTGCCGGAGACGAAGGTCAGGTACTGGATACGTGCGTCGGGGCACAGATGATGGATGATTTGCAGCGGCGCGAGTATGAAGAACACGGACCACCCAGCGCCCAACAGCAAACCGCCTGCATAGACGGCACGAATGTTTATTGGCGCAGCGGCTAAGCAGAGCATGCTGCCTGCCATGACGAGCGAGGCCAGGGCGATGGTCGGCATGACACCGATACGCTGGGCTATGCGCCCGGCTACGCAGCAGCAGATCATGGTCGAGACCATGCCGCTCGAAATCACGGCGCCGGCGACATCGCTCTTCATGCCTAGGGATTGCAGGTACTCGGGCAGGAGAAAACTCGTCCCGTACGAAGCGGCGATCACCAGTGACGCGATCAGAAACGGAATGAACGCCCGTAATTGCAGGGATGCCGGCAAGTGCTCGGGGTGCGAGATCGCACGCTTGCCAGTCGATAGATAAATGGAGGAGTCAGTCATCCGCTTACGCCACTGCCGGCCGGCGCGAGGCCTGAGCCGCGTCGCACAGTATTGATCCTGCTTCAGTCTCCTGATCCTCAAGGCTGTCGAGCAGTTGCCGGTCCGGAACATCCGGATAGAAGGCAAGACCCAGCAGACTGTTGATGATGCGACTGTTCCTGTACGCGACCAGCGAAAGATTGACGCTTTGCAGGCCATGCTGCACGCGGCTTTGGTTTTGCAGATACACGGGACCGGGCATTGGCGCATCGAAGCGCACGGCGTAATCGGGATCGAGCGTTGGCAGACCGTCTTCAAGGCTTGCGCCGTCGAGCAGCTTCTGAACGAATGGTAAATGGCGCGGCTGAAAACCGGTTGCCAGGATGATTCTGTCCGCGCTTATGCCGTTGCGCTGCGACGTGACCCGCGAGGTCAACCCGATGTGCCAGCGACCGCTGCGGCGGGTGATCTCGTCCATTGTCACCGAAGGCAACAGACGAAAGCAGTCGGCTAGCGTGCCATGGACGCTGCGTTCGTACAACGCTTCATAGAGCCGGTTGCACAGGCTGGCGGAGATGCCGTCGCTGGTGAGCTTTTCGCTTTCGACAATGGCCCTGCGCTGCTGGATCGGCAGCGTGTGAAAGCTTTGGCTATAACTGGGCATGTATGCTTCATTGACAAATGCGTTGTCGTCCATCGCAAACAGATTGGCGCGCGACGTCGCCCAAGTGATCTTGTCGGGACCTGACTCGGTCAGCATGTGCTCGACGACTTCCGCGCCGCTCTGCCCGCCGCCCACCACCAGCACATGTTCGTCTTCGCTGAAAGGTTTCCGGTTAAGGTAGTCGTCTACGTGATAGACCGTCTCGCCAACCACCTGCCGCGCACATGCCGGCACCTTGGGTTCGACGCCGACCCCGACCACTACCGCGCGCGCATGATATGTGCGCGCGGTAGTGGTCACGCAATAGCCCTTATTGCAAGGCCTGATATCGATCACCTCCTCGCCAAATCGAAGCGTGTCCAGGCATTGCGCGACCCATTGGTAATAGTGGGTGAACTCACTTCGCGATGTGCTGTTTCCACTTTTATTCACGAAGCTGTACAGGCGTCGATGTACAGAGAGATAGTTGAGAAAGGAATATGGGCTTGTGGGATTTACCAAGGTCACACAATCCTTGAGCGGCGACACCTGGAGTTGACTTTGGGTCAGCATGAGCCCGGGATGCCAGGAGAATTCTATGCGCTTCTCAAAGAAGAGCGCTCGCAAACCGGTGGGCTGAATGAGCGCCGCGAGGCTTAAATTGAAGGGTCCAATACCAATACCGATGACGTCTAGCATGTCCATAGGAAGGTTGTTCCGCCGTTAGAGGGAAATGGGCCAGCCGATATAGTGCAGCGCAATTCCCGTGGACTAAGATTGAGGCGGTCGTACCGGCGTACTGCGTAGCCGATGCCCGCTGCAGGAAAACGAAAACCGTAGATGACGATCGCTTTTCTTCCCAATGGCATTCTGACCAGCACTATGCTTGGTTTGACATTACCTCGGGCCGCCTGAGTGAATCATACGAGGAATTGAGAAGCTGAACACTTTGAATATACGCAAACCTTGCGGTGCGTCAATTGTCCACGCGGCGTTGTCGGATTCAGACGCCGGATCACCCGCAGTCCAAAGAGAGAGTTGTCACGCTGCTCAGTGGTTCGGATAACATCCGGGACTCAGAACATCGAATCTGTCTATCGTGGTCATCGCTTGCGGCGATCGTCATCAATCGCGTCGTGCGATGGTGAGGTTGGCTGAAAAAGTGGACGCCAACATTCCGTAAAATTGAGGAATGGAGGTATTGATGAACCGAATCCCCAAGGCTGTGTACACGAAGGAATTTCGTGAAGAGGCAGTAAAGCTGGTAATAGCCGATTGCCTCGGCGTCTTCGAAGCCGCGTATCGATTGTCAATTTCGATGAAGACATTAGCAAACTGGGTTCGTGCTGCAAAGGATGGCAAGCTGGAGAATGTTGGGCAGCATCAGAGACCACTGACGGAGGTCGAGGCCGAGCCGGGGCGGGGCGGGTCAAGCGGGAATTGGCCGAAGTAAAAATGGAGCGCGATTTATTGAAAAAAGTTCGTAACGTGTGTGCTATGAAAGCTGTTTGATCGATGAGGGCAGGCCCCTCGATGTCGTCTTTCAGGAGAAGGCATCAAACCACTTCAAGCTGCTGTGGTAAAGAGCCATGGTGGTGAGCGTTGAAGAAAAGGCGCAGTGAATGCGTCAGGTACGGAATAACGAGACGAGCGCAAGCGAACCGTCGATGAGGTGTCGATAGCTTTTCCCACCCGTCGTCAAAACCAAGGTCCACGTTGCATCCCGGGATAAACCAAGCGGGAGCCTGATGACTGGCTTGGTGGCGACCGGCATATAGACGGCGTGACGTTACTCCAGGCGATTGAACGGAACATAGGAACCTGTCATTCCGGTGCGAAGGGAGAAGCTTGATTTGAAAGACTCGAAGAAGGCGAGAGTACCGATGCGGGATACAGGGGCGGAGCATTTCGTAGTAGCGATGAAGCCTCGTAACGGGGGTGGAGCGAAGGGAATGCGTCATCCGGCAAGACTTGTGGGCCAACCAGAGAATGGGATGAGCCGATGAGTCGAGTCAGGCCGTTTGCAATAACGAAGCAGTCTGTGTGGACAGCATGGCTTCAGGTGAAAGCGAACCATGGCGCGCATGGTGTGGACGGGCAAACCATCGAGGCATTTGAACAGCGGCTTGGAGGCAATCTGTACAAGCTGTGGAGCCGGATGTCTTCAGGGAGCTACTTTCCCCCGCCGGTGCGTGGCGTGGAAATTCCGAAGGGCAATGACAAGCACCGCAAGCGCTTGTTGGGAATTCCCACAGTGGCAGACCGAGTTGCCCAAGCGGTTGTACGCAATTATCTTGAAGCGCAGGTAGAGCCCTGTTTCCATCCGGATTCCTATGCTTACCGTCCTTCCAGATCGGCGCTGGATGCGATTGCTGCTGTCCGGAGTCGTTGCTGGAAATACGACTGGGTACTGGAATTCGACATCAAAGGTGCGTTTGACCACGTCGATCACGAGCTCATGATGAAAGCGGTGCGGCAGCATGCCCGTTGCACATGGGTGGAGCTGTACGTCGAACGTTGGTTGACGGCACCAATGATGAGGGGGCAGGAAATGGTGTCGCGGACGCAGGGCACGCCGCAGGGTGGTGTCGTCAGCCCGGTACTGTTTAATCTCTACATGCATTATGCCTTTGATACCTGGATGGCGAGGCACTTTCCGGACACGTCCTTCGTGCGGTACGCCGACGATGGATTGGTCCACTGTAAAAGTGACGCCGAAGCCAGACGGTTGCAGGAGGCAATCGGTGGGCGTCTCAAGGCCTGTGGCCTGGAACTGCATCCTGAGAAGACGAGGATCGTGTACTGCCGGGATGGGAATCGCAAGCAGGACTATCCCTCCACGAGCTTCGACTTTCTGGGATACACCTTCCGTGGCCGGCTGGCCAAGAGCAAGCGCGGCATCTACTTCAACAGCTTCAGTCCCGCGCTCAGCAGCAAAGCCGCGAAACGCATTCGCGAGAAAATGCGGATGTGGGACATCGGCCGCTGGACGGATGCTGGGATTGAAGACATTGCCGAGCGGGTCAATCCAGCCCTGCGCGGATGGTGGAACTATTACGCGGCGTTCTATATGAGCGTATTCAAACGTGTGATCGGCCACTTCAACGACATTCTGGCGAAATGGGCGGCGCGCAAGTACCGTCGATTCAAACGAAGTCGTGCCAAGGCTCGGACGTGGCTCAGGCAGTTGGCGGCGCGCGCACCGGATCTGCTGTATCACTGGTGGGGGTATTGCCTCCGGCTGGATGACAAGAGCCGTATGAATCGAGAGGTTCACGTACGGATCTGTGAGGGCCTGGCGGGGAAGTTCCTCCGGGCTACTCGACACTTCGCGAAGGAGTCGCGGTGAAGTACGGCGTCTCATCAATGCGTCCAGCCGCTCCCAGTTGATCAGGTCAGCCTGAAACATCCGTTGGTGCGGTTGGTGCGACTGATCAACCCGGTGCTGCGAGGCTGGGTGAATTACTTCGCTGTTGGACAGTCCAGCGAGTGCTTCAACTTCATCAAGGACTGGGGGGAGAAGACGATTCGACGCCACATGGGTCGATCCCGGAATCGTCGGGGCTTCGGCTGGAAGAGGTGGAGTAGGCGCTGGCTATATGACGAATTGAAGCTGTTCAACGGCTACCGGGTTCGTCGTGCTGCCGCACTGAAAGCGTCCCCGGCATGATAGGTCCCATAAACCTTGACGTGAAGCAGGCAGGAAAGCGAGTGCGGGAAAGCCGCATGCTGCGTTTGACGTGGCGGGAGCTGGAAACGTGACCATGGCAACCGGATTGAGGCCCACCGCGAAAGCGAGGGAGAAGCCACCGGGGCCTACCGTGCGCGCGCCAGTTCTCGACCCTACCTTAGAAGGGGGCGGCGGCGCAGCAATGCGCTGCTGCTACCTGACGAGAAGGCGATTGCCCATCCAACCGATTCACGCCTGCTCGAGCGATGTCGCGAACATCTGGTGAAGGCGGCGGCACGGCACGGCCTGAAGCTGAGGCAGAACTACAACCGCGAGGCGCCGTATCTGGGGCTGCAGATTGGTCGCTACGCTCACGCGAAGCAGTACAAGCGCATGAGGAAAGCACTGCGCACGCTGCGTTCACGCGTCGGACGGGTGATGCGCGATGTGGAGCGACAGGTCGCCCAGGTGGCAGACCCAGAACGCGCTGCATTGGTGGAGCTGATTGGCCGCACGAAGCGCATCCTGTTGCAGAAGCTGAAGGACAAGAACAAGCTCTATGCGCTGCACGCGCCGGAAGTGGAGTGTCTGGCCAAAGGCAAGGCGCGCAAGCCGTACGAATTCGGCGTGAAAGTGTCGATCACGACGACTCACAAGGAAGGACTGGTAGTTGGGATGCGCTCGATGCCGGGCAATCCGTACGACGGTCATACGCTGGCTGAAGCGCTGGAGCAGGCGACAATCCTGTGCGACATCACGCCGGAAGTCGCGATCGTCGACCGTGGATACAAGGGTGTCGCTGTCGACGGCGTGAAGATCTACCACCCGGGCTTGCGGCGCGGCATCACACGCGGACTACGCGCGATGATCAGGCGACGCAGCGCAATCGAGCCAGCCATCGGTCACATGAAGGCTGACGGGAAGCTCGGCAGAAACTGGCTCAAAGGCGCGCTGGGTGATGCAATGCACGCGGTGTTGTGCGGCGCCGGCCACAACTTGAGGATGATCCTGAGGAAGCTACGGCTTCTTTGTGTCTTTATTCTGGCTGCCTTGCTTGAGCGCCGCACTGCTGCGGTCCCATCGCCGTAACGCCGGTGGTCGCAAAGCGAATTGTTCAGGACGGGCTAATTAGCCACCGATTTTCAACTTTAATCTAGAAGGTCGTTCGCATTCCGAATCTAAGCACGCGTGCCGTGGTGTTGGGGTATGCCGGTTCCCCGTAATATAGGGCTTGCCCCAACGTGTAAGTGGACCCATTTTTATTTTTTGTTTGTGCGTACCCGATATATATACTGGTTTGTTTAAAAATAGAATAAAAAACACCTAATCCAACAATGTACGAGTTTTTTGACTGAGTAATTCCATTCGAGGTGTCAATCAATTTTATAACTTGTGCCATTAAAACGGTCGAACGTGTAATTTGGTAGCTCACTCCCAGATTGACAATTGCATACCGCCACGAATTATTAAACGATGCTGCGTCAGTTATGATTGAATAGTCATCTTTAGTGTACCCGAGATACACTCTTACCGGCCCAATCCCATAGTTACCGCCGACACCCCGTGCTTTGTAATATCCCCGATCCAATGCGTCCCTCTGATAGACATATCCGGCATGAAACGTTGCGGGGCCATTGGTGTAGTTGATTGCCCCGCTAAAAGTTGTTCCACCACTTGTAGATTTCGCAACACCGCCGAGACCGTACATCAACCCGACCGAGAATCCATAAATTTTCGGAGATGAGTAAAGAACGGAATTATTAACGCGGCACGTAATGACCTCGGTAAGGAGCGTAGCTTGGACGGTACCATTAGGCAAAGTGCGATCAACGTCCCAGACGCTCCCTCCTAAGCCTCCTAAAAAAACGTCGTTGTCACTCATAGCAAGAAACTCTGGCGAGTATTGGCGACCAAAAGTCAAAGTCCCTTCAGAACCTTCGAAGCCAACATACGCTTGCCGGCCGAAAAGTGCGCCGCCCTGCTGTATGGTGCCGGTATTAGGCGCGAAACCACTCTCAAGTCTGAAAATAGCTTTGTATCCGTCGCCGAAGGCTTGGCTACCCATAAGGCCAAGCCGCGATCCGAACGTGCCGCCATTCGACATTTTAGTTAAGGTTCCTCTGCCCTGATTTGAGATATCAGTGAGAACGTCTAATGCTCCATATAGCGTGACGCTACTCTGCGCACGGTTTGAATCGCAGCACGCTAATCCAAAAAACACTCCCATCACCACTGCGCATACTGATTTTATCATTTGGAAGCCAAATCTCTTTTTGCTTCTGATGAGCCAATATCGTGGTCATTGAACAAATCCGACAGAAAGTGGAGTTGCATGAAGTAACAGCCAAATCTATGCCATGCGCACTCCGTTATTTTCTTCACGCCTCGATAATTGAGAATTGGGAATCTAGGCCCGGCATGATTTTCCAAGTTGCAGTTGTGAGCCGGGGGCACCGGGCTTGGTGGGGCAGGTGATCGCTAATAGGAGTTCAGCCGGAACATCGGTAGGCCATCCGGTACGTGAATGCGGAGACCTGCCGCCGATGTTGCAGACCGAACCGTGCAACGTCCGAAGCCCTCGATGCATGAAAAGCCAACAACGTCGCTTAGTCGATCCATTCATGAGCGTTGACGTAGGCAAAGGCCACCATCACCCCGTAGCCCTCGGCCGAAACCGAAAGCGTTGGTACAACAAAGCGCCGGCCCGACGATGAGACCAAGCTGTGCACTCATCTCCGAACTGAAGACGTTCGGTGAACTTTTTTTCGTCGTAGATCACGCTCACCATCGAAGCATTGTCCGTGGCAGTTGCTGTTGACCTTGGTGTCCTAGTCGCATCCTTACCAGCCTCACTATGCGCCGCATTGCCGACCTGCTCGATGGCAATGCCTAGATTGACGCGCGCGATGCCGCTGTCATTGCTATAGCCGCGCGCTCAATGCCGCTTACACTGCACTGCCTCCGACTGGCTAACGTACTGCTCGCCGAAATCGCCATGCTGTGCGGCCGCCACAACCCACGCTGCATGCAGAGGTGCGCAAAGAGGACGCTCGGTTCATCGTCAAGCCCGAGCTCATATTCGGCTTCACGCCGGGACCCGTACGTAGCCGCCTGGTAACTTCCGCAGTGAAGGCGGAGCCTCAAGGGTTCACTCCAACTACAGACTCCGGTGGGTCAACGCGGATGCACCACGCAACGAACTGTAAGATGCTTTGGGCCGCTCACGAAGCTGGACGCAACGAATTCGATTTCGCCCGCCGGCTCGATAAGCCGCAACCTCGGGACCAGTTCCTCAAACAAGATGCGCATTTCCATGTTCGCGAGATGCTGACCCAGGCACACGTGGGCGCCGGCGCCGAAAGCGAGATGCCTGTTCGGTTTGCGGTCGATATTGAATGCGAATGGCTCAGGGAAGACCTGCTCGTCACGATTTGCCGAGCCATAGCAGAGCATCAGCCAATCGCCCTTGCGGATTGTCCGGCCCCGGACGTTGGTGTCGGCAGTCGCCGTACGCATGAAATGACGCACCGGCGATGCGTAGCGAAGGGTTTCGTCGATAAACTGCGGAATCAGCGAACGATCCGCCTGTAGTCGCGGCAGTAGCTCAGGGAAGCGGCTCAACGCCCACATTGCGACCGATATGGACGACGAAACCGTATCATGTCCTGCTGCGGCGATGATCACGTAATAGCCAAGACGGGTCGCTTCATCGATAGGCTGTCCGTTGATCACCGCGTTGGCCAGCAAGCTTGCGATATCGTTACGTGGGTTCTTCCGGCGGTCTTCGGTCAGGCGGTCAAAATAATCCTTGAAGTCGGCCACAATGGACAGCAGGGCCTTGCCCATCGCGCTGCTCGCATCGCCTTGGCGCTGCACTTCGCGCTTGTATTCGGCATCCTCGCTTCCGAACATCTCCTGAGTCAACGTCAACATGCGCAGGGAATCTTCCTGCGGAACGCCGAGAATATCCATGATCACGCTCAGTGGGAAATGCAATGCAAAGTCATTCGCAAAATCGATCACTTGCCCGTTGTGATGCAACAGCTTCGCGATCGTTATATTTGCCAGCGATCGAATGCGGTCGTCAAGCTCGAGAATGCTGGTAGGCATGAACCACGACTGCGTCAGCGCGCGTAGACTCTTGTGCTCGTCGCCGTCGACGTGCACGAGTGATCGGGCGATGTTTGGACTACCGGTGGTGGAAATGACATGCTCGATCGACGCTCTTGGCCTGCAGACGACAGAATAGTCGCCGTTGTGAAACAAGGCATTTTCTCTTGAAATCATGGAGACGTCGGCGTGTTTCGTGACCACCCAGAACGGGTCATGTCCATCCGCCATGGCGCGCCCGACGGGGTTGTTTGCACGCGCCCAAGTATAGGTTTCATGGAGGCGATTGAGGTTGGTATAGAACTGCGGATCAACCAGATGGTTTGCTATGTCTTTCGGTAGGTCGTAATTTGGCATGCTCATGATATTGATAGTGCGGTTTGTTGGTGGGCGGCACGATCCAGGCAAGAGAAGGGCGCCTCTTCCTGCCCCATTCCGCTATTGGGCTCTCCGCGGACTCAATGACTGGTCTCAACTTTTGACGGTCGCTCGCTCGCGTGTACTGAGATCCTTCCCACGGACTTTGAAGTAGCATTCATGTATAGAGCTTGCTGTCATCCGAGATCTACATATTGGTCCCCCGTTGACGCAGGCACTGCAGCGTTCGCATCGGTAATGTTGTGGGTGAACTGGCGTGACGGACGTCGATATCCGCCCGTCGTATTGCTTCATACTATTCGCTGCCTCCCTGTGTACCCTTAATCTAGGTCAACTCTTCTTGGTTAAGTGTTCACTCAGGTGGTCCTTGAGGGCTACTGTTTGTCGGGCCGGTGCGCAACAATCCCCCGGCGTCATAGTTGTCGCTTCTGAATTTCTTTATCAAGAAGAGTCAGAGGTGCAAGTTGAAGGCGAAACAGACGTATTCTGTCGGGTTCAGGGAGCAGGCGCTCTCGAAGGTCCTGCGGGGGCAACCGAACGGTTGGAACTGTAGCGGACGAATTGAACGTGAATGTTTTGACATTGACGAAATGGATGGGAGGTGCAGCCGCCGCGAACCGGAGCTCGAGCTCGGGACATGCAAAGCGTCCGGATGACTGTTCGCTGGAGGAACGGCTGATGGCCTTGCAGGAGAGCCACGGGTTGGTCGACGAATCGTTGAACGGCTGGTGTCGTGAGCGCGGCCTGTTTGCGCATCATCTCGCGCAGTGGCGAACGGACTTCTGCGCCGTTGGTGGAATCGGTGGTAGCCGGCGCGAGAGCGCACCAGGAGGTGCGGGATCTGAAGCAGGCCAATCTCCAACTGCAGCGCAATTGAACCGCAAGGAGAAGGCGCTGGCTGAAGCTGCAGCGCTACTGGTGCTGCAAAAAAAGTACCGCGCGCTGTTCGAGGGCGAGGCCGAATGACGGGCCCTGAAGAGCGCAAGACATTGACCAGCCTGATCAGCGAGGCGACCCTGGCCGGGGCTCGCCAGGCACACGCGTGCAACATGCTGGGGCTTAGTAGTGCCCGGACAGTTCAGCGCTGGCAACGCGGCAAACCTGACGCGGCGGACGGGCGCTCGTTACGGCACCACGAGGCATGTCACAAGCTTTCTGCCGACGAACGCGCCGAGTTGCAGGTGGTCGCGAACTCGGCCGAATTCGGTCATCTGCCGCCAGGCCAGATCGCGTCGCGACTGGCAGACCAGCAACGCTATCTCGCCTCCGAATCGACGTTCTACCGGATACTGAAGGCCGAGAAACAACTCGCCCACCGGCGCAGCGAACGGCCGGCCACGCTCGCAGCAAACCGCATTCCGTTCGCGCCGACGCGCCGAACCAGTTGTATTCCTGGGATATCGCGTATTTGCCGACGACGATCCGTCGGCAGTACTTTTATCTATACCTGTTTCTGGATGTATTCAGTCACGCAAGATCGTCGGTTGACAGATCTATGCGGAGGAAAGCAGCGCGCTGGCCAGCGAGGTTCTCAGGGACCTCTGCGCGCGTGAAGCGATACAGCCTGACTGGGTGATTCTGCATTCGGATAACGGCGGCCCGATGAAAGGCACGGCGATGCTCGCCACACTCCAGGCGCTGGGTGTCATGCCGTCGTTGAGTCGCCCGGGCGTGAGCAACGACAACCCCTTATTCCGAGTCGCTGTTCAAGCCCCTGAAGTACCGGCCCGCTTACCCGCTCAAGGCGTTCGATACCTGTTCGTCGCGCGCACCTGGGTGGGCGCACTGGTGCGCGGGTACAACGACGAACATCGTCACAGCGCGATCCTGTTCGTGACGCCGGCGCAGCGTCATGCCAACCTTGATCAGGACATTCTGGATCGGCGCATGGCGCTCTATGAGACTGCCCGGCAACGCAATCCGCTGCGATGGACAGGCCGCACGCGCAAGTGGCAGCGCATAAGTACTGTGCATCTGAACCCGGATCGAACTCACAACCTGCCAGGCACTCCGCAGCGCGATAAGCAGGAGCGAAAGACCGTCTGAACTCTAAACGTTGAGGCAACAACTACCTTGAAAATTTCCGAGGATGGCATCGAGCTTCCGTGGGTCGATGAGCAACCTCCGCCCGGGATAAGTGCTTGCGAAAATCGAGCCAGGGGCGGCCTGCTGATCGTCTTCGGACCTTAGCGATAAAGCGAGCTGCCGGGACAATTGACCGCATCGTACTGACCACTGAGCTGCAACGTCAGCAATCTTCGAACGGCGACGTAGCGAAAAGTGTTTCGTCGACTGACGGCGACAGACCAGTCCTGGTCAGTAACAAACCATCGCACCACACACGTTCGACGCGTCCCCACGCACAGGCTGAAGCAGCGTCCGGGAAGAAACCTCGTCCGTGATAGTTGGCGCTCGTGTTGCAGAGCAACGGAATACCCGTCAGCTTTTCGTATTCGACCAGAAGTTGCGCCACCGGATGCTCGGAAGTTCTTGAAATGGTCTGCAATCGGGCAGATCCGTCAAGATGCACGACGGCAGGGATTTTTTCTCGCCATTCCGCGCGCGTCTGATGATCGAACAACATATAGGAATCAGGGCTCCCCGGACTAAAAATGGTCGGCGCACGATCCTCAAGGCAAATTGGCGCCACGGGACGGAAGTGCTCTCGAAACTTGATGTCGTTGAGATGATCCTTCATTGTGGGCAAAGTCGCGGCGGCCAGAATGCTTCTGCCCCCCAATGCTCGTGGTCCGAGCTCGGCCCGGCCGGCAAGGAAAACGACGGGCTTGCTACTGGCGAGTATGCTGGCGAGTTCTGCAATGGAGCAAGTAGACGCCGTCCATCCGGGCGGTACTTGGCAACCTTTTAAGACCGGTCCGCTATATACCGACCACTCCAGCGGCACGAAGCCCTTCTCAGCTGCCAGCGCGCAACAAGCGGCGCCGATCGCCGACCCGCTATCGTTGGGAAACGGCGGTACCCAGATTGCGTCGAACAAACCGCTCGCGCGCAGGGCGCTGTTCCATTTGATATTGAGCCCGCATCCGCCAGCGATGCACAAATTTCTCGGCCCCGGAATCGAATGGCGCTGCAGCGCGATACCCATTTCATGAACGAGAAGACGTTCGAGGAATACATGGAACGAGGCGAGTACGTCTTCGGATGGCCTGGCTTCCAGTCGCAGCGCGCTAGCTTCGAAGAACTCTCCTACAGCCGCTAGTGACGCGTCCGCGCTGTGGATGTTCTCGCGATAAGCTTGCGCACACTCCGCGTCGCCAGCAAAGCGTGCCTGATAAAGCCCGCGAAATACCTCAACGATATCTTCGTCAACGGAGCCCAGCGCGATGTAAGCCATCAGCTTGCCGGCCACACCCAGATCCCACCGGGCGCCGCCCGGCTTCTTATAAGGACCAAAGTGATGACCCGCCGCGGCGTAGATGTGACCTATCATGGGGAACAGGCAGTCAACATGGCGGGCGTGGTGGCGTTCTACATGATAGAGCCGTGGGACGATGCCACCATCCCACACCAAACAGAATGCAGGTTGCCCGCTTTGGGCAAAGGGACTGGTGCAGTACGCGGAGGCCACATGGCCTGACACGTGAGGATAGCTTTTATAAGGAAAGGAGTGGCCGCCGACAAGCAGTCCGGAGCCGTCGAGCGAAGCGAGCAGATCATCGGCTCGGCGTTCGGCATAAGGGGCCCCTTTTAGGCTGACGGGAAGCGACCCACTGAGGACCCGAAACTGCGACTCGACTACCCCGTCCCAGCCGTCGATGACAAACTGGTCGATATCGTGCGCACGGAAACCATGCTCGGACAATGCGATCGTGATCGCGTCGAGGTCGTCGATCGCCTGATACCGCGGATTGTTGTCTCGCTTTTCCTGCTCCACGCAAAAAAACGAGTTTTCCATCCTCGACAAGGGCGATCGCTCCGTCGTGTGTCAGTTTGATCCCACAGATGCGCATAATATCTCCCTGCCTAACGCTGGTAAGTTGGTCCACACGAAGGAGAAGTCCCGTTGCGAAAGCAGGCGAGCAGACAGTCTTCATTCAACGACTGACCGACGCAGCTCAAACGATCGATCTCAACCAGCTCTTCTTCCAGGATGGCTATGACCGTCTCGGCTCCGGCAACGTGGCCCCATCGCCGGCAATTGGCGTCACGTGCCGATCCGAAAACCAGCTGTCCACCGGGCGCAAGCATCCGTGCTAAATTGCGGACAGCGGCGCGCACCTCGACGCTGCCGTCGAGGTAATAGAGAACCTCCGCCACCACGATCAGATCGAACTGTTGCTCAGTCGAAAAATGCTGGACATCGGAGACGATCCAATTGATGTGTGGTGGGTCCATCATCCGTTCGCGTGTCCTAGCAATTGCGCGTGGCACAATATCGATCACGGTGAGCCGTTGGCAGTGCGGTGCCAATTTTTCCGTAAAGGCTCCGCCGGCGCATCCGACTTCGAGCGCATTTGTGACAGATCCCTGCGAAAGTGCCATCCGAAGCATTTGCCTGTGGCGCTCGTGCTCAAACGGATTGTTGTCGAGCCGCCATGGATCGTCTGTGTCCAATTCCCGGCGCAGCAATTCGAAGTTCGTTTGATGTGTCAATTCCGCCATACCTTTATGGTTCGCCGCTGCAAGTATCCGGACCTTGGGCCGGGACTGGTGCTCCGTTGAAAACAGGCGTGTTGCTACGAGAACTGCACGGCGACCAAACGCTATTGTTTAACTTCCAGAAAAAATAGCTCGCGAGGGCTGTTACGCAGCTTCAGACCTTCAGCCACTCATTGGAAGGGCGTCGTTACCGTGACAACGCCCGTGAGGGATGCAGTCGAACCCGACGCTGTTCCCACAATCCGCGCAGTTCCTTGACGAGGGTTTCACGTCGCGTCTGCTCAAGCGTAATTGTATCGAGAAGATGTCCGAGCACGGCTTCGCCTTCGATCTGCATTAGCATATCGAACAACTCATGTGAAATGCGCACACTGTCACAGATGGAGCCGCCGGTGCGAATTTCGCATACCGTCTCCTGACGATCCCGCGCTGTGTGAGCGCGGATTCGATAGAGCGATGCATAGGGCGGCAGTGAAACCGCGAGCGCAGTCCAATGTTCCTGCGTTGCGGGCCGTTTTTTGACGAGGAACGGCCCGACCACAAGTCCATCCAGCTCTGTCGTCAGATATGTGGCAATCGCGTCTGCAACCGAATCTACGATTGGCTCAGCGTTGTTATTAAAGGAAGTGTTGAGCAGAATTGGGATTCCTGTCCGCTTCTTGAACGCATTAATAACCTCCCAGTAGGCGGGATTGGTTTTCCGCGATACTGTTTGCAGCCGCGCTGTACCGTCAATGTGCGTGATGGCGCCGAGCAAGGCACGCTTGGAGTCGCGCACGCGAACTACAAAATTCATAAAAGGGAATTCGCGGGTACCCTCTGGGAGGTCAAAAAATTCGTGCGCATCATCCTCCAGCACTGATGGCGCGAACGGTCGGTAACCCTCGCGCTTCTTGACCATGGCGTTGATCCGGTCCTTGTTTGCGGTCGGCCTGGGATCGGCAAGAATGCTGCGGTTGCCAAGCGCGCGTGGCCCGAACTCCGAACGACCCTGCACCCAGCCGATCACGGCGCCATTTGCCATCCAGTCGGCTGCTCTGCCTGCCACGTCATCACTGCGTTCAACGTCGAGGTGTCCGGCCCACGCATTCAATTCTTGCTCCACGACTAGATCGCTCCCAAGATCGGGCCCCCAATAGACCTCCTGCAATCGCTCACGCGGCGCGGGCTGACCGAAGTCGTTTGACATCATAAGGGCGGCGCCTAATGCGCAACCGGCGTCGTGCGCTGCGGGCTGCACAAAGATGTCTTCGAAAAGTCCCGAATACAGCAGCTTACCGTTCATGGTGCAGTTATGAGCTACTCCTCCGGCTATACACAGCCGCTTCATACCGGTGACCTCGCGATGATGGCGGAGAATGTGAAACACGATCCGCTCCAGCGCTTCCTGCAATGAAGCAGCCACATCTCGATGCTGCTGTGTGAATGGCATTCCCTTTCGCCGGACCTGGATGCTGCGGAGCAACGTCGGACCGATGCGGTCCAGGTAGACGCGGTACTCACCGTCGGCGGAGAGTTGATAGAATTGCTCGAAGAGCCCGCGATAGGGAGCGGGGTCCCCATAAGGTGCAAGCCCCATGACCTTGTATTCGTCGAACAAGCCGTAACCGAGATACCGGATTGTTTCGAGATAGAACAGCCCTAGAGAATTATGCTCTGCGAAAGTCGCGAGTTGCGTAATTTCTGTTCCGGACCCGAGCGCCAAAAGCCCCGAGAGGAAATCACCACCGCCATCGACCGCGAGGATCAGACTTTGCTCGAATCCAGACATCGCAAACGCGCTCACGGCATGCGCCAGATGGTGACTCACGAATGAGACTCGCGAAGGATCGACTTCGGTACCGAACTCCTGCATTAGTAACTTACGCAGAAACAGCTTGGCATCCACCGGAATGGAGATGTTCGGCTGGGACAGGAACAGGCGTTCGAGCATGACGTTGCAATAGGCCTCGGTAGCGTAAAACGCGATGCGGTCGATATCGCTGAGCTGAATCCCTGCGGATGCAAGGCAGTATTGAATCGAACTGCTCGGGAACTTGTTAGAGTGCTTGATCCGGTTGAGGCGCTCCTCTTCGACGGCCGCTATTACGCGTCCGTCCCGGACAAGCACCGCAGCGCCATCGTGCAGAAATGTGTTCGGCAGTTCGAGTGGATTTTCATGAACTTTGTCCAGCCCGCCGCTCACTCCTAAGCACAGCATGTCTCTCTCCTTGATTGTGGGAGGAAGGCCCTATTGGCAAGACTCGAACCCGTACCACCTAAGTAAGGTAGGCTATCGCTCGCCGCTGCGAATACCAGTCAGACCTCACCAGCCCCGAAGAATCTCGCGTAGGGTCCGTCTGCAAAATGGCGCCGCAATTCATGAAAATTCCGTACCGTTTGGTCCAGTGGTCGCGTTTCCTGGCGCTGAAGGATGACGCGACCAGAAAGCTGAGGCGCTGGAACCTGGAGAAAATCCCAAATCGTTGCCAGGCATGCGGCGGATTCGCAAAGAAGGCTCTCGTACTCCATCACAAGCAGGTTGGTCGATGCGAAGGAGTGCGCGACCCTAGCGTGGAAATCCTCGGCGGTCTTGAAGTAGGCCTCGCAGTCGGCGATTGACAATCCGACGCGCGGAGGCAGAGCCGCATCGTTGCCAGAACTGAACCTCAGCCATTGGCCGGTTTGCCTTGCCTGCACCAGCGATCGAAGCGATTCCAATGTGTTTCTGCGAGGCAGGAGGATGACCTTGAGGCGTGGCCAACGAGCCAGCTCAGCAAATAAGCCCGGACGGGCGCGAAACTGAGGTTCATTGATCTTGCAGCCGACATGCGTCACATTGGTCTTGTCGCTCCGCGTCGGGTAGCGAAGGTAGGCAAGCTCGAGGAGCTCACGGTCGCCACGTAGCAGGCGATCCTTATCGGGCCAATTCGTATCATACGTATTGAGCAGCTCACCGTTGCTCAATACGTTCGGATGCCTGTTTAGCAACTGCTCCAGATAGTGCGTGCCCGTCCTTGGCATCGCAAGGATTGCAAATGGCTCAGGAGGCGGTGTAGGGTGGGTCATTCTGGCTCCAGATAACATTCTTCGCGACAGTTCGGGATTGAATCAATGATGTGAAGTCAGCCGACTCACGATGCCAGCGTTCCAGCGTCGATAGATTGACTGGATGCCATTGAGGATCTTCCGTGACAGGCTGACTTCCACACTGACGATGGTTGCGCTTCAGTGATGGCGCGACCAGAAAGCTGAAGTGCTGGAACCTCGCGGAAATCCCAAATCGTTGCCAAGCATGCGGCGGGCCCGCGAAGAAGACTACCGACGCATGTGATTGATCGACGACTGCTGCAACGTCATTTGCTCGGCTTCGCTCAGTTCTACCGCACACTTCATCCGCTACCCCGGCACCACGAAGGCGCCAGCAGGTTGACGAAACTCAATCGGATGTACCAGGAACACTATCCTCCATACTGTACAATTCGTGAAATCGATTGTTTTGATGGAACACATCCACACTATGGATAAGTTGGGATCATGCGTTTCAAGGGCCTCGATCTAAATCTCCTCGTCGCGCTCGATGCTCTGATGACCGAGCGTAACCTCACCGCGGCGGCACGCAGCATCAACCTGAGCCAGCCGGCCATGAGCGCGGCCGTCGCCCGGCTACGCGCCTATTTCTGCGATGAACTGTTTACGATGAGGGGCCGGGAACTTGTCCCCACACCGCGTGCTGAAGGGCTCGCTGCTCCAATCCAATCCGCGAGGCTCTGGTGCACATCCAGCTCTCCGTTATTTCCCGGGACGTCTTCAACCCGGCCAAATCGGATCGCCGCTTCAGGATCATCCTTTCCGATTTCATGGCAGTCGTATTTTTTCGAAAGATCGTGGAGCGTATTGCACGGGAAGCTCCCGCCGTCGGCTTCGAATTGCTACCACTTGCCGATGACCCCGATGAGGTTCTCCGGCGCGGCGAAGCCGACCCAGGCGATCTTCTTCAATGACGACCGTGGATAGCCTTGTTCCAGGCAATGTTCGAGATACTGATCTATCGATGCGGCGAACGGGTTTGAGCAGTGTCGAGCCAGATGACAAGGGCGAGTGAATAGGGTTTCCAACATGGCTTGCCCTCCTTTGAAAACATGGGCGAACCAGTATCGAACGATTTAAAATATGTTGCATACTTCTGGCCGTTCGCCGCGCCATATATTTGGCCGGCACATAACCCTCAGGCGCATACGGCCTGCAATGAACCAGCCTGATCGACAGCCGTGCGCAAATGCCTTGCAGCGTGGAAGCGCGGTAGGCGGCACCACTGTCGACGATCAACATCTTCGGTACGCCGCGTTTGAGCAAGGCCTGTTTGAGCACGCCCTCGATGTCGATCGCGGTCTCAGAGAAACAGAACGCGCTATGGGCGATGAGCCGCGAGGCGTCGTCCATCAACGAGGCCAGGTAAGTCTTGCGGCGGCCACGGCCGAGCGACAGGTGCGGACCGTGCAGAACATCGCCGTACCAGATGGAGCCGGCGTGTTCGGCCACGAAGCTGCGCTTCTCCTCGGGCAAACTCGCCGAGCCAATGATCCGCGAGAGCCCATTGGCTTGCAACAGCCGATGAACGGCGCAGCGCGAGAGCGTGTCGTGCGCCACGATACCGGCGGACTCGAGCAATAGACGGATCTGGCGGATCGAACGTCGCGGATTCTCGCGTTTGGCCGCAAGGATCGCCGCTTGCACTGCGGGCGGCAGCTTCGATTGCCAGCGATCAACACGAGGCTTGCCGCATAAGCCTTCCAGCCCGTGTTGTTTCCAGGCGTAATACCACGACTGAAGCGTCTTCTCGCCGATGTGGTGTCGGCGGGAACCCGGAATGGCGTACTCCTGCTGAGCCAGTTGCCGGATGATCTTCTGCAAATCGCCACGATCAAGCCGTTCCCGACTGACCAGTGGTCCGAGTACAGATAGGCGAAACAGGGCCTTCGGGTCGATGTCCTTCATGCGCACTCCAATTGTTAAAAGGGAGCAACCATGAGAACCGCGATCCGAATTCGGCGCGAGTGGGCAAAGTGTGTGGATAGCCGGAATGACAGGAATTACGCCGTCGCGCACCCGTTCAGAAGCCGTTGATCACGGGACGCAAACACCGTCGCCATCGAGCCAGGCCATCGCCTCACACAGCGGCATGCGCTGCAGACAGCGCAACCAGAATTCAGCAATCTCGACTGAGCGCCCGAGTTGGCCGAAACGGCTACGCAAATAGAATTCGAAGGTGAGACTGCATTCGCCGAGGCGTTGCCACCAGCGCCGTACCGTATGCCGACCAAGCGCGAAGATCGCGCTGGCACGGGGCGCTGCGAGCAGCCGGCAAACAGCAGAAGCAGGACCTGCTGCTGGAGCGCCCAGTTGTACCAGCGGTGGGGCGCAATGCACAGCGGCAGGCGCGAACACGTACGGCTGCAGGCTCGACAGCGAAAGCGCAAAACGGGAACCGGATTGAGATCACCGGCGGCGCTGCGGTCAGCCTTGCGGTGATAGCGGCCGTAACACCACACGCCCGAGCAGCCGCAGTGCCCGCAAGCGACGGGCCGATAGACCTGTGGCGTGCGATCGGCCGCGTTGAGATGTCGTTCAAGAACAGGAAACGCGAATACAATTCGAGGCATAGGCCGGTCTGGTTTGTTGTTCGTGTGGGGCTTCGTCACTTCCCACGATAACAGAGCAGTACTGGCCTTCTTCACGTCCGACATATCTCATGATGTTCAAGGCGGCGTGCTACAACTTATCCTATTTGATACCGAGACGAACAGCTCCGCTGAAACCCAAATTTAGTGCGACGTAACAGTGTACACAGCCTTGGGGATTCGGTTCATCAATACCTCCATTCCTCAATTTTACGGAATGTTGGCGTTCACTTTTTTCAGCCGAGCTCAGCGGCGATTGTGCCGATTTCGCGGATTGCTTCGGGCTAGAATGAAGATCTGGCTGTCTAGAGGGTGTTAGGCACTTTTGTTAAGGGCTGCAAAGTGGACAAGCATAAGCACGGAGAATACGACGAAGTGCAAACCAGCCAAGGTTTCGGGCAATCGCTCGTAGTCTCTGGCCAGCCTGCGGAAGCGGTTGAGCCAGCCGAAGCTGCGCTCGACCACCCAGCGGCGCGGCAACAGCACGAAGCCCTTTTTCGCCTCCGACAGCTTGATTACCTGAAGCTCGATTCCTTCGTCGAGTGCTGCCTGCGCAGGCTCTTCGCCGGTATATCCCTGATCGGCGAACGCCACCTTGACCGTCTGGCCCGTGGCCTGCTGAACCTGACGCGCCAGTTCTCCGACCTGCGCACGTTCCTGTTCGTTGGCCGGCGTAACATGCACAGCAAGCAATTGCCCCAAGGTATCAACCGCCATGTGGACCTTGCTGCCACGTTTGCGTTTGTAGCCGTCGTAACCGGCGCGAGGTCCACTCTCGCAGGTCGACTGCAGGGTCCGCCCATCGAGAATGACCGCGCTGGGTTGACCACGACGCTCCTGGGCGATCCGGATGATCGAACGCAGGTCATTCACCATGGCCTCGAAACAGCCGGCCTGAATCCAGCGTTGCGTCTGCTGGTAGACCAGTTCCCAAGGTGGAAAGTCATTGGGCAACAAACGCCACGGTGCACCCGCGCGTACGATCCAGCGAAGCGCGTTGAACATCTCTCGCAGTTCATAGCGGCGCTGCGGTGCGTCCTTGTTCATCAAGGTCAGGTACGGAGCGGACTGCAATGGAGTTCTACCATAGCCATGCCGCGGGCATATTGTCGATCTGTCAGTTGATCTTCCGACGGCGATTATCGGGACCCGGACTGTGCGAGCAAGGCTTCAACGACGTCCAAGCCTATGCAATCGAGCGGGTCCAGCCTGCGCAGCTTGGCGATCAGCTTCAGTGCAACGGCGCGCTCACCGCGCCGCACGCTGATGAACGCGAGCGCCTTCAGTGTGAAGAGCCAGAAGCGGCCCGGACCAAGAATGGTGAAGTCGGTGTCGCCCGGCTGCACCGCACACCAGTCGCTGTCGAGCGACGCTTGCCGGGCGGCGGCCGCCAAAGCCTTGGTCGCGACCTCCTGCGCCTCGCCAAGTTCACCCCGGTTCGCATGGAACTTATACAGCAGATAGTAGGATGGCAGGCAGCGCGGATACGACAGGACCGCAGTCCACAACGCGGCGGCCACATCGTCATTGCTGCCGCCGCGGGTTGTCTCGATCAACTGTAGCACGGGGGAGGGGACGTTGCCGCCAAACAGATCGGTCGATTCGATACCAGTAATGAGATTCAACAATTTACTCCGATATGGTGAGGCGTCCGGCCGCTTTTGCGGCGCGCGGAAGCCGATGTGACGATGGATATGTTTGTCTACCCGAACTTGAACTGGATGCCATGCCCGCCGTGCGGATACACCCATTCGAGGTTGTGATGGTCCGTGCACAGAATGCGGCAACTACCGCATTCCAGGCAGCCGTCGGTAATCTGCGTGACCGAGCCGTTGCTCTCCTTCCGATAACAGGAGACCGGGCACACGAACGTGCAGTTTTTTCGGCACAGTCGTTGGTGCAGACTTCAATGCTTTTGATGTGGACGTGCGGCGCCCCGACGTCCACGCGGTAGCGGTTCTGAAACAGCTTTTCCTCGATATTGACAGTGACCGTTTTCATCAGAAGGCTCTCCGAATTTGTATGCGTCGCTGACCAGCCCGGTCAGCGAGCGATTTTTGCGGAGACTGGCCATGATCTCGTGCTTTCTGGTCTTTTTGTCGACGCCATTTACCGTAATCATGGTGCGGGCCGCTTGAGCGACGAGATCAGGGTATGTTGTAAAGAACTGTATCGCCGAAGCACCCTGGCGCACGATAGTGTTGGTGACAGGGTGAACCCGGACCTGCACGGAATCCGGGAACTGCTTGATGCAGACGACAATATGCATTGAGGTACTCCAGGTCAGGCGCCGCCGCGTGCCGGCAGCGACGCGCGCAGGTCGTCAACTGAGACGAGCCGCCGACCGTCCGCTTCCAAAAAACTTTGAATACCTTTTGCTTCGCGGGCGTGGATACAACGAAGTCGTTGTCGGCCTTCTGCAGTAAGCATCGGTAAACGGCGAGCACGGCCGTCGCGCTGTTACACGGCAGTTCTTTCTGTTGCTCGATACACTGAAAGAAGCGCTTGAGGATGTGCAGGCGGCTCACGTTCACCACTTTCTCGTCGAATGCGATGTCGAAGAATCGCAGGAAATCCTCGGCCGACGACAGGTGACGCAGTTGTTCGATAACTTCTTGCATGTCGTTACTTCTATTGGACAAGTTCGGCCGCCATAACCACACTCACGAGACTTTCACCCGCGTGCTGCGGGTTTGGGTCAGGAAGCGGCGCAAATCGCTTGCATTCGGCGCCTGCTTGTACTGCGTGGCGAAAGAGCGGATGCGCGCAAGCAGGAGCGGGATGAGCCGCTCCGACACCCTCACGCCTAGTGCGTCGTAGGCCTCACGCACACTTTGAGATCCAGAATGTTTCCCGAGTATCGTCGACCGTTGCCGGCCGAGCTCTGCCGGATCGAATCCCTCGTAGGTCGTGGGGTGCTTCGCGAGGCCGTCGGTGTGAATGCCCGACTCGTGAGTAAAGATGTTCCTACCGATGATGCTCTTGTTTAAGGAAACTGCGCGGCCTGAGGCTTGTTCGACTAACGACGAAATGTCGGGCAGCGCTCTGGTGTCGACGCCAGTTTCTCGTCGCAGCAGGTGCCGTGCGCCCATCACGACTTCTTCCAGCGCTGCATTGCCGGCGCGCTCACCCAACCCGTTGACGGTGGTGCTCGCATGGGTCGCGCCGGCCCCAAGGGCGGCTAGTGTGTTGGCTGTGGCGAGCCCGAGGTCGTCGTGCGCGTGTATTTCGATCTCCAGATCGACGGCAACGCGTAGCGCTGCAATGGCGTAGAAGGTCTTAAAGGGGTCCAGGATACCGACAGTGTCGGCAAAGCGCACGCGCTGGGCGCCGTGCTGCTGCGCGCATTGAGCCACTTCTACGAGAAATGAGGGATCCGCGCGCGAGGCGTCTTCCATGCCCAAGGAAATTCTGGGATGGTTTTTCGCTGCCTCGCCGACGACGCGTGCGATCTGCGCCAGTACCCAACTGCGCGACTGCCGCAGCTTGTGTTGCAAATGAATATCCGAAACGGGAACCGAGAGATGAACGATATCGGCATCACAACGCAATGCCGCGGTGAGATCCTCGTCGGTGAGGCGCCCCCAAACCATCAGGCGAGCGTCGAGGTTCAGGTCGACGATTGCAGCGATGCACGCCATTTCGTCCTCACCCATGGCAGGAATTCCGATTTCGAGTTCGGCCACGCCGGCCTGCGACAGTGCGGCGGCGATTGCGCATTTTTCCTCAGTGCGAAATGCGACGCCAGCGGTCTGCTCGCCGTCGCGAAGCGTTGTGTCATTGATGATCGGATTGAGCATGTCAGGTCTCTTGAGTTGTCGCCGATGGATTGCAAGCGTTGTGCCAAGCGAGCATCTACAGTCGGGGCACAATTTGCGGGATGTCGACCGGCACAATGTCGGGTTATGGCGGTGCATCGTCCGATTGTTCGTGTCGCGAATGTTACGTTCCGGACAATTCGGCCGCGCTGGAGGTGGCTCGATCGGTTCCATCCGCTAGCGGATGGAATGTCGAACCTGTTCGCTTGATGCATACTCGAAATAATTAAAAGAGCAATTTGGCCATGGACCGGTCGAGATGGAATGGACGCCGCCCTCCCTCCGGAGAAGTGGGCGCGCTTCAGGGTCCCCAGGACCGAACGACATCAATGTGCCGAAGTGGAGTTGCGACACAACCACTTGAGGAACAGAGGCCCCAGATGGACGCTACGACATATGGACTCGATACTGCAAAACGGGTGCTCCCGGCAGATTCGACTACAGCAACATCACCTCGTCCTGACGAGGTGTAGGAGGGACATGTCGGCGATTCACGAGTCAGTTCGAAAATGACCTTGACAACTTTCTGCTCGTAGAAGGGCAACCCCTATCGCGTCGCGAACAATTTAACGTGGCAGTGCCGTGGCGATTCAACTTCTCTCGAATCCCCTGGCCAACTCCCAATCCGTGACCCGCCGATCGTATTCGAACTGCTCCCATCGCGCGGCGTGCACGTAATGATCGACGACCTCGTTCCCCAACACCTCGCGCAGCCACGTCGAATTCGAACTGATGTCGGTGGCGTCCCGCAGCGTTTTCGGAATTTCCGGTAGCTCGGCATCCCGATAAGCGTCGCCGACAAACGGGTCTGGCAATGCCAGTTTCTCGTCGATGCCCGCAAGACCCGCCGCGATCAGGGCCGCAAAAGCGAGATACGGATTCAGATCCGCACCGCCGATGCGGCACTCCACGCGGACGGCGTCCGAGCTTTCGCCGCAAAGGCGGAAACCGACCGTCCGATTGTCCTGGCTCCATGCGACCTTGGTCGGCGCGAACGTGCCGATCTGGAATCGCTTATAGGAGTTGATGTGGGGCGCCAGAAAGAGGGTGATGTCCTTCGAATATTTCAGCAGGCCCCCAAGGTAATGGTGCATCAGATCGGACATGCCGTGAGGCGACTTGTCGTCATAAAACAGCGGTCGCCCGTCCAGCGACCGCAGCGAGGCGTGGACATGACTGGAGGAACCTGCCAGATCATAACTCCACTTTGCCATGTAGGTGATCGCCTTGTCATGCTGTGCCGCAATCTCCTTGCTACCGTGCTTAATGATCGTATGGTGATCGGCCATCACCAGCGGGTCGGAATAGCGGACATTGATTTCTCCCTGACCCGAACCGCCTTCGCCCTTAGAGCATTCAATGGCGATTCCTGCGCCGTGCAGTCCGTTTCTGATCGGGCGCATGACGGATTCCTGGCGCGTTGTCGACAGGATGTGGTAATCCTGATTGTAGGCGCCGAATGTCTCCAGCTTATTGTATTTTTTTCTCGATATCGCCTCGTAGGATTCATCGAACAAATAGAACTCCAGCTCCGATGCGAAACAGGCGCACATACCGCGATCGGCCAGCCGGCGCAACTGTTTCTGCAGAATCTGTCTCGGCGAATGGACAACCGGCTGCCCATTATGATCAAACACGTCGCAGATCACCAATGCGGTTGCGTCGAGCCACGGCAGCCGCCGCAAGGTGGAGAGGTCGGGCTTGAGCAGGAAATCGCCATAACCGTCCACCCAACTGGCGCTGGTATAACCGGGCACCGGCAGCATGTCCATGTCATCGGCCAATAAATAATTGCAGGCGTGCGTTTCTTGGTAGCCGTGATGGACAAAAAAATCGGCATGACACCGCTTTCCCATCAGGCGGCCCTGCATGTCCACCATGCAGACGAGCACGGTGTCTATGGCGCCAGAGGTCACTGCGTGCTTCAATTCATCGAATTTCATGCTCATGTTTTCAGCCATCTATCAAGAAGAAGGTGTCATTTCAATTATCTGCACGGGAGGCCCTTGGGGCGGCCGGGGCCGAGGTGGTTCCAATCCGCATGGGCGTACGCCGTCGGGCGGCCATCATCGATCGATGCCGATCCTGCCCGGATCGGATGGGGTGGTTTGAAAAATCTGGGTTATCCAGTTTCCGAACAACAGATGTGCGTGACTACGCCACTGGTTTTTTGGCGGCAAGGTTTCGCAGTCGTCGGGGAAATAGTTTCTCGGAAGATGGATGTCTCTGCCCGCGTTTCGATCGCGGAAGTACTCGTCGGCCAGCGTGTGTGAGTCGTACTCGATGTGGTTGAAGATTTGGAGCGCGTGATGTTTGCAGTCGTTGAGCAGACAGAGGCCGGTTTCCGCCGAGTCAATGAGCACAGAGACGCCGCTGTCGGCCGGAATGTCGGTGTGCCGCATTTCCGTCCAGCGTGACACCGGGATATCAAAATCGTCGGAAAAACCCTTCAGGTACGGCGAGTCGATTTTTAGGCCGTGATGCCTGAATACACCAAAGGCTTTTTCATTCAGCGCGTATTTGGGCATGCCATGAAAATAATGCATTGCCGCCTGGGCCCCCCAGCAGATGTTGAAGCAGCTGTGGACGTTGGTTTGCGTCCAGTTGAAGATGCTGGCGAGCTCGTCCCAATAACTGACTTCCTCAAAAGGGATCGTTTCGACCGGCGCCCCGGTAATGACGAATCCGTCGAATTTCTGCGCCTTGACGTCCAACCAGTCGTGGTAGAACGACACGAGATGTTCAGTCGGCGTGTTCTTGGGCGCGTGGTTGGTGATCTTGACGAGCGTCAATTCGACCTGCAACGGTGTGGCGCCGAGCAGGCGGGCAATCTGGATTTCCGTACTGATCTTGTTTGGCATGAGATTCAGCAAGCCAACGCGCAGCGGCCGGTGATACTGATATACCGTGCTCTCTTCGTCCATCACCGTGACGCCTTCCGTCTCAAGTGCGGACACTGCGGGCAAACCTTTGGGAATTCTGATTGGCATGGGCTTGCAGCCTCCGTTATGAGTTAAACGTACGCCAGGTATCAAAACGATTCGGTCGCGGCTTTCGCCGCAGCCGGCATCGATCACGGAAACCATACGGGAATTGCGATTTATTCTGCAGCGTATTCATTCGTCTTTTCTGCTTCAGTGCGCGACTGAGACGATGCCAATCCGAGCATCTGGCCGATATCGGCATCGATCGGCCAGGTACTTGCCGATCCACGCTTGACTGGCTGCCAGTTTCGGCGGAAGCAAACTGCCTGGCACCGGAAACAATCAGATCTGCTGCCTTTTCGCCGACCATCGTGACGGTTGTATTGATATTGACCGACACCATCGCCGGACACGGACACGGACACGGACACGGACACGGACACGGACACGGACACGGACACGGACACGGACGCGTCGCAGACGCGCAGCCCGGAAACCCCCTTGACCTTCAGATCGGGGACGCGACGGCGTTCGGATCGTTGGCGGAGCCTGCTCGACAGGTGCCGGCAGCGTGATAGTACGTCTGGCAATTTTTCCGGATGTATTCGCGCAGATCGCTCTCTTGAATAATGTCGGGGCCGGGCAGCAATTCCTTGCTGATAATTCTCTTGAAGCTTTCCGTCTGGCCCAGCCGCCGGCAAACGAAACGCTCTCGAGCAGAATATTCTCGTCGTAATGATCGGCGTCCGAAAGATAGTTGAGGTCGATTGTCGGCGCGACGCAAATATCGGGGGAGGTAATTTTCGGAACCCGTGGCTCCGGCTTCTGGCGACATTCGGCTCGAGCGCAATAATAGATCTCGCTTCGGGGTCGACGCTTGGTATTCGTCACCGAACCGCCCGTTGACCCAGCCGGCCGTCGGGCCGAGTTGTAGCTGGCTCTCCACCGATTGCGCGCCCGGTGTGGTGTTCAGCATGGCAATCGCCTCGTAAGGCGTGATGTGCCGGTCGGGTACCGGCGCCGCCGTTTCGAAAATCACCGGCACTGAGTAGTGATCGATCGGGTGTTTGCCGACACCGGGACTGTGGTGGACCACGTCGATACCGAGTTCACGCAGATCGACCGCATCGCCGATTCCCGAGCTCAAAAGAAGCTGAGGAGGTTGGATGCTCCCTGCGCAAACAATGATTTCCCGCCCGGCGGCAATGCGCCCCCTCCCGGTGAGGCAGGCGCTGGCCACGCTGCCGATGAACTTGATCCTGCCGACGAGCGTGTCGGTCTGGATCTCCAGATTAGGGGGCAAGGACGTCAACGGATGGAGGTAGGCGACGGACGACGAATTCCTCAGGCGCCCGTGCACGTTCAAGGTCAGCATGCCAATGCCGAAATCGACCTTCGGCAATCCGAGCGCGACACCTGCCTCGATAAACGCGCGCGAAACGAGGTGTCGCTCCGGACGCTGCTCGATCGTGACGCGTTCTTTCAGATGCTCGAAATACGGTCTGACATCCTTTCCTGACCATCCATCGGCACCAAGCTCGCGCCATGAATCAAAATTCGCTTCCGGCGGTACCAGGTAGGCACAGTCGTTGTGATTGCCGCAGCCGCCCCGCATCCTGGCGCGCGAGTACGTGATCTGGCGGCCGGAATGCTTCTTGGGTTTGGTCAGGAACGCCCAGTCCGTACCGGAATCGAGTTCAAACAGACGGGAGATATCCATCATCGCGGGGATTCCCTCGTCAGGTGGTCCTGCTTCGATGAGCAGGACCGAGCCGATATTCGCATCGGCGAGCCGTCGCGCGATGATCGATCCGCGCTGCCACCGCCAATTAAAATATAGTCGAAGATCATGGTGCTCCTTTTTGTCATGCCGTTGATCGATAAACCATCGGTGATTCCAGTCCGTCAATAAGGAGACAGGATCAGACCAAGCGCGACCAACGCGTAAATCACGCCTGTTACCCTGTTGAATGCAGATTTGTTGTCGAAGGCCGCGCGCGCCTTGTGGGCGAGGAACATATACCCGCTATAGATCGAGAGCGAAATGACCATCGCCGCCAGACCCAAGGAGATTGCCTGGATGGTGTACGAAACGCGCGGGCTGATGAAACTCGGGTAGGTGAGCAGGCTGGCCAGCCATCCCTTGGGGTTGGTCAGGGAAACGAGCAGCGAATCGACAAACATCTGCTTCGGGCTCGAATCGCCGACCTTCCCGTCGCTCGGCCCGGATTTCGCGAAGAAGGCGCCGACCGCGAGGTAGGCGAGATAGATCGCCCCGATCCATCGTAGGTAAGTCAGGATCCAGCGATGGTCATAGATGATCAAACCGACGCCCGACAGCACGACCGTCGCGTGAATGGCGGTTCCCAGCCCAAAACCGAATAATGCACCGGGAATTGTCGTTTTGATTCCATGCCTGATCGCCTGGGCAACTGCAAACGCAACGTTGGGGCCGGGCACGGCGATTGCGGACGTGAAGGCAACGGAAAACAAAGCCAACAAATGTAAATCCATAAATCGTCCAGTTAGCCTGAAGATGCGATTGAATTGCAAGGGAGATTGGATTGCCAAAAAACCGGCCCGGCCGCTATTTCGACAATTGCCCCGTTGATTGATAAGCATGGCATGCACTTCCGAATGCCCTGAATATCTTCCGGCTCGTGGTATCGGCGGCGGCATGCCATTCGGGGTGCCACTGCACCGCGAGTTGAAAGGCCGCTGACGTCGTGTAGGACAGAGCCTCGATCACGCCATCCTCGGCGACCGCTTCCAACTGAACACCGGACGCCACCGTGGTGATGCCCTGGTTGTGCAGGGAATTGACGTAGAGCTCGCGGTTCTCGACGATCGACGACAGTAGTCCGCCGGGAACGACCTGGATCGTATGAACGGGGAGATACTGCTGATCGCGAGGCACGTTCGGGTTCTCGCTATGCACGATGCCTTGGCCCACCACTGACAAGTCGGCATGCAGCGTGCCGTTCCGATGAACGCTCATCTCCTGCAAACCGCGGCAGATACCGAGGACCGGCATTTCGAGTTCAATAGCGACCGACAATGCGACGCATGACAGACGATCCCTTGGCCGATCTCGCTCGCCGGGAATGACATCGTCTTCCCCGCGATTCCAGACGCGTTGCTGCTCGTTGAAGATCCTGGGATCGAGATTCGATTCGTCGCCGGTCAATACCAGGCCGTCCAGGCGCCGCATCACTTCGCGGAAATTGCGCACGGTTGCGTCCCAGGGCAGATCGCCGTCGATCGTTGGCAGGATCACGCATTCGACGGATGCGTGCCGGTCGAGCGCATCGATGTAGCGCCGCCGCAACCAGTCACGGTGAACGCCGTCGTAAAGGTGACGATTGGCCGTGACTCCGACGACGGCGCGACCCACATCACGAGGTTTGTCCATCATTGCTCTTGCACCGCCGTTGAGAGGGATGCACGCCGCGCGTCGTAGAGACGCCTGTTCCGGTCGAGCAACTGGCCGATGACGCTCGGCTGCCCCTTGGGGCCACGCACAAACAGGCCGCCCCAGGAATCGGTAATCTCGGCATAGTTCGGATCGCGCATGCGGATGTTCTGCGCGCGCGCTAACAGCCAGAACGGAACACCGGGCGAAAGATGGTGCTCCAGATGGTATTCATCGAAATTTACGCCGAACAGCAGCCGTTCGATCAGGTTGCCCTTTCGGTTGCGCGTGAGATAGACGTTTTCGACCTCGGTCTCGCACATTGGCGAGTGCTCGGCGATCTCAATGAACCAGCCCAGTATCTGGAAGGTGGTCAGATAGGGAATCAGCCAGAACAGCACCAGTAAATGCAGCGCACCGGCCTTGGCAAAGCCGGCAATGATGATCACCCAGAAGGCCGCGAACCCGTAGGAATCGATGGCGGCGCCCCGTTTGTCGACGCTCTTGTCGTCCTTGTTCGAAATCAGAAAGCGGTTGTGCCACAGGTACTTCAGATAGCGCAGCGTGGCCCCGCCCAGAATGGCCTTCCAGACGATCGAAAACGCATACTCGCGCGGCTCGCGCACCTGATAAACCCCGGAAGAGATGAAAAACTGCAGGTCGGGATCTTGCTCGGGATCGCCAAGGTACGGATGATGAAGATGCACATGGGAAACGCGATAGGCCCAGTGCCGTTGAAAGATCGGATAGGCGGCGAACGTAATGCCGAGAAAATGGTTCCATTTTGTATTTTTCGCGAGTATCCGGTGGGCGGCATCGTGCGAGATCGTCGTCAGCCCCCGCTGATGCGCGCCAATCATGAGCACCGCAATTGGGTAAAGCCACCAACTGAACCGAACCGTGACAAACGCACAAGCCAGTATGACCAGGTAGTCCTTCAGCACGTACAGCGCGCCGGTGATATTGTCCGGTCGCAATTCGGACAGATCCCGCGTGATGTCGCGGGAGAAATGGAATGTATCGAACCGCTTGTTCCGCAGTTTCCAGACTTGAGACGTTTCCATGATGGTTATCTTCCTCGCCGGATTGGGCATCAGATGGCGTCGAGCCCGCGTTGAATATCGAAAATCACGTCGTCCACGTTTTCGATGCCGACGCACAGGCGGATCGATCCGTCGAATATTCCCGCGGCCTCGCGTTTCTCTTTCGGGACGGTGGTGTGAGTGGTCGAGACGGGATGCGTCACGAGTGTCCGCGCATCACCCACGTTCGAAACGTGATACATGAGCCGGATGTTCTGGATGAACGCCCGGCCAGCCGCCTCGTCGTCCAGTTCGAACATGATCATGGCGCCATGACCGACGCGGGCGTCGACCAGTTCGTCAACGAGTTCGCGATCGCGTCCAGTGGCGAGCCCCGGATACGAGATGCGCCTGACCTTCGGGTGCTGCTTCAGGAAACTGGCCACCGCCGCCGCGTTTTCGCAATGGCGTTGCATGCGCAGATGCAGCGTCTCTAGGCCTTGAATCAATTGGAAGCTCGCGAACGGACTGATCGCGGCACCGGTATCGCGAAGCCAGGTCATCCGTGCCTTCAGGAGATAGGCGCTCGCGCCAAGGTCGCCCAGTTTCCGCACGGCATCGCGCCAGAGTATTCCGCCATGCGCTTCGTCGGGCTCATTGAGTAAAGGCAAGCGGGAAGGATCGTCGAAGGCGAAGTTGCCGTTGTCGACTACCAACCCGCCCAGCGTCGTGCCGTGGCCGCAGATGTATTTCGTCGCCGAATATGTTGTTATGGCGGCGCCAAGCGAAGCGGGGCGGGACACGAGCGGCGTGGTCGTGTTGTCGACCACAAGCGGAATGCCGCGGCGCTTGCCGATTTCGGCAAGCGCCGCGACGGGAAACGGTATAAGACAGGGGTTGGAAAACACCTCGCCGAAGATCGCGACGGTTCTATCGTCGATCTGCGATTCGAACGATGACACCTCTCGTGGGTCGGCCGATCGCGCCTCGATGCCCAGCCGTTTGAACGTGTTGAACAACAGGTTCCAAGAATTCCCGTACAGGTACTTCGATGCCACCACGTTGTCGCCAGGCTGCCCGCTGCTTAGATTCACGAGGGCAAGGAACGTTGCGGCCTGTCCCGACGCCACGGCGAGTGCATCGGCGGCGCCGTCCACCGTGGCATATCTCTGTTCCAGGATGCGCGTGGTTGGATTGATGATCCGCGTGTAGGTGAATCCGTCTTCCTTGACGTTGTAGATGTCGGCAATCTTCGACAGATCGCCGTCGAGCTCATAGGCGGTGGATTGGTAGATCGGCACCGCGACGGCCTTGGTGATGGGGTCGTGCCGATAACCGGCATACAGGAGCGCGGTTTCTCGGGACATTTCCGTGCCGGGAATATTCCGTGACATGTTACAAGACCTCTTTGACGAATTCAGCTTCGGGGTGGATTGACGCCTTTCCGGTAATCCGGGACGCGTCGAAAAAGTCTCGAAATGCGGTCGCCAGCAGGCGGATCCATGCCGGCTTGATGGAGCCGATGCATCCGATCCTGAAGCTGCGGGTCTGAAGATGCAGCTTCGAATAGATATAGAGGTTGTAGTTGGTGAGATGCGCGTAAAGCGCATCGAAATCCCTCTGGGTATTAATGATGCCGTTTGCCGTGAGCGCCAGACACACGGGTGAGCGCACTTGGGCGTTTAGAAGTGGCGATGCGTATCGTTCGGTCGAGCGGACGATTTCGTCACGCACCGCGCCGTAACGTTCGCCGCGGTGAATCACGCCTTCACTGGCAAGTACTTCAAGCGCTTTTGCGCATGCCTGGATCACATGCGTGGGTGGCGTGGATCGCCATTCGCCGGTTTGCTCGAAACTTTGCCACTGATTACGGACGTCGAGGACAAAGGAATTGACCGGATTGCCCTTGCTCCTGAGCAGATCAAGTGATGCGATGACGAAAGCCGCGCCCGGCGGCCCCTCGATGCATTTATTGCTGGACGTTACGAGCACGTCGAAAGCGATTCTCCTGGCACTGATGTCGGTGGCGCCAAAAGAACTCATCGCGTCGATGATCGTCCTGACGCCGCGCCGTTTAGCCAGATCCACGATCGCATCGAGTGGATTAATGACACCGGTAGTCGTCTCGCAATGCACGAAACAAAGGTGCGTGATCGTGCGGTCCTGCTCCAGATACGCGGCGATGTCGGCGGCCGAGAGCGGTTGATCGCTCGGCGCCTTCATGCTGACGGTCTGCACGCCTCGCAGCTCCAATATCTTCAGTATCCGCTCGCCATAAATTCCGTTGATGCAGACGAGCGGCCGATCAGACGGACAGATGAAGGTAGCCAGCGCAGCTTCCATACCGTAGGAACCGCTGCCCTGGATTGGGACGACCGAATGTGTGTCATTCCCGTCGATCAGCTCGATCATTAGTTCACGCACCAAAGCCGTGATGTTTTTGAAGCTCCGGTCGCGCGAGCCCATATCGAATTGCATCTGCGCCTTCACTTCGTCGCTCAAGGCCAACGGGCCTGGTGTCATTAAGAAATGATGTTGGCCGTACATATAGCACTCCTAATTTAGACGTTTATATGCAAATGCGGTACGAACGCTTTGCCGCGCGGCAAAGTTTTCACAGGGGAATCTTCCTGTCTGTGCAAAATCTGGCGGTGGGCGAGTGTCGAGCTGCTTGCAGTAAGGCTCAGTAGCTCCACAATCTTCATGGAATCGACGGATGCACGAATCCTATGGGAGGGCGGTGGAAGTAAGCCCGCTGGAGTAGCTTGCGCTTGATCCTGTGTCCGAGCAGCGACAGGGCCGCGCTCGCGTGCCCCGATGCATGTGATTGACCGACAACTGCTGCAATGTCATTTCCTCGGCTTCGCTCAGTTCTACCGCACACTTCTTCCGCTACCCCGGCACCACGAAGGCGCCAGCAGGTTGACGAAACTCAATCGGATGTACCAGGAACACTATCCTCCATGCCGCACAACTCGTAAAGTCGATTGTTTTGATGGAACACCTCCACATTATTTATAAGTTGGGATCATGCGTTTCAAGGGCCTCGATCTAAATCTCCTCGTCGCGCTCGATGCTCTGATGACCGAGCGTAACCTCACCGCGGCGGCACGCAGCATCAACCTGAGCCAGCCGGCCATGAGCGCGGCCGTCGCCCGGCTACGCGCCTATTTCTGCGATGAACTGTTTACGATGAGGGGCCGGGAACTTGTCCCCACACCGCGTGCTGAAGGGCTCGCTGCTCCAATCCGCGAGGCTCTGGTGCACATCCAGCTCTCCGTTATTTCCCGGGACGTCTTCAACCCGGCCAAATCGGATCGCCGCTTCAGGATCATCCTTTCCGATTTCATGGCAGTCGTATTTTTTCGAAAGATCGTGGAGCGTATTGCACGGGAAGCTCCCGCCGTCGGCTTCGAATTGCTACCACTTGCCGATGACCCCGATGAGGTTCTCCGGCGCGGCGAAGCCGATTTTCTTATCTTGCCGGAATTGTTCATGTCGAGCGCGCATCCTAAAGCGAAGCTGTTCGAGGAGACACTCGTGTGCGTAGGCTGCCGCACGAACAAGCAGCTATCAGGGCAGCTTACATTCGAGAGATACATGTCGATGGGGCACGTTTCGGTCAGGTTCGGACGTACGCGGCGGCCCTCCATCGACGAGTGGTTTTTGCTTGAGCACGGTCTCAAGAGACGGAACGAGGTCATCGTGCAGAGCTTTAGCATGATCCCGCCTATGCTAATAAACACTGACCGTATAGGGACGATGCCCTTCAGGCTGGCCAAGCATTTCGAAAAAACGATGCCTCTGCGGATCGTCGAACTTCCGCTGCCACTGCCCGCATTCACCGAGGCCGTCCAATGGTCTGCCCTTCACAGCAGTGATCCGGCAAGCAACTGGATGCGGGAGATAATATTGCAGGAGGCGTCACGCATGGTTGCTCCGCGTGAGACCACGCGAAGACCAATCCACCCAGGTTAGAAAATGGGATCTTTCAGCAAGGCTTTTGCGGCATGGATCTGTGGGGTTTCGAGGGTTTTGTGGCGACATAACGGATATCACCACACCAGGCCTGATTCGGCGCGGTGACGGCAAACGCCTGATCGAGCAGGTTCGGCGCGAACGGCAAGCCATGTGTCAATCTGGTTGTTGCCTGAATGGCGCTGCGGTGATGGACGACGCTGCGACTGCGCGGTCGCTGGGTGCTGAAGATGATCATTAATGAAGTCTATCGCTCACAGTACGCGTGCTGTGCGCCACGGGGACTGTCGTCGGTCGACGCTAGCGGCCGTTATGTAATACAGGTTTCTCGGACGGTTGTGAGTGATCGCGATGGTTCGGCAGCCTGCCACCACTCCGTGCACCGAACTCACGACTTAACGTCGGACTTCCACGGCCAGCAAGCGCTTGTTTCAACATTTTCTCGGTCCTTCTGGATCTGCTCGCGGTTGAGCGTGGCTTCGCTGGAGACTGCAACTTGGTTCGTCGACATTCGGTCGGCGTCGGCTTCAGTCGACGCCGCATGCAACTCCTCGCTAGCTCTCAACAACGGCAGACCGAGGCCAAACCGCGAAACTTCGCCCTTTAATGCGGTGATATCCGCCCGCCATGTATCCGCGTTACCGACAAGCAGACTGCGCTGGACTGTGGAAGTGAGACGCTTGCGATTCAACTCAGGCGCTAGCTTCACTCCCTACAGGGAACAAATACTTGGTAATTTGTTCTCGAGTATGTTCTATCTCGATGACATCAGTAATCAGCCCATTAATTTTCAACAATTCTGGGTTTTCAATTTCATCGGTCAGTTTTCGCATTATGGATCTGGTGGTTTCATCAGACTCAGACATTACTTTCTTCATCGTGTCCGGGCTGAAAACGCCGATGTGGGCCCGCGGATACGCCAGTACTGCCACAGGGTCAAATCCAGGACCACCCATGGCGTACACTCCTCCCGTATACGCTTTTCTGGCAACGAGCAGTAATTTTGGTACCTTGCATCGAACATGTGCTCTGAATAATTCCGCTGCGGCCGAAAATATGCCACTTTTTTCAGCTTCTCTGCCGATCATAAATCCTGGGATATCGGCAATGAATATGATTGGCATGTTGGTTTTTGCGGCAATATTTATCATTTTTACCATTTTTGAGGCGGATTTCCGATAAATTGCACCTCCATTATGTCGGGGGTTGTTGGCGATAATTGCAGCGAAATTTCCTTTGATGCTCGCGTAGGCGGTCAACACTTCCTCCGCGTATTCGGCGCTTATTTCCGTAAAGCTGCCTTTGTCGATAAAGGAATTCAGCAAATGATGCATGTCATAGGGTGTGCGATGATCTGTTGGAATTAATTTTTCAAAATCAACCGCATCGGGTTCTTCATATTCAAGGCCATGGGGTCCCTTGCCTTTGAAACTTCCATGCAGTAATTTTCTTATGCACTTGAATAAACTTTCTTCATCTTTGAATACCAGTTGAACCGAGCCCGAGCCCTTGCTGTGAACGTCTGTTCCACCTAGCGAATAGAGATCGGACTCCTGGGCCAGCATTGCCTTCACCATATCCGGACGACCCATACATAGAGCACCTTTCTCAGTCATCAACACTAGGTCTGCGAGCATCAACGGTAAAGCAAGTGGACCTGAGGTCGGACCGAGTATGACGGAAATTAGCAAATTTCCTTCTGAAAATTCTGCGAGGGATGCACTGACCCTGCCCATTCCGAATGGAGATAAAAGTAATCTGGCCATGTCCGGCGAGAGCACTTTCGTGGTGTCGAAACTGCCTGTCCCTCCTGCCTTGTCCTGAATGTAGATTAAGGGGGCACGTTTATCCCGGGCCCGAGTTACCGTGCTGATGATCTGCTCGGCAGTGCGCCACTGTCCGCCTCCCTGAAATTCACAGTCTCCTCCGCGATTCATGACCAGAAAGGTTTTTACCAAATTTATGGTTCCTTCGCCGCAGATGAAATGACTTTTTGCGGCAGGTTGACGGTCAACAAAACTATCTGCGTCAAAGAGCACGTTTATTCTTTTCAACGAAATTTGCATTAGCTATCTGCCTCCTGGCAATGCGTATGAATGTTGGCTGTTATCGGTGCCGTGCGTCTGTGCGGTGTTGAATGGCAGCCCCATTTTCAGGAAGCCAAAATGTCTTCCATAGACATTGCTGCGGCCAGAAGGCGGCGGTCCTGGCCCCGCGCGGCGTCAATACTCAACCCCACCGGTAATGCATCATCGGGAGCAACTGGAAGGGTGATAGAAGGTATCGCGGCGTTGCTGGCCAAGTCGGTGTTACGTATCACCTCGGCAAACAGTCCCGGCCTGCTGGCATCGCTCAGATGAGGGACGCTACGCGGAACTGTCGGGTACACGAGAAAATCGATGCCTCGAGTGCTGAACAGCGAGTCTATTTGTAGACGTAAGACGCCTATATTCTGGATTGCTGATGAATAATCTGCGGCAGATATAAGCTGTCCACCAAGATTGGCGTGAATGATGTTGCGAACAATTTTGTCGCGAATGTTATCAAATACAGCATTTATCCTGTTTCCCCATCCTAAGGAAAGCAATGTGCGGGGAAAGTCAGTGAAGAATTCGTAAACCGGAATGGTGAAGGTTCCGGTTCTATTCAGGTCAGCAACAACCGCGTCATCCAGTTCAACGCACTGGAAACCAGCGCAAGTCAATCGCCTGACGGCATGCCAGCAATACTTTCGGACATCATCCTCCAGGTCAGTCCACATGGAGGCCGGAAGGCCTATTCGGCCGCGAGTATTTTTCTGTTTTGTCGGAAGGTGGCTATCGGGGGACAGCAGATCATATAGAAGTAATGCATCTTTCGCCGTCCGCGTCAGAAGGCCCGGCGAATCCTTCGTGCGAGAAACTGGAATGATTCCGGCCGAAGACCAGCGACCACTTGTGGGCCTGAAGCCGGTGATACCACAGAAGGCGGCCGGTATCCTTACGGAGCCGCCGGTGTCCGTTCCGATCGCCATCGGAACGATACCGGCTGCCACAGCAGCGGCACAGCCGCCACTGCTGCCACCAGCCAAATGCCCTGGAGCCGCTGGATTTCCCACCGTTCCCCATCGAGGATTGACCGATGTGATACCAAAGCTGAGTTCATGCATGTTGTTCTTGCCGGCAACGACAGCACCGAGCGCTCTCAGCTTTCTGACAACAAGCGCATCGCGCGTGGCTATACAACCTTCCATCCCCGGTGTCCCGGCAGTGACAGGGAGCCCCTTAACACAAATATTGTCCTTTAAGGAAAAGGGAATGCCGTAGAGCGGTGCGCCTTTCAGGGCATCATTCGCTTTAGCGAAATGCGCGTCCGGGCCGCAAGTGCGGATGAAGCAGTTGAGCTTTTTCAGATGCGAATCAGCGCTGAGTGCACGCTCCCGGATTTCAGCCGCTGAAAGTGCACCGGTACGTATGCCATCGCAAAGCGATTCCACAGTGTTTTTTGGATACATAAAATTTCCGCGAATAGGATGTCATCCTGTCCGATGTCAGTAACGATAAGCACTGCGGATCTCGTCAAGAGGATTGCCCGGTAAAAGATTTCCTCCTGCGCTACGTATGACGGCGCAGGCGCTGTTCACAGCCGTCTGCACAGCTCCCTCAATCCACCCACCGGTAAAAGAGCAGCCACATCCTGCCAGATAAAGGCCGGAATCCCATGCGGGATCATTCGCGGTCTTGAACTGAAAGAAGAGACGCTGCGAGTAAACATCTTCGCCCGGATAGTTGAGCTTAAAGGCACCCGAAGAATGCGGATCGGTCAGCCAGTCATGGTGCAGGATGCTACGTTCATAGTCGTCATCGGCGGGAACCAGGTGGCGCGCAAGTTCTGGATGGAATGTAGCAAGGTCGTCAACAAAGCACTCACACCGCTGTTTTTTGTCGGGAACACTCAGTAGCTTGTGAGCGTCATCTTCCCAAGTGTAACTAAGCAAAACTACACCCTGACCATCTGGCTTATCGGGTTCGTAATCAAGGCAATATACTCCTCTCGCAAAACTGTCAGACTGGATGGTGACTGGCAGGTCTTTAGTGATCCAGAACTTGTCGCGGGTGAGCATGAACAGCTTTGAGGAACCCGTAAGATGCGTTTCCCTGACGGCTCGTGAGACGTCGCGGCTGAGAAACGTTTCGTCGTCGGTCAGGCAATGAACCATCTGCATTGCCCTGTTGTTGCTAGTGACGATCACTCGGTCGAAAACCAATGCCTCGTCTTCATCAGTTACCAGTTTTATCTTTCCATTCTCTTTGTAGATGCGACCCACGCTATTGAAGCGAACCCGTTCAGAAACGGAGCACCCTGCGATCTCCGCTCCCGCCAGGCGCTCAGCCAGTGTAGAGATTCCGCAGGAAATCAGGCGTTGATCATCCAGATAGCCGTTAACGACCAAGCGCAGTATTTCGGTGAATCCGGCCTGATAAACAGGTAGGAAACCTCCGGATCCTATTCCTAAAGAGCCAAACAGCTCAAAGTCATAAGGCCTTTCCCAAGGGATACCTCCGGGGGGGCGAGGGCCAGTGAAAATCGCGACAATGGCCGCATAGAAAGAACTGTCACGGAACACATCGAGCCACGTTTGCCATGCCGCACGCGCTTCCTGAAAGCGATGTGATTTCAACATGACCGTGATTTCTGCCGGCGCTACAAGAGATGTGCCATTGATCACGCACCCTTCCTGTAAAAATGCCCTCCAGCTTTCATGAACAAGCCTGAACAAAGGTGGCGGTGAATCTCCCGCCGGCCAGGTATGGCGAGTGCCGCGATAATGCAATTCGGTATCAACCACTCCTGGATCGGGGAAAGACGTGGTCGTGGAAATGCCGTGTTTGTTCAAATAATGGAAAAGACCGGTTGCACTCGGAGGGACCCGCATTGCGCCCATTTCAGCAATAAGGTGCGGGTACCGCGGATCAAATACTTGTGACCATATTCTTCCTCCAATGCGATCGCGGGCCTCAAAGACCGTAACGTCGTTTACGCCTGCCCGCATCAGCTCAGTCGCCGCCACAAGACCGCTAATACCGGCCCCCACGATGGCAACGCGCGGAGTTGGAGTGCGTGATGAAAAGGAGCCGATTGCCCCTTCAGACTCGCAGAGCTGGAGGAACGGCGCGTAGTCATACAATAGGTCAACAGTCGGTGATGGACTTTGTGAAGATGCGACGTGATTTTTCATGGATTTTCTCCTTTGTGGCAATGCATCCACTTGAGGAATGATGATGGCTGGAAATAGCGCAGGGACCTTCGACAGAAGAGATCGAGGTTATTTATTCCGTTGCCGATAGCTGTGCTGCTCCTCGGCAGAAAAATGCTATTCATGGTGAATATCCATGGATGCCACGATATCAAATCGACTGCGGTCATATCAAACAAATAAAATTGATGTTTGTAGCAAGCTAACGTGAGAGTAGCTTCGTCAGCCATGACTCACTACTGATAAAGGGAGTTGGTTGATTTGTGAGAAGATATTTCGGGCGTGCGCAAGCTATTTCGTCCGCCCTGAACAATCCGTTTGGCGTGGTGTCAGCCGGCGCGTGTCAAGGTACTCGCCTCAGTCATGTAGCCAAAGGCTGTTTAAGTGCGGTGTGCGAGGCCATCGTGACGACTGACTCGCGCTCCGGATTGGGGGCGACGGCGCCGATTGGCGTCCAGTCCCGCGCGCAGCGTGACGGCATCATCGATGTTGTGATATTAAGCAGCGAACTCGTCGGACCAACGGTTGAGCACGACTATGCGATTACCCTCGGAGGATCAGTTGATTCTCATGTCGCGAAAATTTTTCAGCTACCGTTATCGGCGTGATCGAATTTTAGCGCTTTCAGCGCTTCGGCGAGGCGCAAATCGAGCGTCGGGCGATCTGCGGCCGTAAACAGCACATGTCCGACGCGGGCGCGAAAGTCCGTCAGTTTTAGGACTGTACCGCCGATGTGCGAAAGAACCTCGACCTCTTCGAAGCCGGGCGTCGCGCGCACGCGTTCGACCGCAGCGGCGCCGGCGAAGCGCCCAGTTACGGGCGTGAAGAACTGCACACCGCTCACGCACGTCGCATGCCTTGCATCACAGAGGGGCGCTGGATCGGTGTCGCCGAGATGACTGCGTATCATCACTTCTGGCAAGGAGATGGACTTGCTGAGTTCAACCAGCCGGTAGATCCGATCACCTCCGAGCCGTGCGGCGATCTCGATGAGCACGGGGCCGTCGCGCGTCATGCGCGCCTCTGCATGGAAAACGCCGAGGTTGAGGCCGATTTTCGCGGCGACCTTCTCGACGTAAGCGACCAGCGCTGTACGATGCTCTGGCGCCAACGCTGCTTCGACAATGTGCCCCATCTCGACGAAATACGGCTCGGCACTCAGCAGCTTTTCTGCCACCGCAAGCACGCGCGGCCCATGTCGGCCGACGTAACCTTCGATGCTGTACTCCGGACCCTCGACATATTGCTCAAGTAGCAACACGTGGCCAATTTCGCGGCCCATATCTACAACGCCGTGGCGCATGGCGCGCTCGACCGCGAGCTGCAGCTCGACAAGAGAGTTGACGCGCGTCGCGTGCTGGCTACCGCAGCCGTCCACAGGCTTAACAACGGCTGGAAAGCCGACCTGCGAGGCGGCCGTCACGATGTCACGGCGATCTGCGATTCGGGCGAATCGGGGCCCCGCCAGTCCCGCAATTGCGAGGTGTGATCGGCTGCGGTACTTGTCGCGAGTGAGCGCTGCCGCTTCGAGCGGCAGATGCGGGAGACCGAGCCGAGCGGCCGCTTCCGCCGCTACATCGACTGAGTATTCGAACCCAGGTACGATTCCATCGGCGCCAATGGCGCATGCGGCGGCTGCGACGGCGCTCGACGAAGCAGTGTCCACCACCGTGAACGACGTGACGGCCGCCCGTAGGTCACGCGGCACGACGCGCTCGGCGGAAAACACGTGCGCAGCGACACCAAGGCGCGCAGCGGCGGCGACAAGCGCCGTGCCGGACGACGCCGGTTCAATCACTATGATGGCGGTCATGGGGACGTTCCTTATATAGCAACAGTTTCGCGTCGGGGCGTGGTCGCCACAAGTAGCTCGTCGAAGTACTCGTGGAGCAGTTCGACGAAGTGGCGCAAATAGGTCTCAGCCTGTTTGATTCCGCCCCAGCCGTCGATTGCCCGCTGCAGACCGACCCACATCACATCATCGTGACCGTGAGATCCGTCGTGCTGAATGTGGTCGAGCGAACGCTTCACGAGATCGTGCCCGAACGCGCGCGCTCCTGCTTCGGTGATGATTTTGTTATAGCGATTCGAATACCATTCGACAAACCAGTTCCAAACCATTGTCGACAGCGGACCGTCGCGGCTAATGCTCAAATAAAGATAGCCAATCAGCTTGTCGGTGCTGTGGAAAGGTGCGGTGCAGTCGATCTCGGCTGCAGACAGGCTGAATTTCTCGATGTCACGCAGAAATAGCCCCTCATGCCCATATTCTTCTGCAAGGTATTGCGCGAGAATTTGCGCGAGCGTGTTGTCCTTGAAGCCGATTTTGTACAGCGCGAACGCGTCGACCTCGTTGTTAAGGCGGATTCGCAACACTGTTTCGATGAGGTGGCGGCGATAGTATTCACTGTCGATCCAATCGCCACGATGGAAGGCGGCGGTCTCCGGCGAAGTAGCGAACATCTGGGCGACTGCGTCTTGAGCGACTCGCTCAAGACGTGCTCGATCGTTGCTTGTATTCATATAACCATCCAGATCGAAAAAAAACAGGGCGCACCGGTTACTGTTTATGCCTGAGCCGGACGAACCAGGGGTACAGCTGCCTTTACAATAAGCAATGATGTCCCTTGGAGAGTCTGAGAATTCCCCTGCAGTGGGGGCTAAGCCGCGTTGCAGTCGCTGTGCGGTGACAGGGCGTACTGTCGGGCGCTCCTAGACGATTTTTGATCAGCTAGGCTTTTGCCAGTGGATTCGTGCCAAACGTTGCGGAACGCTCTCGCCTCGAATGTTTTTTGTCGACTGAAGCTAGCTGGTTCGATCTTCTCGTGTGCCACCACATGGAAACTCCTTCTCGAGAGGGGGCTGGACCATGGCCACGAGCGCTAACACCGCAAAGCGGTGTGGTAGCCAAGTTGTGCTAATCGTGCCGTATGCCATCGTCGCGGGTAACGGTACTGTACTTCATTGGATCGCGCATATGAATGCGACGGTGGACATCGGCGCGGTAGCACGCACGAATGTCACGGACGCTTTCAGCAACGCGTATCCGGTTTGCTGTCCGTTCAATTCCTCTTCATCTATGCTCTCTGCGTGAGTGACGGAAGGATATTAACCGCGGCTGTATGCGTGGTATAACCTGATAATCTTTATGTTTGCATGAGGGGAATTGATGATTCGCGATCTCGACAGCACGCTGCTGCGTACGTTCGTTACGGTGATAGAGGCCGGCAGCGTGAGCAATGCTGCGGTGGCTCTTCATCGCACCCAGGCTGCCGTGAGCATGGCCCTTCGGCGTCTCGAAGACGAAGTCGGCCAACGCCTGCTCGAACGTTCACCGCGCGGCGTGAAGCCGACCTCGGCGGGCAGCCTGCTACTGCCGTATGCACACAAGGTGCTTGAAATTGGCCTCGCGGCCCGTTCCGCACTGACTGTCGGTGACGTCTCGGGTACGGTGAGGGTGGGCATTCTGGAAGACATCGCAATGAGTCACCTTCGCCATGCATTGCGGCAATTCTCAGCATCGTTTCCCGATGTCTCGTTGGAGATAGTCGTTGATGCGAGCCCGGCGTTATCGCAGCGGCTCGCAAGCAACACACTTGATTTCGCGATCGGCGATCCTGCGCTGATCCACGCGGAGCCGCTCGTTACCTGGCGGCAACCGCTTCGCTGGGCCGCCGCACGTTCCCGCAATGCCGACCTGCGTGATGGCCCCCTACCAATCATCGCATTCGGCGGAGCATGTAGATGGCAGGAGAACTTCTTTGCGACGTTGCTTGACGCCGGCATCGTGTGGCGCGTTGCCTGCACGAGCACGAGCCTGTCGGCGATCCAGTCGGCCGTTGAGGCCGGACTCGGCATTGCTTTACTGCTCGACTGGCACGTGCGCCGCGATACTATGCACGTGATCGATCCGCGTGCTGTCGGGCTGCCGATGCCGCCTGTGGCTGAATTCGGTCTATTCAGCCACGCGAAGTCGAACGACCGCACGTCCGCAGCAACCGCACTGCAGCGCTTCCTCTTTCGCTCGCTGCAACTCTGTTTGCCAGAAGACGGCGCACTCGGCAGAGAACGCGCCACCATGCCGCTACGTTTTCCCAACTAATCTACGTCGTGCCGTGGGTTGCGTCGAAGGGGCGATCTTTCGATGCGTCGACATCCGCAGAATAGTTGCGCCGAACAGTCTTGATCCTAACGCAAGCGTCCAGTCGGAGATTTGGTGCGAGATCAAGAAGCCGGCGGGCGAACTTTGACGAATGTCAATGAAAAATCCGGATCAAATTTATTAACATTATTTTCACGATTACTGATATCGCACACTAATCTTGCACAAAAAAACAGAATTGGCTGGGCAATTGGCCGGATTAGGGAAACACTGATTTATCAGGCCCGGCCGTCATCGCTGAGGTGTCCGCTGAAGGATCTGGTGATCCAGGTCGAGCGAACGAAGGCGCAGATTCGCGCACGGGTCGAGCATCCGTCTCATATCGTCAAGAACCTGTTCCGTCATCGCAAGGTGCGCTACAAGGGACTGGCCAAGAACATGGCGCAACTGTTCAGTCTGTTCGCCCTGGCGAACCTGGCGATCGCGCGAAACCGGTTGCGGTCGGTTCATGGGAGCAGTCCGTCACGCGTGTGAAAAGTGCGAGAAATGAGGCGCATCCTCGGGTCAAACTCACCAGAATTGCCAACGCTTCATTTCGGCATCCGGAAATTCCGACCCATCGCCGCCGACAACCTCGCGGGATGGCCTATTAATCAGCGATTCCTTAACAGCCCCTAATATCATTTTGTTAAGGCTTCTTAACAGTCCCGGGTCGTCGAGCGCTGCGTCAGGCGGATCGCCAGCGTCTGCTCCCAGTAGTCATCCTCCACATAGCCCGGCTCGGCATAGCCAGTTCCGCAGTCCGCCCCACCAGCTCGACAAGCGTGGGCATAACCACACTACGGCACTTTGACCCGTATGCCGCAGGCTTGGGTCAGAAAGCGGCGCAAATCGGTTGCATTCGACGCCCGCTTGTACTGCGTGGCGAAAGAGCGGATGCGCGCAAGCAGGAGCGGGATGAGCCGCTCCGACACCCTCACGCCTAGTGCGTCGTAGGCCTCACGCACACTTTGAGATCCAGAATGTTTCCCGAGTATCGTCGACCGTTGCCGGCCGAGCTCTGCCGGATCGAATCCCTCGTAGGTCGTGGGGTGCTTCGCGAGGCCGTCGGTGTGAATGCCCGACTCGTGAGTAAAGATGTTCCTACCGATGATGCTCTTGTTTAAGGAAACTGCGCGGCCTGAGGCTTGTTCGACTAACGACGAAATGTCGGGCAGCGCTCTGGTGTCGACGCCAGTTTCTCGTCGCAGCAGGTGCCGTGCGCCCATCACGACTTCTTCCAGCGCTGCATTGCCGGCGCGCTCACCCAACCCGTTGACGGTGGTGCTCGCATGGGTCGCGCCGGCCCCAAGGGCGGCTAGTGTGTTGGCTGTGGCGAGCCCGAGGTCGTCGTGCGCGTGTATTTCGATCTCCAGATCGACGGCAACGCGTAGCGCTGCAATGGCGTAGAAGGTCTTAAAGGGGTCCAGGATACCGACAGTGTCGGCAAAGCGCACGCGCTGGGCGCCGTGCTGCTGCGCGCATTGAGCCACTTCTACGAGAAATGAGGGATCCGCGCGCGAGGCGTCTTCCATGCCCAAGGAAATTCTGGGATGGTTTTTCGCTGCCTCGCCGACGACGCGTGCGATCTGCGCCAGTACCCAACTGCGCGACTGCCGCAGCTTGTGTTGCAAATGAATATCCGAAACGGGAACCGAGAGATGAACGATATCGGCATCACAACGCAATGCCGCGGTGAGATCCTCGTCGGTGAGGCGCCCCCAAACCATCAGGCGAGCGTCGAGGTTCAGGTCGACGATTGCAGCGATGCACGCCATTTCGTCCTCACCCATGGCAGGAATTCCGATTTCGAGTTCGGCCACGCCGGCCTGCGACAGTGCGGCGGCGATTGCGCATTTTTCCTCAGTGCGAAATGCGACGCCAGCGGTCTGCTCGCCGTCGCGAAGCGTTGTGTCATTGATGATCGGATTGAGCATGTCAGGTCTCTTGAGTTGTCGCCGATGGATTGCAAGCGTTGTGCCAAGCGAGCATCTACAGGCGGGGCACAATTTGCGGGATGTCGACCGGCACAATGTCGGGTTATGGCGGTGCATCGTCCGATTGTTCGTGTCGCGAATGTTACGTTCCGGACAATTCGGCCGCGCTGGAGGTGGCTCGATCGGTTCCATCCGCTAGCGGATGGAATGTCGAACCTGTTCGCTTGATGCATACTCGAAATAATTAAAAGAGCAATTTGGCCATGGACCGGTCGAGATGGAATGGACGCCGCCCTCCCTCCGGAGAAGTGGGAGCGCTTGGGGGTCCCCAGGACCGAACGACATCAATGTGCCGAGGTGGGGTTGCGACGGCGCTGTCACGTTGCTGACTCCATGACGAGATATCGGTCAGGACAGTCGTGTCTCAGAACACGGTGGTCGGAGCTTGGGCAATGCCGGTGAAGAGACGCCATGCTTCAAATCGCGCGGCGAGCTGTTTGCGATAGAGCGAGGCGCTCAGCAGATGACGCTTGAGCGAAGTGTTGGCGGATCGGACCGAAGCACGACAGGAATGACTGCGTGCGTTCGGGCAAGCGAAAACCTCGCATCCGGCGCTCGCATTCACGCGTGGGTTGATGACTGTTTTCAGCGCGGTTGTTCACGCGCGCGCAGGCCTTGACGAAAACGTGCTTCACATTCGCTAGCTCAGGGATCTCCGTTTTCGCGGCCGGGTAGCTGCGCAACTGGTCGGTGACGATTTTCTTCGGCGCCGCAGGACAGGCCGCCAACACCCGTTTGAAGAAGCGTTTGGCAGCGGCGTTGTCGCGGCGCTTCTGAAGCAGGATGTCGAGTTCAATGCCGTGCTCATCGACTGCACGCCACAGCAGCCAGGGCTCGCCGCGCAGCGTCACGAACATTTCGTCGAGATGCCATGTGCTGCCCGGTTTGCGACTGGCAGTCCTGACCTGATGCGCAAAACTGGCGCCGAACTTGTCCGTCCACCACCGGATCGATTCATGGCTGACAACCACGCCGCGCTCGAACAGTAGCTCCTCGATGTCGCGAAGGCTGAGTTGAAAGCGGAAATACCTCCGAACCGCGTGGCTGATGACTGATGCCGGAAATCGATGGCCAGGGTAGAGCGATTTCGTCTTTTTCATCACGTCATCTTAGCTGACCAGCGCGCGAACGTGACAACGCCGCTGCACGAGTGAGGCGACAATTGCTTGACGCGCGCCGAAGGGCTTCTTGCTGTAGCGCGCGAAATCTGGCTTGTACCACATCCCTATGCCGTGCTCCGTCGTAGCAAAAGGTAGGAGACTCGCCAATGCCCTTCAGAGTCAGCGCAAGTGATGGCCGCTGTCTTCTGGTTAAGCCGTACGATTGTGCCGGTGCGGGTGTGCAGCGCCTTGTCAGTGAAGCTGACTATATCGCCCACCGAAAATCCGGCGTGCGACGCCAGGGGGCGTACCGGCGAGGGAAGCGCCTTTGGCACCTCGCGACCCCCAGATGCGACGATTGGCGGCGACAGTGGAGCGAGATGTGCCTTTTCCATGAGCGCGTTAATGTGGCTCAGGTACCGTGGATCGGCGCTTTCCGCGATCAGTCGCACATTCAGCGCTTCATAGAGGGGGACCCACGACTCATCGGATGCATCCCGGCACCGTACTGCCAACGCCGGGTTGAACTGATACCACCCTTGCGCGAGACGGGTGAAAAGATGGCGGTTGTAGGAATAGTCGCGCGTTATTTCATTACGCGACAACAGCCCGGACAGGTACTCGCGGTGTTTGCGTTCTGGAGCCAGGATGTGGTCCGGCAGATCGCGCCACGCGTCCAGGATCGATGCGGCCTCAAATCCCCCACGTGCACGCCCACCTGGCACTGCAAAACGGGACTTGAAGAGCGCCCAGAGTGTCTGCACCAGCAGGTATTCGGACAGGTGCCGATCGATGCGAACCAGGCGTTCACCGCTCATCAGGTCAATGGATGGCGGTGCAATCCGCTCATACAGCGCTGCAAACGGCCCGCGCGCGAACCGGGCATCGCGAAACGCCTCGAGCAATGCCCAGTGCAGCGCGTTACGTCCGAGGTGATCGGTCGCTTCGGGGTTCGCGCCACGCTCAAGCAGGCTCTCAACGAGCGCCACGTTACCGGCGGCGGCCGCCGCCATCAGCGGGGTCTGGTTCATCGGGGTGCGATGGTCCACGCCATAGCGGTCGCAGTGCTGCAGGACCTCCCTGGAGCACGCGGAAAAATACGCCGACAGATGTTTGCGCCCAAGCGTAGCGCGCTGCTGTTCAAGATGTCGTGCGGCGTCGAAACGCACCCGCGTCGCCAGCCATCTAACCAGAATCGGCTCATCGTAGCTGCACGCATATTCGAGCAGCTGCTGCCTGGATCTGCTGCCCGACGCGGGCTGGCGAAACACCCGATCCATCGTGTCACGCAACCACGCCTCATCAAATACGCGCCAAGGGACCGCTGGTTGCTGGCAAACCAGTTCGCGAATTGCTTCAGCCTGTTCATGCTTGCCCTGCAGCTCCAGCCTGCGCGCTTCCTTTAGCCAGTCTTCGCGGGTCGAGGTCTGCGTCTTCGCATCAATGCCCTCAACACGTTGCTGCAGTCCCAGCAACTGCAGCAGCGGATGCCCGAGGTCCGACTCGATCAGATATACATGGGTTGTCGCGCGGGTGAGCGCCACGTAGAGCGCGTTGACATAGAACTTGTAGACCTCCAGCGACCGGTCGGTCTTATCCCGGGCGCGACGGTTCTCCAGGTTGTCATCCATCAGATCGTTCGCGGTGACGCCCTGCGCGATCGCGTCGAACTGCGCGGGATGCCCGGAGATGAAACGGTAGAGAATGATGTTTTCATATCCGAGGCCTTTGGCTTCGTGGATCGAGAAAATCAGCGGAGTCTGGAAATGCGTGCGCGCTTGCGCCTTGTCCTCATCGCGCATGACCAGCACCGCGAAGCGCGTCGATTGACGCGTCCTGTCGTTGAGCACTTTCGTGCCGGAATCGCTGCCCGCAATCAGGCTTACGGATCCGGCCTCGTCGCCAACCGGCATGACCAGGAAGTTGCTTTCGCGATCGACGGAGCCAAAGCGGCGCTGCTTGATTTTCAGCAGCGTGTTCGCAATCCGTGTGACCTCGTGGGCGTTGCGAAAACTGGTCTGCAGGATCTTTAACTGCTGCCGCAGGGCGAGCGTTTCATCGCGCCAGAACGGGGTTTTGACCTTGCTCCACGAAAAGAAATTCGGATGCACGATCTGGTTCGCATCCCCGCATAGCATGAACTGATCCGGATTTTTCAGGGTCGCCAGAATCAGCGCGAGTTGCGCGTCGGTCAGATCCTGAACCTCGTCGACGACGACGAAGTCGTAGCATGCGCTCGCCAACGCCCGCCATACGTGGGCAACCAGATTCAGATCATACAGGTTCGCCTCGACGAGCCATGCCTGGTAACGCTCGAACAGGTCGTAGAGACGATTGCGCTCATCGGCCGGGAAGATCGACTGACTTACCCCCAGCTCAAGATACTGCTCCCGCCGGAGTGCCCCGTTAGCGTCGGCGCCGATGACTCCACGGATTTCCTCGAAGCTCTGGTGAGCGTCAAGTCCTCTGAATGGCAATTGCCGCGTGAACCACGAGGCGAACTCACGCCAGCCAACTTCCCGTCCAGGCGGAACGCGCACACTCTCGACAAATTCGCGATACGACAGGAACGTCGCGTCCTGGCGGGGATGCCCAAAGCCGTGGCTGTAGTACAGGTCGCGAGCGTTCTGGGCCAGATAGGCCGATTGGGTAACGTACAGCACATTCCCATCGACCTGCTTGAGTTTTTCCAGCGCCAGTGCAGTCTTGCCGCTGCCGGCGCTGCCGGATATGATCAGCGGCACAGGTTCGCGATAGATGGCATCCTGCGTATCATCGAACGACAGGATATTGCCCAGCAGATGGATTTCCCGGCACTCTGGGTGTAGGTAGCGCACCGGCGTCGCGCCATCAGACGTAAGCGCATCGACATCGGGAATCCGGTCCTCGTCGATCGCGACGCCCCGCAGGAAGCGGGATTTCTCATAGGCGTGATGTTCAATGACTTCGAGCATCAGCGCGCAAACGTGATCGCCGTGCCGGATCAACGTGAACAGCAGGCGATTCGCATAATCCAATTTTGCGCGATAGAAATGTCCGTGCGTAAGATTGCTCAGCTTTTTGACTTGGGCTTGCCGAAAGTCATCGCGCTCGAGCGCGGCACGTACTTTTTCGTACTGTGCGCTCACTCGTGACGTATCAAGGCCGACATATTCAACGATCTGCATGGCGAGTGATGGAGTCCTTGGTGACAGAAACGGCTCTGGTGCAAATAGCGCGGGGGCGAATCGATTAAGGTGTCAGGCTGAACAAATTGAGAACCGACGATGAGCAAGCTGAAGAGCCTTGACGAACTGGTCGCAGGCTGTCACTTTGACCGCGACGTGATCATTCTGTGTGTTCGCTGGTACCTACGCTACAAGCCTAGCCTGCGCGAACTGGTCGAGATGATGGCGGAACGGGGTCTGTCGCTGGCGCACACGACGATCCTGCGCCGGGTGCGGCGCTTTGCGCCGGAGTTCGTAAAACGGTCGAACCGCTTTGGCAGGCCCACAGGGCAGTCGCGGCGTGTCGACGAGACTTACCTCAAGCTGCGCGGCAAGTTGGTCTATCTTTATCGAGTGGTGGATCGGGTGGGCCAGACAGTAGACTTCATGCTCAGCGCCAAGCGCGACGTGAAGGCGGCAAAAGCCTTTTTCAGCAAGGCAATCGAACATCAAGGCCAGCGACCGAATACCATCACGCTTGATGGTTGTGCAGCCTCGCACCGCGCCGTGCGCGAGATGAAGGCCGATGGCTTGCTGCCTGATGACACAAACGTCCGATCCTCGAAATATCTCAATAATTTGGTCGAGCAGGACCATGGCAACATCGAGTCCCGGACAAAAGTCATGCTCGGCTTCAAACGTTTCAGGAACGCAGCGATTACTCTCTCAGGTATTGAATTGGTCCATCGTATTCCCAAGGGCCAATTCAGCCTCGCGAATCTTGGCCTCAAAGGTACCGCTGCGCCCGCAGTTTGGGAGGCCGTCCTGTCTTCTTGATGAGGTATCCTTTCTATAGCAAAAACCTCCACCAGACCGTCTATTTGCATCAGAGCCTGCGTCATCGTGCGGTCCTGCTCCAGATACGCGGCGATGTCGGCGGCCGAGAGCGGTTGATCGCTCGGCGCCTTCATGCTGACGGCCTGCACGCCTCGCAGCTCCAGTATTTTCAGTATCTGCTCGCCATAAATTCCGTTGATGCAGACGAGCGGCCAATCAGACGGACAGATGAAGGTAGCCAGCGCAGCCTCCATACCGTAGGAACCGCTGCCCTGGATTGGGACGACCGAATGTGTGTCATTCCCGTCGATCAGCTCGATCATCAGTTTACGCACCGAAGCCGTGATGTTTTTGAAGCTCCGGTCGCGCGAGCCCATATCGAATTGCATCTGTGCCGTCACTTCGTCGCTCAAGGCGAACGGGCCTGGTGTCATTAAGAAATGATGTCGTTCATCCATACAGCACTCCTAATTGAGACGTTTATATGCAGATGCGGTACGAACGCTTTGCCGCGCGGCAAAGTTTTCACAGGAGAATCTTCCTGTCTGTGCAAAATCTGGCGGTGGGCGAGTGCCGAGCTGCTTGCAGTAAGGCTCAGTAGCTCCACAATCTTCGCGGAATCGACGGATGCACGAATCGTTAGTCGATAAGGGATTTTGGAAACCAACCGCTAGATTTTCAACGGAAAGCACGATCATTTCTAGATGCTATGGGAGGGCGGTGGAAGTAAGCCCGCTGGAGTAAAACGGCTTTTCCAGACCCATTTCGGCAAAGGAGCACGCAAAATGGATACGACTGACACGGCCCTCCCATAGCATCTAAGATAAGTAGTGTGCACGATCACTCGTCGCTACAAACGCCGTCATATGCCACCACCAACGTCGAAGGGCCGCGCGTAAGATCTGCTCTGCGAAGCGCCGCCGCAATTACCGAAAATTCTGTAGCGTTCGGTCCCGCCTTCGGGTTTCCGGTGACGGCCTGTTTCCACCCCCATGTGGTAGGTTGGCAGCAACGCTCCGTGACAGCCTATCGCTATTGCTCAATGTACCCAGCGCATAGGTTTTCAGGGGGAGCAAGAGAAAGAGGTTAATGGGTGTGTGAAGAGAAAAGCCAAGAAATCGAATCTGGCGAGCGCGAACCGATGCCACGCTACAGCGGATCATGGTCCATGATGCGATTATCAGGGCAGTCCACCACGGCACTGTCGCTGTCAATGCAAGCTGCGCGAGCCCCGCTAGAAGCGATAAGGCGAGAAATAGCGAGCCCAGATTCAGTCCGATCACCTCCAGCGTAAGGTAGCGATCGAGACAGGGCAGCAGGCGCAGCGAAAGCAACGTGTCCCGATACGTACTGCGCGCCCAACGCAGTCGTTGGCGCAGATACGCCCCCAGACTGTCCGGAACGTACTCGGTCCGATAACCTGCCGTCAGCATGAGAATCGTGAGATGGCGGTCCTCGCCGAAGTCGCTCGGTTTCCCGCAAAAAAGTTGCGTCTCGTACTGATCTAGCAGCAGAAGGAGCGCGGACCGGCGGTACATGGCACACGGACCACAGCAACACATAACAGCGCCGAAGCGAGCCTGTGCCGCGCGCTCTTCGTTGCAAGCCAACCAGTACTCCATATCGATCAGACGAGTCAACCAGGTATCATTGCGGTTGCTGGCGGTCAACTGACCCATGGCGGCGCCTATCGTCGTGTCTCGCATTCTCAATACGAGCTTCTTGACGACATCGGGCGCCAGCGTCGTGTCCGAGTCGACGTTGAGTACCAGTTCCCCGGATGAAGCGCGTATTGCGGCGATTTGTGCCTTGCGCTTTCCCATATTTTGGGGGAGCGTAATGAGGTTGAATCTCGGGTCGCGTGTGTACGCATCGTATACCGGCCTCACGGCGTCGAGATTCGCAGAACCATCATCAACCACATAGACCCGCAGTTTTCCGGCGTAGTCCTGGTTTGCAATGGACTCCAGGCACGCCGAGAGCGTGCGCGGTTGCTCGTTAAAGCACGGCACGATGACATCCACGCCCGGCAGAGCGTCGGAGTCGACCAAGCCGTCCGACAGCGATGACACGTTTGTCGGCTGAGCATAAAGCGCCTGCGTGCTTTTATAGACAGTCGAGAGCAGCGCATAAAACGAGACAGCGCTAGTTGCGGCAAGCATGTTCATAGGGTGTCTGGTTCGTTCGCTGAGGTTGAGGAAGCGATCGGATTGCAAACCCCCGGTCATGCAATGCTGGAATCATGAGGGAAAGCGCCATGAGGGTCTGCTCGCGCAGACCAGCGTGAGTGCATCGTCCCAACTCATCGGGAGGGCATCCGTCGTGCAAGAGTACAATTGCGCCAGGCTGGACAGAGGCCAGCACTGCGCTGACAATCGCGTCCACGCCGGGACGGGACCAGTCTCGCGGGTCTACCGACCAGTGGAGGGGCGCCAGACCAGCGCTCGCTGACGTAGTGAGCACTGCTTCGGTCCACATGCCATACGGGGCACGCATATACCGCAGCGGAGCCTGGGGGCTCGCCATCCTGATGACCCTGCTTGCCGTTAGTATTTCCTGTTGTACTTCGGTGGGTTCGCATCTGGACAGGTCCGGATGAGTCATCGTGTGGTTTGCGACCTCGTGCCCTTCTGCGATCATTCGCTGGATCAGCTTCGGCTGACTCGCTGCGTACGCGCCGATGACGCAGAAAGTCGCCGGCACCCGGTGTTCCGCCAGCACATCGAGGATGTCCGGTGTGCAAAGCGGATTAGGGCCGTCGTCAAACGTCAAATAAACGCTGCGACGCCCGGAGATGTCAGCGCACTCGCTACGCGCTTCGAATAAGCAGTGCCTCACAGCTCTGGCCCGTTCCGATCAATTAGCGTTCCGGTCGGCCAGTCGCTCATTGACCGTCCAATCGGCAAGACGACAATGAGTACGTCCTCGATGCGCGTGGGCGGCTTGTCGAGATGCACTTCTCGCAGGGTCGACCTGACGCGAACTCCAGACACAATAGTCGCCAGACCGTGTCGGCCGAGCAGCCTTGCAATATGTTGCCGCAACGCGTGTCGAACTGTGCCGAAGCCGAATGGAACGCCAAGTTCCTGCAACACGGGATACATCACGCGCATTAAATGAGGGATTCCGAGTCCCTCAAGATCTGGACGTACCGCGTACAATCCTAGTTCGGCCACTAGTAGATCGACTGCGCCGACCTTGATGAAACGACGCAGTGCGCCGATATGAGCCGCTACGCCGCGCGCGTCGTAGCCGATTGCACGGACCTCTGGCCTCGCACCAGCCCAACTGTGATTGCCTTCGAATGGTTTTGCATTAAACGCCCCTGTCGGTCCGTAGGTCTGTCGGAAGAACTCGGACAGTTCGATGTGGTCGGCGAGTCGCAACTCGTTTTCCCAAGCCAGCCTCCACCGCACCTGAGAGCGCATGGAGAGAGGTCCTTCAGCTGTGGACACGGCCAAATTCACGACTGCCCCCTATGCGCCGTCCGGCCTTTGAGGGTGGACCTGACGCACGCGAACGACTTTCTGAGAAAGCGGTTCGATTTCATGAAATCATCTGCACTCTGGAACAGTTCTGGGATGAAGCCCGAAGAAAAGAGCATTTCCGTCAACGCTTCACGGGCCGATCGAACCGCATCCACGATGGAGATTACATCGAGTGCGCGTGCCTTTCGCACCAGATCTACCAAAGACTTCCCCCGCATCTTCCGCACGATCTGACTGCGACTGACACGAGATCCATTTGGCCGGGTCCCTGATGCATTTGGCACCTGCAATCGGCTGCTCGCGATTCGTCGCGAAGTCAAGGCGAAGTCGAGCGGTGGCTCAACTGTACGAAGGTAAGCGGCCGATATAGAAAGGGTTTGGAGAACTATGCGAAGTTTTGCCGGTAGTAAGCGCCTACGCGACCTGCCAGACGCTTGTTGCGTCGTGTCGGCGCGATCCAGCTTGTCCATGCCGCCGAAGGCCGTGGCCGCATTGGACATGCGCCTCGGTTGATGCTCGGCGTACGCCTGAGGATTTTTCTCGGAGTCAGGGCAAAGATCGACAACCATTTTGATATGCCTAAATTCCATTTCTCCGGCCCGACGTTTTGCTACAGTATTCATGAGAGCGTCCACGAGAAATTGACTTGAAATTTGGTGCCGTATCCGCCGAGAAAGTTCAGCGAGTTCGGCATCGGCGTTTCCTTCGTGCAGGTGATGAAGCGTCGTCAGTGGTGCTTCATGTTCCCACCGATATGGCCGCCCGTCGGGCCGTCCACGCCGCTGTTGCGCCATGCGTGAGCCAGTCGCAGACGGACTGCCCGCTCACGCCGAGTTGCTCAGCGGTAAGCTTGCGCTTGATCCTGTCTCCGAGCAGCGACAGGGCCGCGCTCGCGTGCCCCGATGCATGTGATTGATCGACAACTGCTGCAATGTCATTTCCTCGGCTTCGCTCAGTTCTACGACACACTTCTTCCGCTACCCGGCACCACGAAGGCGCCAGCAGGTTGGCGAAATCCAGTCGGATGTACCAGGAATACTATCCTCCATACTGTACAATTCGTGAAATCGATTGTTTTGATGGAACACATCCACACTATGGATAAGTTGGGATCATGCGTTTCAAGGGCCTCGATCTAAATCTCCTCGTCGCGCTCGATGCTCTGATGACCGAGCGTAACCTCACCGCGGCGGCACGCAGCATCAACCTGAGCCAGCCGGCCATGAGCGCGGCCGTCGCCCGGCTACGCGCCTATTTCTGCGATGAACTGTTTACGATGAGGGGCCGGGAACTTGTCCCCACACCGCGTGCTGAAGGGCTCGCTGCTCCAATCCGCGAGGCTCTGGTGCACATCCAGCTCTCCGTTATTTCCCGGGACGTCTTCAACCCGGCCAAATCGGATCGCCGCTTCAGGATCATCCTTTCCGATTTCATGGCAGTCGTATTTTTTCGAAAGATCGTGGAGCGTATTGCACGGGAAGCTCCCGCCGTCGGCTTCGAATTGCTACCACTTGCCGATGACCCCGATGAGGTTCTCCGGCGCGGCGAAGCCGATTTTCTTATCTTGCCGGAATTGTTCATGTCGAGCGCGCATCCTAAAGCGAAGCTGTTCGAGGAGACACTCGTGTGCGTAGGCTGCCGCACGAACAAGCAGCTATCAGGGCAGCTTACATTCGAGAGATACATGTCGATGGGGCACGTTTCGGTCAGGTTCGGACGTACGCGGCGGCCCTCCATCGACGAGTGGTTTTTGCTTGAGCACGGTCTCAAGAGACGGAACGAGGTCATCGTGCAGAGCTTTAGCATGATCCCGCCTATGCTAATAAACACTGACCGTATAGGGACGATGCCCTTCAGGCTGGCCAAGCATTTCGAAAAAACGATGCCTCTGCGGATCGTCGAACTTCCGCTGCCACTGCCCGCATTCACCGAGGCCGTCCAATGGTCTGCCCTTCACAGCAGTGATCCGGCAAGCAACTGGATGCGGGAGATAATATTGCAGGAGGCGTCACGCATGGTTGCTCCGCGTGAGACCACGCGAAGACCAATCCACCCAGGTTAGAAAATGGGATCTTTCAGCAAGGCTTTTGCGGCATGGATCTGTGGGGTTTCGAGGGTTTTGTGGCGACATAACGGATATCACCACACCAGGCCTGATTCGGCGCGGTGACGGCAAACGCCTGATCGAGCAGGTTCGGCGCGAACGGCAAGCCATGTGTCAATCTGGTTGTTGCCTTGAATTTGCGTTTCTGGTTGCAACGCAACCCCCTGCTTGCGACGCAGTCTCTTTATCGGATACGCCGACGTGCAAGCCATGCGCTACGAGGTGCCTTGCAGGCGTTCGGCCCCATAACTCTCGCGGGAGCGCTGATGTGCGCCAGTATCTCCACCTCAAGCCGGGCCCCTGCTGCGCGCGGTGACGCCGCCATCGCTCTATCCACGAATCAAAGACATAGTGCGGGTAGATAGTCGATCCTGAAAAAATTCAGTTTGCGGTAGCGAGCCAAGCCAAGGGTGCGCCTGTCGGCGAACAGGAATCAACCCATCGAAAGCGGTTGTGCCGAACAATCGCTCGGCTGCAGCGTGACATTGGCGAGCCCATGCAGCACCGCGAGGATAAAAAATCCAGGCCCCCGGCCGAGACGGACGACGGCGCGCAGCAACCAGCGCAGGTTGTAACCGGCAGCGCACAGTACCGCGTGTAGCGCATCGCCGCTTTGCCCTTTGAGCGAAATAATCGGCCCGCTGCCGCAAATCGCGCCGAAGAAACAAAGGGTGGCTTCGGTGTGGCAAAGTCGAATGCGGCGCTGCGGAAGACCGGTGAGGCAATGGTGCGTAATGCCCGTCTTTGAGCGTGGTCCTGGGTGACGTCATCGATATTGGTGAATCGGCGTGACGGCGTAAGCTGCTGTGCTGATATCCCGTTTAAGAGAGTGAGCTAACGACGTACCCGATGCAGCGCCATTCCCGCAACTGAAGATGGAGCAAGCCTTGGCCCAACGCAACCCTGCAGTCAGCCTGAAGCCGCGCAAGTCCCGGGCGGCAGCATTGTCGATCACCCATCCCAATGCCGCCGGCATCGACATTGGCAGCGCGTCCCACTTTGTGGCTGTCCCGCCGGATCGGGACGATGAGCCGGTGCGCGAATTTGCCAGTTTCACGGCAGACCTCAACGCCATGGCCGACTGGCTCAAGGCCTGCCGGATCGACACCATCGCGATGGAATCGACCGGCGTGTACTGGACCGTGTTCGAACTGCTGGAGTCGCGTGGTTTCACGGTCATGCTGATCAATGCGCGTCACGTCAGGAACGTCTCGGGGCGCAAGTCCGATGTGCTGGATTGTCTATAAGGACCTCCCCGTTTTTGCAAGCTGGGTTTAGTGATTCATGTGTTTGATTCCTGTATCGGCAAAGTGAGGGACTACAACGACAACGGTTGGCGGCGAGACAGACTGCATGCCTATAAACGGCCTTGCTGGGCGCCGTCACAACCGCGCCCGGGCCCGGGTAGTAACCGCGCAGCAGGACTCCATCCAATGGACGGCGAATACATGCGAGGTAGCGCCTGACAATCCTTCGAGTTCGCCTGCTGCCGGTCTGACCTGTCGCTCTATCCTTGTCGGTTGCGTCCTTCGACTACGAAGTCAATTTATGGTGATGTCGTTTAGGGTTTCACGCGCCCGCCGCCCCACCAGTGCGAGCGGGCGCGTGGGACGGATCGAATCGTTCTCCCTTGGCCAGCACCGCCCAAAGGATACGCGCGTGCTTGTTGGCTACCGCGACCAGCGTCTTGCTGTAGCCCACGCGAGCCCGAAGCTGGACGATCCAGCAAGAGAGCCGGTCCTGGCGGTGGTGAGCGGTGAGGACTGCGGAGCGTGCGCCCTGAAACAGCAGGGTTCGCAGATAGTCGCTTCCCTGTTTGGTGATGCGCCCGAGCCGTTGCTTGCCGCCACTGCTCTTTTGCCGGGGCACGATGCCCAGCCATGCGGCCATCTGCCGGCCGTTCTTGAATTGCTGCGCGTCCACGATGGTCGCCACCGCGGCCGATGCCGTCAGCCGGCCCACGCCACATACGTCCATGCAACGCCGCGCCTGCGGGTCGTGACTGGCGTGCTCGGCGATCTGTCTGTCAAACCAGGCGATTTCGTCGTCCAGCGACTGCCATTGTGCCCAGCCGCGCATCAGGGCCTGGCGCGCCGGCCCTGCCAGCTCGTTGTTGCCATCCTCAATGCGCTCGACGAAATGCTTGCGCAACTGGTTGATACCTTGCGGCAGGAACACGCCGAACTCGACCAGCAGGCCGCGCAACCGGTTCACCAGTGCGGTGCGCTCCTCCACAAATCCCGTGCGCATGCGATGCAGCACCAGGACGCTTTGCTGTGCGGCTGACTTGACCGGCACGAAACGCATGTGGGGGCGGCTCGCCGCTTCGCAGGTCGCTTCGGCATCGAGTGCATCGTTCTTTACGTGAACGCCGCCCTTGCGGTAGGGAGCGACAAACTGCGGTGGAATCAGGCGCACGTCGTGCCCGAGCGCGCGCAGCTTGCGTGCCCAGTAGTGCGCCGCGCTGCATGCCTCCATCGCAACCAGGCACGGTTCCAGATTGGCAAACCAGCTCATGAATCGCTCGCGCGCAATCGCCTTGCGTACCACGACATGGCCGGCGCCGTCGACCGCATGAATCTGCATGATGTTCTTCGCCAGATCCACACCAACACGAGTAATCTTGTCCATGACTTCCCCCTTCCCAGAAGGTTGTGTAGCACCAGCCATGATGGCACCAGACGGTGCCGGGTGATCGGGGAGGTCCTTACCAATTCAATGGATCCAGCAGCTCATGACGTACGGTTTGCTGCGCGGGGCATTTCGCCCGGCCGACCAGGTCTGTGTGCTGCGCTCGCTGTGGCGCCAACGTGGGATGCTGTTGCGCAGCCAGTCGCGCCACGTCCAGCATATGCAGAAGGCGCTGACCCAGATGAACGTCCAACCCGCCAACGTCATCTCCGACTTAGTCGGTGTGACGGGCCAGAAGATTCTGCGCGCCATTGTGGCCGGCGAGCGGGATGGCCATGCGCTCGCGGGCATGAAGGATGCGCGTATCCCTGCCAGCGTCGAGGAGATAGCTAAGAGCCTGCAAGGCACCTGGCGTGCCGAGCACCTGTTCGCGCTCAGGCAGGCGGTGGACGCGTTCGACTTCATCGGTACGCAACTGGCCGAGGGCGACCGCGAGATCCAGCGACAGTTGCAACGCCTGCAAACTCATGAGGGTGAACCTGCCAGGGGCAAGCAGCGCGGCCGGACACGCAACGCGCCGAAGTTTGACCTGCGTACGCAGTTGGTCAGGATGTGCGGCGTGGACCTCACGCGCATTGACGGCATCGACGTCACGACGGCGCTGGCTGTCATCTCGGAGATTGGCGCCGACATGTCACGCTTTCCCTCGGCGGCACACTTCGCGAGCTGGCTGGGGCTGTGCCCAGGAACCCGGATAACCGGAGGCAAAGTGATGAGTGGCAAGACCATGCGCTGCGCTAACCGCGCGGCCCAGGCCCTGCGTCTGGCCGCTACGGCATTGCGCACCAGCCAGTCGGCACTGGGCGCGTACTTCAGGCGGATGTGTTCGCGTATGGACAAACCGAAGGCCATTACCGATGTCGCCCACAAGCTCGCGCGACTCATCTACACAATGCTTACCAAGGGCGAGGAATACACCGATCAAGGGCAGGACTACTACGAAGAGCGCTGCCGCGAACGTGTTCTTCGGCAGTTATCCCAGCGCGCCCAGAAGCTCGGCATGAAGCTCGTCGCCACAGAACAACCGCAACCCGTCTGAAAAACTCATTCCCAATCAGACACTTGGGGTGTGTTTCTTAAGAGAGCCAGCAACGCCGCATGCCGTGGTCGTCCTTCACATGGCCGATGACCGGTTCGATCGCGTGCCGTCGCTTGAGCCAACGTCGCTGCGTGCTGATCAGGGTCTTCCGTTTGCCGCGATGAATAAGTCATACTGATGATGTTTCGGCATTGACGCCCCGAACCCCGAGATCGACCAGCACGGCCTTCGGTTGCGGCATACCCGGCAGATCCTGCAACAGAATGGAGCTCTGTTCGAGTTGCTCCGCCAGCGTGTGGCCGTCGTATGGGTTGCCTGCGAACGCCCGCGCCGACGATCAGTCCTTGTTTCGCGGTGGTCGCGAGACCTCTTGACGCCGTGTCGGGTAGCCGCTACGAATTTGCTGCATAGCGACCCCCTCAGGACCGTGCATGTCCCTTTAATACAGACGGCTCAAGCCTTTCAAAGCCCCCGATTGGGAGGAGGTTCGTTACTGTTAGACCACGACGATGGATCTGTTGGTGGCAGACGGGATGGACCATGACGAGATTGGCCCGCGCACTCGATCCTCCGTCCACACGACGAATGCTTTGCGTAGCCTCAATCGTCCTGGGTTCCCTTCTGCCGTTAGTCCACCAGTATCGCGTCCAATACCCAGTGCCGCGTCCTTCATGATGGAAGTATCGCGCTCTGATCCATCGTGCGCCCTTGCACGGATGCCGCCGGCAGCACCACTTCCACAACGCCTGCCAGATGGCAGTGTCGACTGCGCTGTAGACTTCTTTCGAGACCACGTATCGACGATAGTTCGACCAGTCATCGATGATCGGGTTGAGCAGGCCGATTAGATTGACCTGTTTGGCCGATGCATTGTCCTTGATGACTGTGCGCACTTTCGTCAGAAACGCTTGAACATTCTTTTTGGTGACTTCATGAGTAGCTTGCCGTTGGATATTTTCGAATGTTCTGCCCGAGGAAGTCGAACCCTTGCGAGATGTACGTGATCCTGGTCCTTTCTGGGGAGAGCGTCAGTCCGCGCTCCTACAGAAAGACCTCGACCAGTGGCTTGAGCTCGTCTTCCAGCAACTCTTTCGAGTGACCGGTGATCACAAAGTCATCGGTATAGCGCATCAGACTGAGGCAGCAATCAATGATGGACGACACCTGTAATCGGCTGCACCGGAGTAGACAAATCGCAGTTGTTTTGAGCGACATCAATGGAACTCGCGTTCCCGGCGGAATCTGCGCGGCGAGATCGCAAAAGGAGAAAATAAGTAAATCAAGGCACTATAGTTTCACCGTCCTGCCATGAAAAGGCGTTATCTCTTGAAGTCAGCCCGTGAAGGGCGCGAGATCGAGGATGATATGCAACACAATACTCGTAAATCCGAACAAGGTGACAGAGAGGATGGTCACAACAACGGAGACGTCGTCATGCTGCATATCGCTTCCGTACGCGAAAGGCCTAGCTCAAAGTCCGAGACGGACCACGCGGTCCCTATTGTGCAGTGGTACGAGAGCGCGCTTACCGGCATCTTGGAGATATCGAAGGTACTTACCGCCCCCTGCCGGCTCGAAGTCATGTTGGCCAACGTCGTCGATCTCCTGCAATCGTTTGTGCAGATGCGGCTCGGCATCGTCTCTCTCTTCGACGATGATGGCGTACCGGACATTACCGTTGGCGCCGGCTGGAGCGAAGGCAGCGATGAGCGCTACCGGATGCGCCTGCCGCAGAAGGCAATTGACCAGATCATGTCGACGGACAGGCCGCTCGTCGCCGAGAACGTAGTGGGGCATTCGGGCTTCAGTGCCGCCGACATGGGCGTGCTCGGTGCTTCCGACAACATGCGAGTGTCGTTCATCGGCGTTCCTATTCGCATCGACGCGAAGGTCGTGGGCACACTGACCATCGACCGCATCCCGGACAATGGGTCGAACTTCCGGCTCGATTGCGACGTGCGGCTGCTTACTATGATCGCCAACCTGGTGGGGCAGACGGTGAAGCTGCATCGCTTATTCAAGAGCGACCGCGAGCGACTGATGGCGGGGAGGGACGGGCTGCAAAAACAATTGTCCGAGCTCAAGTACCCTGCGCAGGAGCGTAAGAAGTTTCAGGTCGAGGGGATCATTGGCGACAGTCCGGCGCTGCGCGGCCTGCTTGAGAAGATCGCGGTGGTAGCCAAATCGAACAGCACAGTTCTGTTGCGCGGCGAATCCGGTACCGGGAAGGAGCTGGTCGCCAAGGCCCTTCACGAGCTGTCGCCGCGAGCCAAGCGGGCCTTCATCAAGCTCAATTGCGCGGCGCTCCCTGAGACGGTGCTGGAATCCGAATTGTTCGGTCATGAGAAGGGTGCCTTTACCAGCGCCTTCAATTCGCGCAAGGGGCGCTTCGAGCTCGCCGACAAGGGGACGCTGTTTCTGGACGAGATCGGCGAGATTTCGGCCTCGTTCCAGGCAAAGCTGCTGCGCGTCCTGCAGGAGCAAGAATTCGAGCGCGTCGGCAGCAACCAGACCATCAAGGTCGATGTTCGCGTGGTTGCCGCCACGAATAAGAACCTGGAAGACGCGGTGGCAAGGAACGAGTTCCGCGCCGACCTTTATTATCGCCTCAGCGTGGTTCCCTTGCTGCTGCCGCCGTTGCGTGAAAGGCGCAGTGATATTCCTCTCCTCGCCGTTGAGTTTCTCAAGAATTTCAACAGCGAGAACGGCCGTACGCTGACCTTCGATGCGAGCGCGATTGAAGTGTTGATGAACTGCGGTTTTCCCGGCAATGTCCGCGAGCTCGAGAATTGCGTGCAGCGGAGCGCGACCCTGGCGCCGGGACCAGCGATCGTGAGAAACGACTTTGCCTGCTGCCACGGCCAGTGTCTGTCCGCGATGCTGTGGAAGAGCGGATCGGACGAGATGGCGCTGCAGCCCGGGCCGATCGTACCAGTGCAAGTGAAGCCGGGTACGCCCCCGGCTGAGGCTGCTACGCCGGGCGCAGTTGCGGTCCCGCCTGTCGGCAGCGAGCGGGCTCCGCTAGTGCCTGGCGGTGCAGCTCTCGGAAGTGGTGCGAAGATGACCAACCGCGAGCGTCTCATCGCCGCCATGGAAAGATCCGGCTGGGTGCAGGCAAGGGCGGCGCGGCTGCTTGGACTGACGCCTCGCCAGATTGGCTACGCGCTGAGGAAATACGGTGTCGAGATCAAGCGTTTCTGAAAGCACTGTCGGACTTGCGGCGTATCGGGGCCGCGACATCGGGACTGATGCGAATAGCTCAGACAAGTCAAGCCAGGGTTTGGCGCGGACCTTGGCATGATCACGATCGGAAGCGGCCCAGTCGGCTCCAATTCGGTAATCGTCGAGAACAGCCCGGCCGACCTCAGGGGCGGTCGGTATCTCGACTAAGGTGGTGCGAACGCTGCGCTGTCATCGCCGGTGCGTCGGCCATGTCGCGCTCGACCATCAGCTCACACCGGATGCGGTCAGCGACGCAAGCGGTGGTGTTCGATCGCGTTGAATTTCTGGAGGCGCGCCCGGGGTCATATCAGCGAGGCGACTCTGTCGCACGCCAACAAGATCGCGCGCCGTCTGGGCGCTGTGGGCAGATGACCGGGAGTTCCGGGCAGAAGATACATCTGCCGCTGCGGTTGCGTAGTCAGCCCGGCTAATAGAAGGACAAAACGCTGACAACACGAGAAGAGTCGACCGATTGCTTAGGTAATCATGACGTGATGGCACGACAGGTTAGAGCGTGGTCGGCAAGGCCCGGGAATGTCCGAGCACCGTCGAGTGTGCGAAAGCGACGGGGAACCGATCAAGCGAAACCCGTCAGGCACAGCGGCACAGCCACATTGAAAGTCCGAATCTATGGTTGCAATCTACCTACCCATCATCACCGATTGAAAACTTGGCAAACTGAGGGTGTCCATGTACTGACATTCGTTGAGTCGAAGTTGGGATCGAGCGCGGCTGGCCGCAATGGCCAACATTAAGACATTCAGTAAAAGCGAGTAACAACCCAAGTTCGTTCCTCACGCATCACTACCCGTCTGCCTCGCCCGGCTTGATTCCGCCAAGGTATCGTGTGAGAGTTCGCCCAGAATTCCTCACTATCTCCGCCCAAGCGGAGTCCAGTCTCTCGCGGGGCATGGTCAGCGTAATGACACCGGCGAGTTGCCCGGACGGGCCGAACACCGGCGCGGCGATACCTGCCAATTGCGGATCGCGGTCTCCTGCTAGCGCGATGACCTGCTGGCGGCGGATCTGCTGACCGAGTGCCTCGTCGCCCTCGTGGCAGTAGGCTTGCAACACCCGGCCTCCTGTGCCACGATCCAGCGGCAGTAGCTCGCCCGCGCGGATGTGATCTCGCACAGGCTGTGGCGAGTCGACGCGATACAGGCATAGCCGTTGCGCACCTTGACGTACGTGAAACGCGGCGCTTTCACGGGTTGCGGCCACCAGTTCCTGCAGCACGGGTATCACCAGCGACTCGCTGGAGGACGATTGCGCATAGACGGCATGCAGCCTTGCGACGCCGGACCCCAGCACGTAGCAGCCATCGGCGCGGCGCACCACGAGATGCGCATGTTCCAGCGACGCGAGCAGGCGCAGCACGGTGCTCTTGTACAGACGCGTGCGTTCCGCGAGCGCGCTCAATGACAGCACGTGCGTGCCGTTGCCGAAGGCAGCCAGCAGGGTCAGCGCACGGTCGACTGCTGCCACGCCGCCGGCTGCCAGATTGTCGTCGGCCAACGATGCGATGGCGGGCTGTTTGGACATCGTGCTTCTCCTCAGACGGACCGTTGCAGCAACGCTTCCACTACGCCGAAGCCGAGGTGGCCCGCCGGATCGAGCTGTCGTAGTTGTGTGATCAACTGTGTTGCGGTTTCGCGTTCGCCGCGCCGCAGGCCGATGAAGGCGAGCGCCTTTAGCGTGAACAGCCAGAAGCGGGCGGGACCGGGCGGGATCGGGCGCGTGGAAGTTCGCGTCGCCGGCTTGTACCATCTGCCAATCCTCATTCAACCCGGCGGCATGCGCAGCTGCTTTTAGTCCCAGATGGGCCGCGTGCTCTGCCTCATCGAGTTCGCGGCGTCCGGCATGGAATTTGTTGAGCAGATAGTAGGCGGCAAGGCTTCGCGGAGAGGTCAGTGTGACGCTCCACAGGACTGCGTCGATCTGCTCGGCCGGCGCGCCATGCAGGCCTTCGATGAGGCGCCGCACCGGTTCGCGGCCTTCGAGTTGACGCGTGAAGATTTTCTCCACGTCGGCCATCGTCACGCCGCTGTAGAGCACCGCGTCGGGATAGATGAGCACGTTCGTGCCCTGATCGCACGGGCCGAGACAGCCCGAATACGTGATCGCGACGGTATCGGGCGCCTGGCGTTTCTGCTGTTCCGCCCAGAATGCCTTCAGCAGCGCGGTCGAGCCCTTGCGGCCTGCGCAGACGACGCGCGGATGCTGCGGCGGCCGGTTCTGGGTGCAAGCAAACACATGTCGTTCTGGTCTGGCCATGACGATGTTCGTCAACCGAACTTGAACAGGATGCCGTGACCACCGCGCGGGTAGTCCCACTCGATATTCTGGTGGTCGGTACAGAGGATGCGGCAACTGCCGCATTCGAGGCAGCCGTCGGTGATCAGCGTCACCGCGCCGTTGCCTTCGGCCTTGTAGCACGAGGCCGGGCAGACGAAGGTGCAACTCTTCTCGCTGCATTCGCTCCGGCAGACGTCGGCATCCTTGATGTGGACGTGCGGCCGTCCTGCATCGACGCGGTAACGGTTCTGGAACAGCTTTTCCTCTACGTTGACGGGTAGGGTGCTCATCGGAAGGCCCTCAGGAGTTTGTAGGCGTCACCCACGATGCCGGAAAGCGAACGGGCTTTGCGGAAGCTCGAAAAAATCTCGCGCTCCTTGCTTTTCTTGTCCTTACCGTCGACCGTGAGCATCGTGCGCGCGGCGCGCGCCATGAGGTCGGGGTAGGTCGTGAAGAACTGCGGATTCTGGTGCAGCACGGCCGGCATGTCGCGGTACTTGTGCAGGTCTTTCATCACGAAGCTCTGATCGAGCGCGGCCTTGTAGGCCTTGAGCGTGCCGGCGCGGTAGCCTTGGCCCGCGGCTTTCGCGTGGATCACCGTTTCGGCGGCGAGGCGTCCTGAGGTCATGGCAAGATTCGATCCTTCTCGGTGCGCGGCGTTCACGAAACCGCCTGAATCGCCAACGATCATCCAGCCGTGGCCGTAGACCTGCGGGATTGCGTGAAAACCGCCTTCGGGAATCAGATGCGCGCAATACTCCTTCATCTCGCCGCCCGCAATCAGCGGTGCGATCGACGGGTGCCGCTTCATCTTTTCGAGGAGCACATAGGGGCTCGTGCGGTTGGGGTTTTTCTTGAAGTCGCTCAGCATACAGCCCACGCCTATGGTGAGCGATTCCTTGTTGGTATAGAGGAAGCCAGTGCCCATCATGCCGTCGGTGATCCTGCCGACCATCTCGATCACGACGCCGTCGTCCTCGCCGACGTTGAAGCGCTGGCGGATCGTCTCCTCGGGCATGAAGAGAATCTCCTTGACGGCGAGCGCAACGTTGCCGGCCCCGATCTCTCCATGAAAGCCCGCCTTGCGCGCGAGCGTCGAATTCACGCCGTCGGCGAGCACCACCACGTCGGCATAGACATCGCCGTGCTCGCGGTCGCACTGCACGCCGACCACCAGGTCGCCGTCCATGATCAGTTCCTTCACCGTGGTCTCGCAGAGCAGCAGTGCGCCGGCTTCGCGCACTTTCGATGAAAACCACTTGTCGAACTGCGCGCGGATGATCGTGTAGCGGTTATAGGGCGGCTTGTTGTAATCCTCGCTGCGCACATGTGTACCGACAAACGACGTGTCGTCGAGCATCCACATTCGCTGCTCGATGATGTGGCGCTCCAGCGGCGCATCGTCGCGGAAGTCCGGGATGATCTCTTCGAGCGCTTTGGCGTACAGGATCGCGCCCTGAACATTCTTGCTGCCCGGATATTCGCCGCGCTCGATCTGCAGCACTTCCAGACCTGCCTTGGCCATTGTGTAAGCGGCAGCGTTGCCGGACGGACCGGCGCCGACCACGATCACATCGAACTGTGATGGTTTTCTCATCGTGATTCTCCTCAGGCAGCCTGCTTGCGGCGCCGGGTCAAATGCTCCACAAAAGCCTGCTTCAGCGCGGGCAACACTTGCAACGCATTGCCGACAATCCCGTAGTGTGCGAAATCGAAGATGGGTGCGTTCGGGTCGGTGTTGATCGCCACGATCACGTCTGCGCTTTCCATGCCCACGCGGTGCTGGATCGCGCCGGATATGCCGGCGGCAATGTAGAGCTTGGGCCGTACCGTCTTGCCGGTCTGTCCCACCTGGCGCTCCCCCTCGACCCAGCCGGCCTGCACACATGGCCGGGTCGCACCCACTTCGCCGCCGAGCACGTTCGCCAGTTCGAACGCCAGCTGGAAGTTCTCCGGGCTCTTCAACCCCTTGCCGCCGCTCACAATCACATCGGCATAGGGCAGGTTGATCCGGTTGCTGCTCGCATCCGGGATAAAGTCGAGCAGCCTCGTGACGATATCCGTCTCGATCATCCCCAGCGTTCCCGGGACGATGTTGCCGGTGCGTTCGGCGTCGCGCAGCGGCATCGGCATCACGCGCGGGCGCACCGTCGCCATCTGTGGACGGTACGCGAGCGTCATGATCGTGCACAGCAGCGAGCCGCCGAAGGTGGGGCGCGTCGCCGCCAGCGCCCGCGACGCAGGATCGATGTTGAGTTCAGTGCAATCGGCGGTCAGCCCGGTCAGCAGGGTCGTTGCTACGGAGCCGGCAAGGTCACGGCCCATCGACGTCGCGCCCAGCAGCAGGATCTCGGGCTGATGCTGGTGGACGAGGTCGGTGAGCCCTTTCGTGAACGGCTCGTTGCGATAGCCTTGCAAGACCGGGTCGTGGACGATGTACGCATCGTCCGCGCCGTAAGTGAAGGCTTCTGCGGCAAACTGTTCGAGCGGTTCATTCGCGCCGCCGAGCACCGCGATGCCCACTCGGCTGCCGAGCGTGTCGGCCAGTTTGCGCGCTTCACCGAGCAGTTCCCACGAGACGCTGTGCACGTGTCCACGGTCGTGCTCGATAAAGACCCAGACGCCTTTGTAGGCCTTCAGGTGTTCCGGCAGTTCGAGGATGCGTCCTGCGCGGCCGGCGGGTTTCTTCGCGGGGGCGGCGGGTGCGTTCATGACCCCTCCTTCATCAGCAGGTCAGCTTCCAAAGTAGGATGGCGCGTGAAGATCTTTTGCAGCAGGTTCACCAACACGTCGCAAAGACTCGATGCGTCGAGGTCGAGCATCTCCGCTTTCTCGCTGCGCGGCGTCGGTCCAAAGACTTTGCTGACCACTGTCGGCGAGCCCTTCAGACCGATCTTGCTGAGGTCTTCGATGCCGGCCTGTTCGCAGTTCCATTTGTGCACCGGATAGCCGGCCGCATGAATCATCGCGGGCAGCGTCGCAAAACGCAGTTCGTTGGTGTTCTCCAGCATTGTGATCAGGCACGGCAGCGCGGTCCTGAGCACGTGCACGCCGCCCTCGGCGCGGCGCTCGACGGTGATCGTGCGCGCATCGAGAGCGGTCTCGACGATGCGCGACACGTAGGTCAGCAATTGCAGCCCGAGGCGTTTGGCGATACCGGGGCCGACTTGCGCGGTGTCGCCGTCGATCGTCTGCTTGCCAGTGAACACGATGTCCACCGCCTGCTCCTTCGCGATCTGCTGGATACCCGCTGCCAGCGCGTACGACGTAGCGAGCGTATCCGCGCCAGCGAATGCGCGGTCGGTGAGCAGCACGGCGTCGTCCGCGCCGAAGCTGATGCACTTGCGCAGCGCTTCCTCGGCCTGCGGCGGGCCCATGCAAAGTAACGTGACCTTGCCGCCGAAGCGGTCCTTCAGCCGCAGCGCCTCTTCGAGTGAAAACAGGTCATACGGGTTGACGATCGCCGGAACACCTTGGCGCATGATCGTGTTGGTGACCGGATGAACGCGGATCTGCGTGGAGTCCGGGACCTGCTTGATGCAGACGACAATGTGCATGGTCTTAACGATGTGCATGGTCTTGCTCCACCTGTCAGGCAAGGGTGCGCGCGGGCAGCGACGCGCGCAGACTGTCGAGTGAAACGTGCTGCCGCCCATTTGTGTCCCGGAACACCTTGAACACTTTTTCCTGCGCCGGCGTGGAGGTGACGAAGTCGCCGTAAGCCTTGAGCAGCAGCGCGTGATATGACGCGAACAGCGCGCCTTCGTCGCTTTCCGGCAGCGCGTCCTGTTGCTGGATGTACTGAAAGAAGCGCTTGAGGATGTGTAGCCGACTCACGTTGACGATCTTCTGGTCGAACGGAATGCCGAAGAACTGCAGGAAGTCCTCGGCTGAGGACAGCGCCTTGAGTTGCTGGACAAAGCTTTTCATAGCGTTTACTCCTTGCAAGCGGATGAGGATAGATGCGGACAGAACGTCGGCTCGGCGAAGTACTTGTCGCAGGCGTCGCTGGTGGCGCACGGCGGCGTCGTGCCAGACTGATCGGGTTGCGCGACGCACTTCGTGAAGCGGACCACAGCGCCGTTCATGACAATTCTCCGACGGTGTAGCGCAACTCGATCAGGAAGCGATACAGGTCGGCGGCGCTGGGCGCTTGCTTGTGCTGGGTGGCATGGTGGCGGATACGGGGCAGCAGCAGCACGAGCAGCTTTTCACTGACGGGCAGGCCGAGCGCGTCATAAGCCTGGCGCACGCTTTGCGAACCCGAATGCTTGCCGAGCACGACCGAGCGTTCGCGACCGAGTTCGGCGGGATCGAAGCTCTCGTAGGTCGATGCATTCTTCGCGAGCCCGTCTGTGTGGATGCCGGACTCGTGCGTGAATACGCTGGCGCCGACAATGCTTTTGTTCAGCGCGACCGGGCGTCCTGAAGCCCGTTCGACAAGCCGAGAGATGCTCAATAGCGCGGTCGTGTCGACGCCGGTATTGCGACCCATGATATGGCGCACGCCCATCACGATCTCCTCCAGCGCGGCATTTCCGGCGCGTTCGCCGAGACCATTGACGGTGGTGTTGGAGTGGGTTGCGCCGGCGCGCAGTGCGGCAAGGGTGTTCGCGGTCGCGAGCCCGAGGTCGTTGTGCGCGTGGATTTCGATTTCCAGATCGACCGCGTCGTGCAATCGCGCAATCGCTTCATAGGTCGAAAAAGGATCGAGGACGCCGAGCGTGTCCGCAAAGCGGATGCGTTGCGCACCGCACTGTTGCGCGTGCCGCGCCACGTCGTCGAGGAACGAGGGGTCCGCGCGCGAGGCATCCTCCGCGCCCAGCGAAACCTTGCGGCCGCTTTTGACGGCGGCGCTGATCACGCGATTCACCTGCGCGAGCACCCATGAGCGCGGCTGGCGCAACTTGTGTTGAAGGTGGATATCGGAGACGGGAATCGACAGGTGAATGATGTCGGGATTGCAGCACAAGGCCGACGCCAGGTCCGCGTCGGTGAGACGGCCCCAGACCATCAGATCGGCGTCGAGATTCAGCGCGACGATGGTCCGGATGCAATCGATTTCCTCGGCACCCATTGCGGGGATACCGATTTCCAGTTCGGGTACCCCGGCGCTTGACAGCGCCTCGGCAATCGCGCATTTTTCGGCAACCGTGAATGCGACGCCAGCGGTCTGTTCGCCGTCGCGCAGTGTGGTGTCGTTGATGATCGGATTCGACACGGGAAGTGGTCCTTTAGGCATTTGATCATACCCATCGCAAGTACTGTGCCATGCACGGTTACTGCGAATAGCCGCTTGCCGCGGGGCTTCCCGGCGTTCGCTGGCGCTGTGATGAAGCGGTCCCAACGAAGACCTGTCGCGAATGTCCTGTTTCGAACAGCTAGGTGTAGCGAGGAACACGGCGCTGCAAAAAGCGATGGACGACGCGATGTGCGTGGTCAGCCAGGACGTGCGGACGCCATCGGTGCGATGCAAACGCTGTAGGGATTGGCTATCCATAGGAACGACGATGCCGGAAGATAAACAGAGGCAGCGGCTATCAGCGCGGCTATGCGCTCGCGGCGATGACCGCCATGGCGCTTGAAGAGGCCGCACAGCGCTAAGGACGCTTGCCCCCCAGTGCTCACGCGCGAGGTCGCGCGTATGTCACGGCGGTTCGATCGTCAGGTCGGCGTCGCGCAGCTTCACGCAGCACGCGAGACGCGATTGCACGTCAAGACCCCATGCACTGTCGAACTGGTTGTTCTCCTCGTCGTCAGGAGGCGCCAGTCAGTGAGATTGTCATGATTGTCTTACACGGAAAACGAACTGCCGCAGCCACAGTTGCTCTGCGCATTGGGGTTGTGAATGACGAAGCGCGAACCTTCCAGGCCGTCTTCGTAGTCGACGCGCGCGCCGAACAGGTATTGCTGGCTCATCGAATCGACCAGCAGCGTGACGCCGTCCGTGACGGTCTGCATGTCGTCGTCCACCACCTGGTCGTCGAACGCGAAGCCGTACTGGAAGCCCGAGCAGCCGCCGCCGGACACGTACAACCGCAGCTTCAGGTTGGGATTGCCTTCTTCCTCGATCAGCGAGGCCACTTTCGCAGCGGCCTGAGGCGTGAATTCGAGCAGGCCCGGCATGACGCCGGGTGTGGCGGAAGCCGGTTGGGCGAGCGTTTCCATGGAGGTTCCTCTCAGGCTTGAATGGACTCACTTCGGGTTGGATGAGCAGGTCGGTTGCTCGGCGAGTTGCAGGTCGTTGGCTACTGCGCCTCGAAGCGTCTGGCGCGGGCGAAAGTCGGACACGGCCGCCTTGATCGCGTCCTCGGCGAGAATCGAGCAGTGGATCGCGGTCGGCGGCGATGCCAGTTCCTCGACGAACTGATGCGTGCACAACGTCCCGGAGCGCATGCCGCGCTCGTGGACGCCGCTGTGCATTTGGCACGCGATCCGCACGCGCGGCCGGAGCCCCACATATAGCGCGCCGATGCCGTTGGGGCCGTAGATCTTGTGAGCCGGGAAAGACATCAGATCGACCGGCACTTGCCGGCGCCCGGGGCATCCACGTGCAGCAGGATGCCCCGGGCGCGGCAGAGCGCGCCGTTTGCAGCGATGTCCACGTGGCCGCTTTCCTGCACCGGCAACACTGTGACCTCGAAGCCTTCGCGATCAAGTTCGGGCATCGCGCCAAGCACCGACTGGTGCTCGGTCGTGAGCGTCACCAGGGGATTGCCTTTGGCGCGATGAAAGTGCGCGGCACCCTTGATCGCGAGGTTGTTCGATTCCGTCGCTTCGGAGGTCCAGACAATCTCGCGCGGGTCCGCGTTCACGAGCGAACTGGCCTGTTCGAGGGCCAGTTCAACCGCTTCTTCGGCGACCCAGCCATAGGCATGCGAACGGCTGGCAGGATTGCCGTACATGTCGATCAGGTAAGGCAGCATGCGTCTGATCACGCGCGGATCGACCGGCGTGGTGGTGGCATGATCCCGATACACGGGGTCGGCGCCGCGTGGATGAAGGCCGGTGCTGACGCGTTGGAAATCCGACATTGCAGGCTCCTGAAAGCGGGGGTAGTGCGACCTTCATTGCAACTTCCATGCCAGTGGATTTTCACGCTCTAGTGGCCTCGTTCAGCCGGTCCGGTGTTGTTTCGCTGTTGTTTTTGTGTCGATGCGCGCGACGAGCCCGGATTTTCGTCGTCCTTTTTGTCGGATTTGTCGTTGCGCACGCGGGATTGACATGCGCGATGGCTCAATCATCAGGCGTAGAAATGGGCTTACCTTAGACGCTGTGTCTTTGCGTTGATCTTGCGCTTTGCGCTGGTACATCGAAAGCGCGCAGCGCACGAAGAGGAAGTCAATGTGAACATGCAGGCGGCCGTTGCCCGGCAAGCGCTGGACGGTGTCTACGAGGCGAGCAAGACGCTGGTTTCGTCGCTCGATGTGGCAAAAGCCTTCCCGAGTCCCTGAACTATCTTGTGCGCACCATGGAGTGGCGGCGCGCCTTTGTGGTGCTGGCCGAACCGGACCGGCAACTGGGCGGCCTGAGCGCTACGGGTCTTTCGCGTGACGAGCAGCAGCGTCTTCAGTTCCGTCCCGGCGAAGGCACCGTCGGCCGCGCGTGAAAGAGCGGCATCGGGGTGATCGTGTCCAACGTGAATGATGAACCGTCGCTCCTGTTCGCATGGGTGGCGCGGACCAGATACCGGGGGCGTGCATCGCCATGCTAGCGACGCCGATCCACACCGACCGGCGCACTCTCGGCGTGCTCGCTGTCGATTGCGTGAACCCCGGTGCAAGCCGGCTGTTTGTCGATGACCTGCATCTGGTGATGATTGTCGCGACCCTGATGGGGGTAGACGTTGCTGCTCCAGCGCAGCGTATGCGCGGCGCACGATAGCATGCAGGATGACGTCAGGCGCATGCGGAAGGTGATCAAGCCCGCTTAACAGATCGACCAGGTAGTCGGTGTCTCGGCGGCGATCCAGGCAGTGTTCGCACAGATTCACCAGCTCGCCCCCGCGCGTACCATCGTGCTGCTGCACGGCGAGAGTGGCACTGGCAAGGAATTCATCGCGCGTGCGATCCACGACTTGTCGCCGCGTGGCAGCGAGTCGTTCGTCCGGGCAATTGCGCGGCGTTGATGGAGTCCTTGCGGGAAAGCGAGCTGTTCGGCGACGGGAAAGGCGCCTTCACCGGCGCGCAGGGGCCACAAGTAAGGGCCGCTTCGAACTGGCGGCGGTACGCTGTGCCTTGACGAGATCGGCGATATCGCGCCGTCGTTTCCGGCCTAGCTGTTGCGCGTGCTGCAGGAGCGCGAGTTCGAGCGTGTCGGCGGCATGACGCCGGTGAAGGTGGATGTGCGTCTGATTCTCGCGACCAATCGCAACCTTGAACGGATGGCGACGGCCGGCGAGTTGCGCTCGGATCTGTACTACTGTATCAACGTGGTCAGTATCGAGTTGCCGCCCCTGCGTGAGCGGCGAGAAGATATTCCGGCCAAGGCACAGCTTCTTGCCCGTTTCAACCGTGAAAACGCGCAGTCCATTCGCCTCGACGCGGAAGCGATGCGGGTGCTGATGAGATGCTACTGGCCGGGCAAAGTTCGTGAACTGGAGAACTGTGTCGAATGCAAGGCGACCATGACGCGTGACGGCGTGATCGACCGTTTCAAGTTCCTGTGTCAGGAGGACCATTATCTGACGAAGGTGCTGCACTACATCGAGCGCGAGGATGCGGTTCGTCCCGCGCCTCTGGGCGAAATGCCGATCGCTGAAGTGCCGTCGTCGCAGCCGCCGTACGGGCATCATGATCCGGATATGGCGTCGGCACCGGCTGTCTGGTGGGCAGCCCGGCCGCTGAGGCTGCCACTGATCTGGATCCGGCGGCGGACGACTGAACGTTCACGACATCGCAAGCCGGGGAAGCCGGAGGGTTAACGCGAACGATTGATCTGGTCGACGGAGCGCAGCGGCTCGGCCCAGGCGAAGGCGGCGCGCTTCCTGGGGATCACGCCCCGGCAGATAGGCTATGCGCTGCATACATCCTCTATTGAGGTTCACCGGTTCTGACCAGGATAGAGAATGCTTCGCCTACCCAGCTTGTGCGGGTCCATCTCGCTGGTTCGGCACATGCGTTCCAGGTCGTGTGAGATTTGTCGCAACACCGACACGACGCAACGAAATTGGAGGGATACGTCGCGCGCCGGGATCATACAGAACTGCGAAATATCCCCTAACACGTTGATCCTTGGCTTTCTTGTCGAGTGGCATGGATCTGGCTTTATGGCTTGCGCGCGGCCGCCGTCGGTTGCGAGGAGATATCCATGCAAGCGAGTTCAAATGCGAGCGACTTGCCCGCAGCGGCTTATATCGGCATCGGGCAGATTAAACCTCTCGGCGTGAAGATCGAAGACCCGTCCACCGGTGGCGGCTGCGGCGCGCACGGTGGCGAGGGTAAGGCCAGTTGCGGCGCGTCGGGCAGTCTCGACGACTTGCCGCCGGACATCTGGGAGAAGGTCAAGAATCACCCGTGCTACTCGGAAGAAGCCCATCATCACTTTGCGCGCATGCATGTGGCGGTGGCGCCGGCTTGCAACGTCCAGTGCAACTACTGCAACCGCAAATACGACTGCTCGAACGAGTCGCGTCCCGGCGTGGTCTCTCAGAAGCTAACGCCGCAACAGGCAGTGAAGAAGGTCGTGGCCATCGCAAGCGAGATTCCGCAGATGACGGTACTTGGCATTGCCGGTCCTGGTGATTCGCTGGCGAGCCCGAAGAAGACCTTCGAGACGGTCCGGATGCTGCAGGAACAGGCGCCGGACATCAAGCTGTGCCTGTCGACCAATGGCTTGGCATTGCCCGACCTTGTGGACGAAATCTGCAAGTACAACATCGACCACGTGACAATTACCATCAACATGGTCGACCCGGCGGTGGGCGAGCAAATCTATCCGTGGATTTTCTGGGAGCACAAGCGCGTGACCGGTTACGAAGCAGCCCGCATCCTTTATGACCGGCAGATGAAGGGTCTCGAGATGCTCACCGCACGCGGCGTGCTGACCAAGATCAACTCGGTGCTGATTCCCGGCATCAACGACGAGCACCTGATCGAGGTCAACCGCGAGGTGAAGAAACGCGGCGCGTTCCTGCATAACATCATGCCGCTGATCTCGGAGCCCGAACACGGCACTCACTTTGGCCTGAGCGGCCAGCGCGGGCCGACTGCGCAGGAACTCAAGGCCGTGCAGGACGCCTGCATGGGCGGCGCCAACCTGATGCGTCATTGCCGCCAGTGCCGCGCGGATGCGGTTGGCCTGCTCGGCGAGGACCGCAGCGAGGAATTCACGCTCGACAAGATCGAGCAGATGGAAGTGGTCTACGACCTCGACCGCCGCCGTGAATACCAGCAGCGCGTCGAAGCCGAGCGTCAGGCGCAGCACGACGCGAAGCAAGAAGCGCTGGCTGTCTCTCGCGAGATCGACGTCGCCGACGACATGAAGGTGCTGGTCGCGGTCGCAACGAAGGGCGGCGGCCGGGTCAACGAGCACTTCGGCCACGTCGCGGAGTTTCAGATCTTCGAGGTCTCGGCAGCCGAAGCGCTGTTCGGCGGCCATCGCCGGGTGGACCTGTATTGCCGGGGCGGTTATGGCGACGACGAGCAACTACCGTCGGTCGTGCGCGCGCTCCACGACTGCCACGCGGTGCTGGTCGCGAAGATCGGCGCCTGCCCGAAAGACGAACTGGCGCAAGCGGGCATCGAGCCGGTCGATCAGTACGTCGGCGAATTCATCGAAAAAGCGCTGCTTGCTTGGTTCAACGACTACCGCAGTCGCATCGCCAGCGGCGCCATCGTGCATCGGGACCGCGGCGATGCTTCAATCCGCCAGGGCGCTTACACCTCGTCAGCCTCAGCGGCGTGATATCCCACACCCTTCCAGACAGGACAACAGGAGAGCCTCCATGCCTCTGAAGATTATTGCGTCCACCTGTACGGGATGCTCGGCCTGCGAACCGGAATGCCCCAATGTCGCGATCAGCGAGAAAGGCGGCGTGTTCGCGATCGACCCCAAGAAATGCACCGAATGCGAAGGCCACTTCGACGACCCGCAGTGCGTCGCGGTGTGTCCCGTGGACGGCTGCATCGTTCAGGTTTGAGTCTGGCTCGTGGCCGGGCCGGCCATTCATCCAACAGGAGACTACGCATCATGCTGTCCAGCGTAACTGTTACGAGCGCCGCCGAGAAGTTCATGCGTCGTATCGTGGGCTTTTCGGGCCTGCCGGCTGGCGCCGGCTTTCGTCTGGTGGTGAGCGCCGGCGGCTGTTCCGGCCATACCGCGGAATTCACCGCCGAGCCGGCGCTACAACCAGGCGAACAGGAACTCGACATCAACGGCTTGCGCGTATTCCTGCCGGCTGAGAGCCGGCTGATGCTCGAAGGCATAACGATAGATTTCGCCGACAGGCCAACCCAGTCCGGCTTGATCTTCTTCAATCCGAACCAGGCCGCTTGTGGTTGCAGCAGCAGTGCGGATTCGGCGCCGCCAGGCGTGGCGACCATCGATGTCAGCGCGATTGGCCGCGGACGGCCGCCGCTGCCGCGTCAGATTTCCTGAAGAGGAGCGATGGCGATGGAGTCCGGCGACCGTGCCCTCGACGACGCAATGACCGCGTTTGCGCAGAGCGCGATTGGCGGCGGCTTGCCGTCAGGCGTCAATGCATTGATCGCCGAGGCGGGTCGGTTGCGCGAGCGCCCCGATGAGGCGCTCGCGCTGTTGCAACGCGCCCGCGCCGCCGCGCCGCGCCATCCGGTGCCGTTGATCGCGCTGTACCGCTTTTACTTCTACGGCCATAAATTGGCGCAGGCGCGTGCGATCGGCGAAGACGCGCTGGCGGTCGCCCGCACCGCGCTGGGCTCAGATTTCGGCGAGGAACCGCTTGCGGCCGCGAACGTGACCACGCGTTATGACGCGGCCGCGCGTTTTTATCTGTTCACACTGAAGGGCCTCGTGTACCTCAACATGCGTCTCGGCGACTTTGAAGAAGCGCGCATGCTACTGCGCGAATTGCGCCGGCTCGATCCCGAAGACCGGGTGGGGGGCGCGCTGCTTTCGCATGTCTTGGATCGTCATGAGACCGGCGCCGGGTCCGACGATGCAATGGATGCGCTGAGTGCGTATCCGACGCGCGGCTGGACGGGGACGCAACCATGAGCGTACAGAACGTGCGCGTACCAGTCGGCGACATTGTACCGCGCCACTGGCAGGGCGGCCCGCTCGACTGCACCGGCTGCGGCTACGTGCGGTTCCGCGAGTTGCCGGCGGAGCACGGTTGCGGGCCAGGGCACGCGTGCATGCAGGATGCGTACGCGCGCCGCGTCGAGCGCTTCTTTCACTGGCATCCTGAACTGGCCAACGAGCAGCTTGCGCATCCGTACTTCGAGGTGCGCGCAATCGCCGCGAGTCACGCCGATGTGTTTTGTCTGCCTGCATTGCTCGGCGATCCGGACGAGATGGTCCGGCTGCAGCTCGCGTTGCGATTGCCGCAGGCGCAACTGGCGCGCCTGATCCACGATCCGCATCGCGAGGTGCGGATTCGCGTGGCGCAGCGCGTGTCGCCTGCTGCATTGGTCGGCATGCGGGGCGATTCCGACTACGGCGTGCGCGAGTGGGTGGCGCAGCGTCTGCCGCTCGCGCTGCTGCCGCAGATGATCGGCGACCCTGATCGCGTAGTCCGGATGCGACTGGCCGAGCGTCTTGAGATGCCCGCGCTGCTGCGTATTGCCGACGACAGCGAGGCCGAGGTACGCCGCATCGTCGCTGAGCGTCTGCCCGCGACGCTGCTATCGCGCCTCGCGTTCGATCCCGATTGGCGAGTGCGCTGGGAAGTCGCGCGGCGCGCCGCTGGCGAAATCGTGGCGTCGCTGGTGAATGACGCGGACGAAGAGGTGCGCGCGCTCGCGCGGCGGCGCCGGCAGTCGGGCGAGGTCGCGAACCTGATGACCACCGGACAAACGCAACGATCAGCAGGAGCGAAGCATGGCTGACATCAACCGCGACGACGACCTGATTGAGGTCGCGTTTCCCCCGCGCTTCAACTACGGCGAGCGCGTGATCGCACGCTCGGTTATCCGCAACGACGGTACGTACAACGGCAAGGACATCGGCGAAGTGCTGGTGAACAAGGGCGAGATCGGCTACGTCACCAGCATCGACACCTTCCTTCAGCAGTTCTATATCTACGCGGTGGATTTCGTCGAGAGCGGCCACCGTGTCGGCATGCGCGCGAAAGAGCTATGTACGCTCGACAACCTGCCGGACGACGTGCTGCAAGGCCTGGGCGAGCGGGCCGAAGCGCTGCACAAGATCGGCACGCGGGTCCAGCCGGAAACGTCGCAACCGCAGGAGCCGTCAGCATGAGTATCGAACCGGTTCAGCCTGCTTATCAGTGGGGCATGCGCGTGATCGCGCTGGATGACCTGTGCAACGACGGCAGCTTTCCGGAGCGCGGCCAGGACGATTGTCTGGCCGAGGCGGGTACGGTCGGCGAAATCGTCAACGTCGGCCAGGTGGTTGAGAGCGGCGAGCCAGTCTATCTGGTGGATTTCGGCAACTGTGTCGTCGGATGCAAGGGGAATGAAATTGCGCCCGCGCCCGCCGGCCTGCTACCTGAAGAAGGAGCCATGTCATGACGGTTCAGGCGAGTGCGCCAGAAGCGGCGGCGCCGCGCGACGGTTTGCGCGCGAGCCGCCCGTTCGACCTGACCCAGCGCCAGATCGAGCAAGCGTTGCGCGAGCGTACCCGCTACCACTATGTGCTGCCGCGCGTGCTGCGCGATGGGCAGGGGTTCCGTGTCGAGAGCCCGTGCTGCTCCCGCAATGTCGACGCGAATGGCGGGCTGATCGACATAGCCTGGCTCACGCGCGATGAAGACGGTATGTGGCACCTGAGCGCGCGCGATCATGCGTCGCACCGATGGATGCCCCAGCATGAGAGCACCGGTCTGGCCGAGCTGCTGGACACGCTGTGCATCGATCGCGAATGCGTGTTCTGGCCGTGAAGCAAACTAACGGAGCCCGGCGATGATCTATCTCGACCACAACGCGACCATGCCGCCAGCCTCCGCCGTGGCGCAGGCGATGCTGTCCATCCTGACGGATGCGTGGGGCAACGCGTCGTCGCAGCATGCCGTCGGGCAGCAGGCGAAGGGCGCGCTCGCTGCGGCCCGCGCGACGATCGCGCGAGCGCTCGGTTGCAAGCCCGCAGAGTTGATCTTCACCAGCGGCGCCACCGAAGCCAATCACCTGGCCGTGTGCTGGCTGCACGCGGCGCCGCCGGGGGGGCGGCACTGTGGCGTATTCAGCGCGATCGAACATGCAGCGCACCTGAAGCTGGCGCGAGCGCTGGCTGCACGCGGCGTTGCGGTCGACTACATCGCCGTGCGGCCCGACGGGACGCTGGACCTCGACAGTGTCGCCGCGCTGATTGGACCTGACGTCGGGGTGGAATCGCTGATGGCGGCCAACAACGAGACGGGCGTATTGATGCCGGTCGCCGAAGTACGCGATCTCGTGCATTCGGCCGGCGCGCGCCTCCATGTCGATGCGACGCAGTTCACCGGCAGGCTGCCGTTCCATTTCGCGCAGAGCGGGGTCGATGCGGTGTCGCTGTCGGCGCACAAGCTGCGCGGGCCGAAGGGCATCGGTACGCTCCTCGTGCGCCACGGCGTGACGCTGGTGCCGCAGGTGCAGGGCAGCAAGGAACGGCATCGACGCGGCGGCACCGAGAACCTGCCGGCCATCGCCGGCTTTGCAGCGGCGCTCGAGCGTATCAGCGACGTAGCGAGCGAAGCGGCGCGCGTGGCCGCGCTGCGTGACGCACTGGAGCAGGGGCTGCGGTGCGCACTGCCGGCCGTCCACGTGTTTTCGGCGCAGGCATCGCGTCTGCCCGGCACCAGCTACCTGCGTTTCGGCGAGGTTCCTGCCGAGGTCGTGTTGCAGCGCATCGAGCTGCCGGGCGTTGCCGCGTCGTCAGGCTCGGCATGCTCGTCTGGCGGCAGCGAGCCGTCGCACGTGCTTGCCGCGATGGATGTGCCGCGCGATGAGACGCTGGCGGCGGTGCGTCTGTCGCTCGCGAAACCACTACGGCGCAGGACATTGAGTACGTGCTCGCCTATCTGCCGCCGTTGCTTCGTCCACTGCTGGAGGAAGCAGCGCATCCCGCTTGAACGTGGTTTGAACCTGTCATCAATCTCCGGAGTCCGAAACCATGAAAGTCATGATCCGCAAGGACAGCAAGGGCGCGCTGAGCGCCTACGTGCCAAAGAAGGACCTGGAGGAGCCCATTGTCGCGATGGCGCAGCCCGGGATGTGGGGCGGTCTCGTCACGCTCGCGAACGGCTGGCAACTCGAATTGCCCGCGATGGCCGACGATACGCCGCTGCCCATCACGGTCGAAGCGCGGCGCATTGCGGGCGTGGAGGAGTGAGATGACCCTGAACGCCGAGCAATTGGACTTCGCGGCGGACCTGCTCCGCACGGCACCGACGCTACGCGACGCCGCCACGCAATGGCACGAACGTTATCCCGAGGTGCTCACAATGCATGTCAGCGCAGCGGTGATGCGCGACGATATAGCAGCGCTTCGGTTCGGTGTGCGCAGTATCTATTTCGCGATGTCGGCCGGGCATTGCAGGTCCATCACGCAGCGGCCTGAAGAGGCCGATGCGTTGATCCTGACCGAGGACGGGGCGCATGGAAATCGATGAGATCGCGCTGAGCGAACCGGCTTGCGCGGCGCGCGAGATCGATTTCGTCAACGCTGTGCTGCAATCTTCGCGTTGGAGCGACGGGCCGATGCTTGATTCGTTCGAGCGCGCGTTTGCGGGCTGGGTTGGCCGGGAGTATGCGGTCGCGGTCGCGAGCGGCACGCTCGCGACCTGGATTGCGTTGCGCGCGATGGGGATCGGCCCGGGAGACGAGGTGGTCTGCGCGTCGCACACCTGGCATCAGGTGGCGCAGGCGATCACGCTGGCGGGAGCCATGCCGGTGTTCGCCGACATCGACTACTGGAGCGGTTGTCTGAGCGCCGAAAAAGCCGCGCAGAAGATCGGCCCTCGCACGCGCGCGATCCTCGCCGGCAATACCAACGGCCACCCGGCCGCGTGGGCGCTGCTGCGCGAACTGGCCGACGCGCAGCGCTTGCGGCTGATCGAAGACAGTACCGAGGCGTTGGGCTCGCGCTACCGGGGCCGCAACGTCGGCTGTTTCGGCGACGTATCAGTGTTCGACTTCTCCAGCCCGTCCGCGCTGTGCACAGGAGCGGGCGGCATGCTCGTCACCGACGATGACGAACTCGTCCATGAACTGCGCTATCTGCGCGAGCGGCGCGTCACGGACCGCGCGTCCGTCTCGGTCGGCTCGTGGGTGCCGCTGCAGGCGGGCATCAGTGATCTGACCGCCGCGCTCGGTCTCGCGCAACTGGCCGAACTCGACACGCGCCTCGCGCAGCGAAAGCAGGTCGAGACCTGGTATCACGAAGAGATGCAAAGCTTCGAAGGGATCAAGCCAGCCTACCTGGCAGAGGACGTCGAAGAAGTGCACAGGATGCTCTATGTTGTGCATTTGGGCAAACGTTTTACGCAGAGCGCGCGCGCCCAGATGATCGACGACATGAAATCTTGCGGCATTGAGACGGTGGCCTACAGCCATCCGCTGCATCAGCAGTTCCACTACTTGAACGCGGGCGATGCGATCGGCCGCAAGAGCGGCCTGTTGCCCGACACCGAGCGCATCGGCGATCGCGCGCTGGCGCTGCCGCTGCACACGCTACTCGACACCGACCAGGTCAAGTACATCGTCAAGACGCTGAAAGACACCGCGACCAACGTGGGCGCCGGCGCTGCCATTTATCTGTGAGCCGCACTCCATGACCGTTTCAGTCCAGACCATCGCCGAACGCCTGTGTGCGGGCGGCGTCATTCCGTACCTGGGACCGGCGCTGCTCGCGCTGTGCCCCGATACGGCCGCCCCTGCCACGCCGCTCGCGCTCGCCGAAATCATCACGGCCAAGGTCAGCGTGCTGTACAAGATCCGCACCCGGCTGACCCAGGCGGCGCAGTTCATCGAAAACTTCAAGCATCGCAAGTCGCTGGTGAGCGTCATGAATGAGGCCTTCGCCATGACGTCGACGCCGTCGGCACTGCATTGCGCGCTGGCGGCGATGGGCGCCGGGCTGGTTGTCGACAGCTGGTACGACGACACCTTCGCCTGCGCGCTGGCGCAGTCGCGGCCGCAGGGCGGCTGGGCGCAGTTGCAGGGGCTGTCGCAGGCCGAGCATTTCGGCCATTGGTTCGCGGCCTATAGCGCAGACGGCGCGTTGCTGGATGCCGTGCCGGCCTCGGGCGCGCTGCTCTACAAGCCGATTGGCGGCCATGCGCCGGCCTCTAACTACCTGGTCTCTGACAGCGACTTCGTCGAAGTCATGACCGAGATCGATATCCAGACGCCCATTCCGCCCGCCGTGCAGGCGTGGCGCCGCGGTCGAAGTTTTTTGTTTCTGGGCTGCCGTTTTGACGACCAGCTCACACGCAGCTTCGCGCGCCAGATCATGAAGCGCTCCTCCGACATGCACTGGGCCGTGCTGCCCGACGAACCGACGCGTATGGAGGCGCGCTTTCTCGAAGAGCAGGGCATCACGTGCATCGCGATGCCGCTGGGCGGGTTCGCCGAAGCGTTGGTGGATGCCTTGCAACCCACACTGGCCGCGTGAAGCGTGGCCGCTAGCCAGCGTTCTTTATCCGTAGCCTTCTATCAAGATCGCCATCATGACCACATTGACCGTACTGCCTTCGGGCAAGACCTACGACGTTGCCGTCGGCGCGACCCTGCTGCAGGCACTGCTCGCCGCAGGCGAGAGCATCGAGCACAAGTGCAACGGCAAGGCCGACTGCGGATCGTGCCGCCTGTTCGTACAGGAAGGGCGCAAGAGCCTGCCGAAGATCCAGCGGCTCGAAAACGACAAGCTCGATACGCTCGTCGGCATCGGCTCCAAGTCGCGCCTCGCCTGTCAAGTCGTGCTGGCCGAAGAGCCGGTGACCATCGAACTGCTGACTTCGTCTGAGCGGCGAGATGACCGCGGTCGAATCGCTGGTGGTCGACGTGGCCATCGTCGGCGCGGGTCTATGCGGCGTCGCGCTGGCGCGCGCACTGCACGCTCAGGACGTTTCCGTCGTTGTCATCGAAGCGCGCGAGCGCGTGGGCGGCCGTGCTGACGCAACATTGCTAAGCCACCGGTCAGACGCTGGGTCTAGGTCCGGCCTGGTTCTGGCCTGATGCCGAGCCGCGCATCGGCGCGCTGCTCGACGAACTCGAACTGGGTATGCCGAGCGTGCGGCAGCACGACCCCGGCGATGCACTTTGGCTCACCGACCCGAACCGCGAACCGCAGCGGCGCGAGGGGCCGCTTGAGACGCATGCCGGGGCGCGCCGCATCGCAGGCGGGACGGCGCGTCTGGTCGTGCTGCGCTGCCGGCAGCCTGCGTGCGGACCAGCAGCGCGTTGCTGATGCTGCGTGACCGCGGCGCCTGGCTTGAACTGCAAACACGAAGTAGCGCTGCGACACGCGTGCTGCGTGGCCGCCGGGCGGTACTCGCGTTGCTGCAGCGGCTGGGGGCGGAGCATGTCAGGTTCGATCCGCCGCTGCCCGCGCTGCTTGCTGACGCGCTCGCGGCCACACCGACCCTGCTGAGCGCGGAGCTGGCGTTCAACAACACGTCGTGCGCGTTGTCAGAACTTCCCTGACGAGCACCAGCCGGACGCGGCGCTGCTACGTGCGATCGCGCTCGAATTGAACTCGCGTCTCATGCATGCCTGTCCGGACATCGATCCTGCGGCGGTGCCGGCACGACCCGCAGCGCCGCTATCGAAACCAGCGCGCGGCTGACGATCATCGAGCAGGCCGGCACGGCCGCGATGATCCTGACCGAAGGCGTGGATCCGGGTAGCGTCGAGATACGGCAGATGCCCTTCGCGCGTTCCGGCAGGCAGTCGGCGGTGGCCTGTTCCAGCGTGCCGGCCACATGACGACGGTGAGTCTGAGTGCCATCGGGTAGGCGCCCCTCGAAGTTCACATGCATCGACAGCGCGATTCCCCGTTCGGCTTAGCGCAGCAGCTTGCAGCGCTCGGCCGGCGAATAGTTGCTGAGGTGCCCTTCGCGGGCCGCCTGACGCCGCGCGAAGGAGATGATCGCGCGGCTCTTGCCGGGCGAGGCCGGCGCGCTGACCTGCTGCGCGATTCCCCGTTCGGCTTAGCGCAGCAGCTTGCAGCGCTCGGCCGGCGAATAGTTGCTGAGGTGCCCTTCGCGGGCCGCCTGACGCCGCGCGAAGGAGATGATCGCGCGGCTCTTGCCGGGCGAGGCCGGCGCGCTGACCTGCTTGTCCAGCGCGGTGCCGCCGCATTGCGGGCAGACGGGCGTGTGGCCGGCGCGCACCAGCGTTTCGAATGCGTGGCCGCAGGCCGCGCAGCGGTAGTCGTACAGGGGCATGGTGATCCGATCTCCGTTTCAGGTGGATGGGGCGCAGCGGATCGCGCGTTGGTGCGAGCTGTGGTCTGTCATTGCGGCGCAGTCTTCGAGCAGCATGTCCGGGGCCGGTGCGTGCGCGCCGAGCCCGATCCAGGTGTACACCAGGGCCGCATTGGAGCCGACCATGCGGCGCTCGTCGCATTGCATCAGCGACCGGCGGAACAGCAGCGGCTCGGCCAGCAACAGCGTCAGCGCTACATTGGCGTCGATCGTTTCCGGCACCACTTCGCTCGACTTGATGCGCGGTGCCGCGCGTTTGAACCACTCGCTGATCGGCCGCGGCGCCATGAAGGCCCTGCAGCGTGCGGCGGTCCAAGGCCAGCTCAGTAGGTTGCACACGTCGAGCGTGTGGCCGGCCATGCGCAGCAGGGCTTTCTGGCGCGCATTGCCGGAGCAGCCGGGTTTTTGTAGATGGTGATGTGGGCCCATTGCCGGGGTTCTCAGGTTTGACGCAGCAGTTGCAGGCAGTCGAGGCTGGCCGCCATGTCGATGGCAGTGAAGTCGTCCTGGTAATGCACAGCCGGATCGGCGCCCAGTCCGAGCAGCGTGCGCACTTAACAACGGAACGGAACACTCACTGCGCTCGCTAGAACTTCATCCCAACGCCTGGCCCCAGTACTAGCGGGTCGATGTCCAGTCGGCCCAACGAACTGCCGCCGACCGAGGCATCCGTGTGCATTCAGATCTTCTTGATATCCGCGTTGAGAAAGACGGTCTTCGTGATCTGCACGTCGGCGCCAGCATGCACCGCCGGACCGAAGCTGCTGCGTGACACCTCGGGTGCCTTCTGGGCCCGCGCTCAGGCCGTCGTTGTAGAAGTACGTGTAGTTGACCCCCGCGCCGACATACGGTCGGATCATGCCAGCATGGTTGAGGTGATATTGCAGCAGTGTCGGTGGTAGCACGTTCACGCCACCCAGATCGCAAAGACCAGACGTCACGTGTTGCCGCGAGGTACCGAGAATCAGCTCGACGCCGTTCGCATCGCGGATCATATAGATCAGGTTCAACTCCGGCACGAGTGCGTTATTGACACCCATGCCGAGCGACGACAACGTGCCGCTCGCGTGTACTTCCGGCTCGATCGAGATGGCACGCAAACGCACGAGTAAGTCACCGGCGTGGGTCCCGTCCGCCGGCACCGCGCCTGCCATCGTGCTTCCGTTCGCGCTTACGTCATTCGCGTATGCCCGTACTTCGAACAAACCGGTAGCGCACAGGCTTGCCACGATCATCACGGCGTTAATCATGTGCTTCATCGCTTTGCCCTTGTTGACGTATGCGGGGAATTGTCGACGCGCAAATCAGGGTGGCCCTTGCGCAGGATCAACCGGTCCCGAGCCCGAAGTCAAGATGCGACATCGGGTCACGCGTCGGAATGTCGAGATAGCGGGAGCCTTGAGGCCGGACTATTGGCCTTCACCCGCATTGACCGGTACCCAGCCGGCTGCCGGTCGAACGCGGAATTGCCCTATCGCCTGACGATGCGTTGCGTCGGGAGGTGATCATGACGCTCATGTGCAGCGTGCCGCTGAATTTCGCGGCGATCTCGCTAGCGCATCAGATCGACTTCGTCCGCTATTTCTCAAGTGAGCTTACTGCCCTGGAACCATACCGGGAGGCGGGACTGGTGAGCATCGATGGAAACGGCATCTCGATTGCCCCAAAAGGCCGGTTCTTCGTGCGCGCAGTGGCCATGGTGTTCGACGGTTATCTGGAGCGACCCTCGAGCGCGTCCTGGTCAAAACTGATCTAGCGGCACGACGGCGGTGGCTGGCGCAAACAACGCGACGGGGCGTGTTCGTCGAACTCCGAAATAGCAACGCCAGGGTGCGTATTCGCTGATCCGGATCAGATTGTCCCGCGCATCGAGAATGCTGCGAGCGTTGCATTACCCGCAAACCGCACCGTCAGCAAGGTGTTCCCCTGTTCACACGGACGCCGTAAAGTCTGTCCTTCGTTCCGCGCCACGTGCCCCGTTGCGACCCTCGATTGCCAGATCGAGGCCATCCCTCGCAGCCTGGCTCTGCTTCAGTTCAGCCATGAAGACATGGGCAATCGCCTGATTTAGCCCGCGCACTGCGTCAGTGCACCGCACCCCGCCGCTTTGTTCATCCTTGATCGGCATCAATCACAAAGCTGGCAGGTTGTTGGACCATGACGCTGCGAGTGTGATGCCGCATGCGTCAAGCGAGCTTCAGGTCAAAGCTGCCACAACCCAGATTAACTACCATGATAGACAGAAAAGCCTTAAGGAAACGGTCGATAGCCATCGTCACAACATTGAGCGCCTGTCTATCGGGATGTGATCTGACTGTGCTTGATCCAAAAGGGAGCGTGGGCGCGGCCGAGAAGTCGCTGATCGCCACCGCCACGTGGGCGATGCTGATCGTCGTGATCCCGGTGATCCTGCTGACGTTGTTCTTCGCGTGGCGCTACCGTGCGTCGAACCGTCACGCGGTCTATGCACCCAAATGGGCGCACTCGACGGCGATCGAGATCGCCGTCTGGACGATCCCCACCCTGATCATCCTGTACCTCGGTATCCTGACGTGGCGCACCACGCATGAGCTCGACCCGTACCGGCCGCTGCAGTCGAGCGTGAAGCCGATCGATGTCGAGGTGGTCGCGCTCGACTGGAAGTGGCTCTTCATCTACCCGGACCTCGGCATTGCGTCGGTGAACCAGCTCGCCGTGCCAGTCGATACGCCGGTGAATTTCCGGATCACGTCGGACTCGGTGATGAACTCATTCTTCATCCCGCAACTCGGCACCCAGGTGTATGCAATGGTCGGCATGCAGACCCGTCTGCACCTGATCGCGGATGCACCGGGAAATTTCGAAGGCATGTCCGCCAACTTCAGCGGCAAGGGATTCGCCGACATGAAATTCCGCACGCTTGCGACGAGCCCCACCGACTTCGACGCATGGGTGCGGAAGGTCAAGGCTTCGCCGGACCGCCTGAGCATGGACGAATACGCCGAAGTCGCGAAGCCGAGCGAGAAGCAGTCGGTACGCTACTTCTCATCGATCGACCAGCACCTGTTCCGCAACATCGTTGCCCGATACAACAACGGCAACGTCACGGCCTTCCGCGACGCCGCATGTCGCACACAGACCACGGAGTAAGCCATGTTTGGAAAACTCACGCCCGGCGCGATTCCGTTCGATCAGCCGATCATCATGGGCGCGGCCGCGTTCATGGCGCTCATCGTGCTGGCGGTCATCGCCACGCTCACGAAGCTCTGCCGCTGGAAGTGGCTCTGGACCGAGTGGCTGACAAGCGTCGATCACAAGAAGATCGGCATCATGTACATCATCGTCGCGGTGCTGATGCTCATGCGCGGTTTTGTCGACGCCGTAATGATGCGGCTTCAGCTCGCGATCGCGTTTCACGGCCCCGGTTACCTGCCGCCGCACCACTACGACCAGATATTCACCGCGCACGGTGTCATCATGATTTTCTTCATGGCTATGGCGCTGATGGTCGGCCTCTTCAATCTTGTCGTGCCGCTGCAGATCGGCGCGCGCGACGTCGCCTTCCCGTTCCTGAATTCGCTGAGCTTCTGGATGACGGCGATCAGCGCGATCCTGATCAATCTGTCGCTCGTGATCGGCGAGTTCGCGCAGGTAGGCTGGCTCGCGTATCCACCGCTGTCGGAGCTGCAGTTCAGTCCCGGCGTCGGGGTCGACTACTACATCTGGAGTCTGCAGCTCTCCGGCGTCGGCACGCTGATTACCGCGATCAACTTCTTCGTTACGATCGTCACGCTGCGCGCGCCCGGCATGACGCTGATGAAGATGCCGGTGTTCACGTGGACCGCGCTGTGCTCGAACGTGCTGATCATGGCAACGTTCCCGATCCTAACCGTGACGCTCGCACTGCTCGGCCTCGACCGCTACGCAGGCATGCACTTTTTCACAAATGAGCTCGGCGGCAACGCGATGGTGTACCTGAACCTGATCTGGGCGTGGGGCCACCCGGAGGTGTACATCCTCGTGCTGCCCGCGTTCGGCATCTACTCGGAAGTGATCGCGACGTTTGCGAAGAAACCGCTGTTTGGCTACAGAACGATGGTCTACGCGTCGTGCGCGATCACGGTGCTCGCATTCCTCGTGTGGGCGCACCACTTCTTCACGATGGGTTCCGGCGCGGACGTTAACGCGTTCTTCGGCATTATGACGATGGTCATCGCGATCCCCACGGGCGTGAAAATCTTCAACTGGCTGTTCACGATGTACCGCGGTCGCATCGAGTTCACCGCACCCGTGCTGTGGACGATCGGCTTCATGGTCACGTTCACGATCGGCGGCATGACGGGCGTGATGATGGCGATCCCGGGCGTGGACTTCGTGCTGCACAACAGCCTGTTCCTGATCGCGCACTTTCACAACGCGATCATAGGCGGCGTCGTGTTCGGCTATCTCGCAGGCTTCCATTACTGGTTCCCGAAGGCGTTCGGCTTCAAGCTTAACGAGAAGCTCGGCAAGCGGGCGTTCTGGTGCTGGTTCGTCGGCTTCTACGTGTCGTTCGTGCCGCTCTACGTGCTCGGCTTCATGGGCATGACCCGGCGCCTGAATCACTACGACAATCCGACCTGGCATCCCTGGCTGTTCGTCGCGGCATGCGGCGTGGTGCTGATCGCACTCGGTGTCGTGCACCAGATCGCCCAGGTCGTCGTGAGCGTGATCCATCGCAACGAGCCGGAATACGGCGACCTGACGGGCGACCCGTGGAACGGCCGCACGCTCGAATGGGCCACCGCGTCGCCGCCCGCTGTCTACAACTTCGCGCGCATACCGGTCGTCCACCAGCTCGACGCGTTCGCGCACATGAAGGAGAGCGGCGCAGCAAATGCCGCACTGGCGCATTACGAGGACATCCACCTACCGTCGAACACCGCGGACGGGTTCCTGATCGGCGCATTCAGCCTCGTGCTCGGCTTCGCCGGCGTCTGGCACATCACGTGGCTCGCCGTGCTGGCCTTCGTCGCGATCGTCGCCGCGCTGATCGCGCGTAGCTTCCGCGACGACCATGGCTACGTGATTCCGGCCTCGCGCGTGCGCGAAATCGAAGCACGACGCGGCAGCGCACCCACCCCGGCCGACTTTGAATTGCCCGAATCTGCGGAGACCTGATCCATGACGCAATCTGCATTACTCGTCCATCACGGCAGGTCGAGCGCTGACCACGGCCCAACGCCCACCGTGTTCGGCTTCTGGCTGTACCTGATGACCGACTGCATGCTGTTCGCGTCGCTGTTCGCCGTGTTCGCCGTAATGGCGCACCAGTTCGCGGGTGGCGCGTCCGGACGGGACCTGTTCGACATCCCGGGTGTCGCACTTGAAACCGGCGCGCTGCTGCTGAGCAGCACCACCTACGGCTTCGCGGTGCTCGGCGCGCAGCGCCAGGGGCGTGGTGCCGTGATCGGCTGGCTCCTCGTGACGTTCGTGCTTGGCGCGCTGTTCCTCGCGTTCGAGCTGCGCGAGTTCTCGCACCTGGTCGCCAACGGTGCTGGGCCCAGTCGCAGCGCCTTCCTGTCGTCGTTCTTCACGCTGGTTGGCACCCACGGCCTGCACGTGACAGCCGGCCTCGTCTGGATGGCCGTGCTCGTCGTGCAGGTCGTCCGCTCGCCTGAACTGTCCGGTCGCGACCTCACGAGTCTGACATGCTTGAGCCTCTTCTGGCACTTCCTCGACATCGTGTGGATCTGCGTGTTTTCGTTTGTCTATCTCGGGAGCATGCTCTAAATGGTCCATTCACACTCGACGTCCACGATCGCCTCGCGTGGTGACGTCGCCGGTTATATCACCGGTTTCGTGCTCGCCGTGCTGCTGACGGCTGGCTCATTCTCGATCGTCGCGCAACGGTTGCTGCCGTCCGGCTCCGCGATTATGGCGCTCGCGTTGCTGGCGTTCGTGCAGATCGTCGTGCAACTGGTGACGTTCCTGCATCTCGACCTGTCGCGCGGCCAGCGCTGGAACGTGCTGGCGTTATGCTACACCGCGCTCGCCGCGCTGTTCCTGATCTTCGGCACGATCTGGGTGATGCACAATGTCAGCATGAACATGATGTCGCGCTGACTCCCCGCCAGCGCGAAACGGTCTGGTCACATCATCGCGGACACGCCATGCAGCCGTCGACCGCATGCGTAGTGTTGTGCTGCACCGTTCTACCGGTCTTTCTTCATGAACAGCCCGAATCACCCTGTTCCCGCCAATGAGCCATTGCCCCATCGCAAGGCCATCCGCTCGTGGCTGACGCCGTTCGCCGAACGCCGCACCGCCTACGCGCTTCTGCTGCTCGTGTTCGACTACGTTTTACTATTGTGTGCGCTCGCCGCGAGCGTGTTCGCGCACGGGTTCGTGTTGAAGACCGTATTCGGATGCATGGCGGGCTTCGTCATCGGACGGCTCTTCGTCATCGGTCACGACGCATGTCATGAGAGCCTGACCCGGCACCGCACGCTCCACCGCTGGCTGGGCCGGATCGCCTTCCTGCCGTCGCTCACGCCGTATAGCCTGTGGCAAGTGGGTCACAACGTGGTGCATCATGGCTACACGAACCTGAAAGGCGTCGATTTTGTGTGGGCACCGCTGACGATCCAAGAATATCGCGCCTTGAGTGGGCCACGGCGCGCACTGGAACGGATCTATCGCAGCGGCTGCGCGCCTGGTCTCTACTACATGATCGAAATTTGGTGGACGAAGATGTTTTTCCCGTCGCGTGCCGCAATGCCGACGCGGCGCCCGGTATTCTTCTGTGACTGCACGCTGGTATCGGTGTTCGCACTGCTATGGATCGGCGCGCTCGCGTGGATCGCTCGCGCGACGCAGCGGGGGGTGATCCCGTCAATCGCATGCGGGTTCGGGGTGCCGTTCCTGTTCTGGTGCGCGATGGTCGGTTTCGTCGTGTACGCGCACCACACGCATCCGCAAATCCACTGGTACGATGATCGCGCGAAATGGGGGCGTTCGGATCCGTTCGTATCCACGACGGTGCACTTGACCTTTCGCTGGCGTTTTGGCGCGCTGTTTCATCACATCATGGAGCACACCGCGCATCACGTCGACATGAGTCTCCCTCTATACGGGCTCGTCGGTGCTCAGCGAATGCTCGAAGCGATGCTTCCGGAACGGATCGTCGTGCAGCGGTTTTCGTGACGTTGGTACTTCGACACCGCACGAGGCTGCAAACTATACGATTTTTCGACTGATCTGTGGACCGATTTCGCTGGTCGCGCGACGCACGTCCCTCTTAAGGCTCGCTAACAAAGCCTATCATCCGAAAGCAAGGGGTATACGTTTGAGGTTGGATGACAAGACAAAGAATCGGCGAAGAGTTATGGCCAACGCTCGAAGCCTTGCTGCCAAAGCGACGGGTATCGCCCCGGGGCGGACGCCCGCGCGTTGATGAACGCGCTGCTGCATTGAATGGCATCCTGTTCGTGCTGTTCACCGGCATACCGTGGAAAGACTTGCCGCCGGAGATGGACTTCGGTAGCGGTATGACCTGCTCGCGAAGGTTGCGGGAATGGCAGGACGATGGCGTGCGGGCTCGCCTGCATGCGGCGATGCTGGCGCGGTCGCGAGGAAACACGCGTTGGCCATTCATCTTGTGATCTCCTGTCGACGATGCCGGCCGTACCGGGTTCGCTGCCGATGGGCTCGTCGACCGACGGCTCACATCTCAGAGGAGGACCGGTGCTGTAGTGATACGTTGCGTGCCCGCTCCTTCCATCTGTCGGGCCGTGCGCAGCAGTTGCAACCCGAGGTCGGCTGCCATGTCGAGCGCGCTGCGGCCATCCGGTGCGCACAGTTCTGCGTTCGCCCCATGCGCAAGCAGCATCTGCAGGACGTCGAGGCGACCGCTCGCGGCTGCATGCATCAGGCATGTGATGTCGTCGTCGTTCACATGGTCGATCGGCGCGCCGGCGTCGATCAGCCGCAGGATGGTCGCGGGGCCGCCGTGCAGGCACGCGAACCAGAGCGCATGGTTGCCGTCGTCATCGAGCGCGTCGGCGCGTGCGCCGAATGCGAGCAACGCTTCGACCACCGCGTCCTCGCCATGCTGCGCGGCGCGCATCAACGGGGTTTCGCCGTTCACGCAGCGCGAATGCGGATCAGGGAAGCCGTGGTACGCCAGCCAGGTGGAAAGTGCGGCAGGCACGTTCGTTTCGAGTTGTGCATCGGCGTTCCGGACAACGCGCGAGGCCAGGCGTTCGCGGACGACGAAAGCAGTGTCGGTATGCATGATCATGGTCGCCTTCGGGTGCAAGGGAACATCGGTTGGCGCAGCGGCACGGGCGGCAGCCGTTGGGATCCGCGCTTCAGACGGGCCGGTTCTCGTTGGGGTTGCGCACCGGCCCCATCAATTCAAGTCCTTCGCTGTAGGTGATCATGTCGAAGGTCACGTCGAACTTGATGGCCGCGTCCGCTACCGCATCCAGCTTGCCGCCTAAGTCCTTCTTCTTCAATTCGTTCTTTTCGAGGTACAGCAGTTCGAGCATCTCGTTGTAGACGGTGGACTCGATAATCGGCAGAACATAGAACATCGCGCCCTTGTATGGCACCTGATATCGCTTGCTCAGGTCGACGTTGTCGCAAAAAAGAAAGTACTTGCCACCCGCCGAGAGCGTGTCGCTGAGCACCTCGGCCACGTCCTTCAGATGCTCGAAGCTCAGCAGATACCCGACGAAGAACGGCAAGTGCTTATGGCCGATCGTCGCACATGCCATCACCTGATCGCAGGTCAGCTCCGGCGGCCGCGCTTCGTCGGCGAGCTTCGGGGCAAAGCGCAGCGCGAGTTCGCCGCGGAAGCCGACCCGGCCGAACTTGTTCGTCAGCCCCTTGAGTACCGGGTTGAGCAGACGGCCTTCATGTTCGAGACGGGCGAACGCGGTGTCGTCGATATCCTTGTGGGCGAGCGTTTCGGTCATCACAGATCCTCGGGTTGAACAGAGTTGAAGGGGGGGCACGTCTGCGTGTTGCGCATCCGGTCGGCGATTTTGAAAAAAGCCTGCATCAGTTCGTCGCGCAGCGCCGGATCGACACCTGTCTCGTCGAACGCGGCGCGCATGCAAGCTAGCCACGCATCCCGTTCGGCGGTGCCGATCGCGAATGCGGCATGACGCGTGCGCAGCCGTGGTTGGCCATGCTGTGCCGAGTATCGCTTGTCGGCACCGAGCCATTCGCACAGATACAGCACCAGCACGGCCTTCGTCGAAGACAGGTCGGGGTGATGCATCGCGCGAATGCGCTGCGCGTCGGCCCGCGTATCCATGTGCCGATAGAACGCGTCGACCAGGCGGTTGACGTCGGTCTCGCCGCCTAGACGGTCGAAGTGCGTCTCGCGCGGCACGGGTCGCGAAGGTTGGGTGGTTGGTGTGTCCATGATGCCATCAAAGCAATAACCGAACCAGGCGGCAACCCGGCGATTGTCCGGCTGCACGCAGGCCAATGCGACAGAAATCGCACGACAAACGCGCCGAATGGTTTCATTGGCGACGAAGTTCACGTGGTTTGTCGCGAAATCGACAAGACACAGGAGGAGTCCGCAAAAGTCCCGAACCAACCGCCGCAGCGCGGCGGGGCGGACGCGACGCAGTACCGCTGGTGATGTGGCACAGAAGCTGCATTTGGAGTCCAGCGCGGACACAGGTCCGGCCGATGCGTGACTCGATATAAGAAGACCCATACAGGCACGACAGGCTGACATGGTCGCGGTTACGCAACCCTGGTTTCAACCCTTCTTCCTGAATGGAGAAATGCAATGTCTAAACTTCGGCAAATCGCGTTCTACGGCAAAGGCGGTATCGGCAAGTCGACCACCTCGCAGAACACCCTGGCAGCCCTGACTGAGCTCGGGCAGAAGATCCTGATCGTCGGCTGCGATCCCAAGGCGGACTCTACCCGCCTGATCCTGCATGCAAAGGCGCAGGACACCATCCTGTCGCTAGCGGCCGAAGCCGGCTCGGTGGAGGACCTCGAACTCGAGGACGTGATGAAGATCGGTTACCGCAACATCCGTTGCGTGGAGTCCGGCGGCCCGGAACCGGGCGTCGGCTGCGCGGGCCGTGGCGTCATCACGTCGATCAACTTCCTCGAAGAAAACGGCGCCTATGACGGCGTGGACTACGTGTCGTACGACGTGCTCGGCGACGTGGTGTGCGGCGGTTTCGCAATGCCGATTCGTGAGAACAAGGCGCAGGAAATCTACATTGTGATGTCCGGCGAAATGATGGCCATGTATGCGGCCAACAACATTTCAAAGGGCATTCTGAAGTACGCGAACAGCGGCGGTGTGCGGATCGGCGGGCTCGTGTGCAACGAGCGTCAGACCGACAAGGAACTCGAACTCGCCGAAGCGCTGGCGAAGATGCTCGGCTCGAAGCTGATCCACTTCGTGCCGCGCGATAACATCGTGCAGCACGCCGAGCTGCGGCGCATGACGGTGATCGAGTTCGCGCCCGAATCCAAACAGGCGGAAGAGTATCGGCAGCTCGCCACCAAGGTGCACAACAACGCGGGCAACGGCACGATCCCGACGCCGATCACAATGGATCAACTGGAAGACCTGTTAATGGAGCACGGAATCATGACGTCCATCGACGAATCGCAAGTAGGCAAGCCTGCAGCGGAACTGACCGCCTAAGCGAGCGCCGCTGCGCGCGGCACGGTGTTCTTCTTCACGCGATGAACCGGGCCGTGCCGGCTACCCGCTGCCAGGCTTGATACCCACACTATGGAGCATTCCCATGAGCGTCACAGTTGAAGAGCGCAAGGCCGCGAACAAGGCCTTGATCGATGAAGTGCTGACGGCCTATCCGGAGAAAATGGCCAAACGGCGCGCCAAGCATTTGGGCACCTTCGAGGACGGCAAGCCCGACTGTGGCGTGAAATCAAACATCAAGTCATTGCCGGGCGTGATGACGATTCGCGGTTGCGCGTACGCCGGCTCAAAGGGCGTGGTCTGGGGGCCCATCAAGGACATGATCCACATCAGTCATGGTCCGGTCGGTTGCGGCCAGTACTCGTGGGGCGCGCGTCGCAACTACTACATCGGCACTACCGGTATCGACACCTTCGTGACGATGCAGTTCACGTCGGACTTCCAGGAAAAGGACATCGTCTTCGGCGGCGACAAGAAGCTCGACAAGATCATAGACGAGATTCAGGAACTGTTTCCGCTGAACAAGGGCATCTCGATCCAGAGTGAATGCCCGATCGGCCTGATCGGCGACGACATCGAGGCCGTCTCGAAGAAGAAGAGTGCACAGTATGAAGGGCACACCATTTTGCCGGTGCGCTGCGAAGGTTTTCGCGGCGTCAGCCAGTCGTTGGGCCACCATCTGGCTAACGATGCGATTCGAGACTGGATATTCGACAAGGCCGATCCGGACAAGCGGCCCGAATTTGTTTCGACGCCTTATGATGTTGCGATCATCGGCGATTACAACATCGGCGGCGATGCCTGGTCGAGCCGGATTCTGCTCGAAGAGATCGGCCTGCGTGTGATCGCACAATGGTCGGGCGACGGCTCGATCGCCGAGCTCGAGAATACACCCAAGGCCAAGCTCAATTTGCTGCATTGCTACCGCTCGATGAACTATATCAGCCGGCACATGGAAGAGAAGTACGGCATTCCATGGACGGAATACAACTTCTTCGGCCCGTCGATGATCGAGAAGAGCCTGCGCGAGATCGCCAGCCACTTCGACGACACCATCAAAGCCAACGCGGAGAGGGTGATCGCCAAGTATCGTCCCCTGGTCGATGCGGTGAACGCGAAGTTCAGAGCGCGCCTGCAGGACAAGACCGTAATGCTGTTCGTTGGCGGCCTGCGTCCGCGCCACGTGATCGGCGCCTACGAAGACCTCGGCATGAACGTGGTCGGCACCGGCTACGAATTCGGCCACAACGACGACTATCAGCGCACCACGCACTACGTGAAGGACGGCACACTGATTTACGACGACGTGACCGGCTACGAGTTTGAGAGGTTCGTCGAACAGGTCCAGCCCGATCTGGTCGGCTCCGGCATCAAGGAAAAGTACGTGTTCCAGAAGATGGGCGTGCCGTTTCGCCAGATGCACAGCTGGGACTATTCCGGTCCATATCACGGCTACGACGGCTACGCCATTTTCGCGCGCGACATGGACATGGCTATTTCCAGCCCGGTGTGGGGGCTCGCCAAGGCGCCCTGGAAGAAAACCCCCTAAGCGCCGGCCACCGCACCGATCACCGGACTGATCAGCGGCCGGCAGGCCATTGAATTGAATATCAGGAGCATCCCGTGCCCCAATCCGCAGACCACATTCTCGACCAGGAATTCCTGTTCCGTGAGCCCGAGTACCAGAAAATTTTCCAGGCGAAAAAGGAAAATTTCGAGTTCAACCATTCAGACGAGCAGGTCAAGCAGATCGTCGAGTGGACCAAGAGCGAAGACTACCGGCAAAAGAACTTTGCACGCGACTCGCTCACCATCAACCCGGCCAAGGCCTGCCAGCCGCTCGGCGCAGTGTACGTGGCCATCGGCTTTCACAAGACGCTCAGTTTTGTGCATGGCTCGCAGGGCTGTGTAGCGTTTTACCGCTCGCACTTCTCGCGTCACTTCAAGGAGCCAACCTCGTGCGTCAGCTCGTCGATGACCGAAGACGCGGCGGTGTTCGGCGGCATGAACAACATGATCGACGGCCTCGCAAATGCGTACAACCTGTACAAGCCCGACATGATCGCGGTCTCCACTACCTGCATGGCGGAAGTGATCGGCGATGACCTCGACGCGCTCATCAAGAACAGCAAGCAGAAGGGCAGCGTGCCGGAAGACTATGACGTGCCGTTCGCGCACACGCCGGCCTTCGTCGGCAGCCACGTGACCGGCTACGACAACGCGCTCCTCGGCATCCTCAAGCACTTCTGGGACGGCAAGGCCGGCACAGCGACGCCGCTTGAGCGCGTGCCCGACGACAGCGTCAACTTCATCGGTGGCTTCGACGGCTACGTGGTCGGCAACATGAAGGAAATTCGCCGCATCTTCGATCTGTTCGGCGTGACGGTGAACATCATCTGCGACCCATCCGAAACGTGGAATACGCCGACCGACGGCGAGTTCCGGATGTACGAAGGCGGCACGACCAAGGAGGAGGTCGAGCGCGCGTTGAACGCGAAGGCGACCTTCGTGTTCCAGGAATACTGCTGCGAGAGGACCAGCAAGTTCATTGGCGAGCATGGCCAGGAAGTGGTGGTGCTGAACTCGCCGGTTGGCGTCGCGGGCACCGACCGGTTCCTGATGGAAATCTCGCGCGTGATCGGCAAGCCGATTCCGGTGCAACTGGAGAAGGAGCGAGGCCAGCTCGTCGATGCGATGGCCGACAGCCAGGCTCACCTGCACGGCAAGCGTTTTGCGCTCTACGGCGACCCGGACCAGATGCTGGGCTACACGCAGTTCCTGCTGGAACTCGGCGCCGAGCCGGCGCACGTTCTGGCGACCAACGGCAACGAAACCTGGGCTGCGAAGGTGCAGGCGGTGTTCGACGCGTCGCCCTACGGCGCCGGCTGCAAGGTGTATCCGAAACGCGATCTGTGGCACATGCGCTCACTGCTGTTTACCGAGCCGGTGGATTTCCTGATCGGCAACACCTACGGCAAATATCTCGAGCGCGATACCAAAACGCCGCTGATACGCATGGTGTTCCCGATCTTCGATCGCCACCATTACCATCGCTTTCCGACCTGGGGCTATGAAGGTGCGTTGCGGGTGCTGGTCACGCTGCTGGACGAGTTCTTCGAAGCGCTCGACGCCAACACGATCGACGTGGCGAAGACCGACTACAGCTACGACATCATTCGCTGACGAGGAGAGCGCGGCGATGGCAGACACAGCAGATACATCGGGCGTGGCAGATGAAGTTCTGGTCAAGATGACGCAGGACGGCCGTAACGTCGAGGTCATCAGCGGCTAGGTTTGCCTGGCCGGTGTGGGCGAGGCCGACCACCTCGTCCCGCTGCTCGAACACCCGAACCGGCAGGTGATCGCCCAGGTGCTGCCGGGAGGCCGCGCATGTGGCCGCCGGTTGCCGTTGACGCACGAGGAGATTGCGATTGCACAGAGCGCGATGTCGGCGGCTCGGCGGCAGTTCGGCGCGAGCCCGGCGGGCATCGCGCCGTGGTTACCTCGAGCGGTGTGGGCGAAGATTGCGGCGGAGGGTGTCGAGTAGCGGGGCACCGCTGAAAACGAAATTGCTGCGCTGCATGTAGCTAGCCTGCGTGACGAACCTCAGCGAGGGAGCGGGGCATGATTTATGTAGTCGAGCAGTGTGACTCAGTGCGCTGCGTGCGTGGTTCGCTTACGACGACTTTGAGCGCGAGGTGGCGGCGTTCGACCCGTTGAGCCTCGCGGAGATCAATGACGAGGTAACGGCGCACGAACTGCTCGCGCTGGTCAACGACGTTTCCGATGCGAACGGACGGGCAGAGTACCTGTCGATCTGCGCGGTGGGCGACGAGTATGAGCAACTGGCGGCGCTCGAAGTGCTGGCCGACGACGACTGAGCCGCCCAGCGGGGCAGGAGCCCGAATGGCGCATGCACACTGAAATAGCGCATGGGATATGCGCGCAGGCGCGCTCGGTGCATTGCTCGAACGCGTACCGGCCGAGATCAGGCCTGAGCGCTTCGAGCGCTTGCTGGAAGTCTGTCTCTGCGACTTCGCGGCGTATCCCGGTCATGGTAGACGGACTACGCGAAAGCTCCACGGATGCGCCGCGTGCTGACTGCTTACCTGGCGGTTCGCGAACCCTTGGGGCCGGATGCGTTGCTGGAGGCGCGCGCGAATGCGATCGCACGGGTCCTGCTCCATACGGAACGGCAAGGCAGGCAGTGAACGTGTGTTGTCGTTTTCTGTGTCGCGAACCGTCTGTCGCAAACCGTTCAAACCCGCCATGGCGATGCGCGCGAGCGACGCGCTTCAGCGCCAATTGGCACGTTTTCAAGGCGTTTCCCGGTGGTATGGAACTTGCCACTAGAGAAACGTCCATCCATCAGGAGCATGTCATGTCTGTTTCGCTCAATGCCCAAATCGCCGAAGTTTTCGACGAGCCGGGTTGCGACAAGAATCAAGGCAAGAGCGAGAAGGAACGCAAAAGGGGCTGCACGAAGCAGCTTTCGCCGGGTTCGGCCGCAGGCGGGTGCGCGTTCGACGGCGCGAAGATCGCTTTGCAGCCGGTGGTGGACGTCGCACACCTCGTGCACGGGCCGATTGCCTGTGAAGGTAACTCGTGGGACAACCGGCACGCCGCTTCATCCGGTTCGCAACTCTATCGCATCGGCTTCACCACCGATATCAACGAACTCGACGTGGTGTACGGCGGCGAGAAGCGCCTGTTCAGGAGCGTGCGCGAAATCATCGAGAAATACGATCCGCCCGCAGTGTTCGTCTACCAGACCTGCGTCACTGCGCTGATCGGCGACGACATCGAGGCAGTCTGCAAGCGCGCCACCGAACAATTTGGCAAGCCGGTGATTCCGGTCCTTTCCCCCGGTTTCGCCGGGCCGAAGAATCTGGGCAACAAGCTTGGCGGCGAGGCGATCCTCAACTATGTGATCGGCACGCGCGAGCCCGAGTACACGACGCCGTATGACATCAACGTCATTGGCGAATACAACCTGTCGGGCGAACTCTGGCAGACCAAGCCGCTGCTCGACGCGCTAGGCATCCGTATCCTCTCGTGCATCTCCGGCGACGGGCGCTACAACGAGATCGCAAGTTCGCATCGCGCCAAGGTCAATATGATGGTCTGCTCGAAGTCGATGATCAACATCGCGACAAAGATGCAGCGGCGCTACGGCATCCCTTACTTTGAGGGCTCGTTCTATGGGATCGGCGACATGAGCGACACGCTGCGCCATATCGCCAGCCTGCTCGTGCGGCAGGGCGCGCCGGACGATCTGCTCGAGCGGACCGAGCGCCTGATCGCCGTCGAGGAAGCGCGCGCGTGGGAGCGCATCGCACACTACAAAGCGCGCCTTACCGGCAAGCGGGTGTTGCTTATCACAGGTGGCGTGAAGTCTTGGTCGGTGGTTTCCGCGCTGCAGGAAGCAGGGCTCGAAATCGTCGGCACCAGCGTCAAGAAGAGCACTAAGGAAGACAAGGACAAGATCAGGGAGATCATGGGCGACGACGCCCACATGATCGACGGCATGGCGCCGCGCGAGATGTACGCGATGCTCCGGGACGCGCGGGCCGACATCATGCTGTCCGGTGGCCGCTCACAGTTCGTCGCACTGAAGGCCCGCATACCGTGGCTCGACATGAACCAGGAACGCCACCACCCTTATGGCGGCTACGAGGGGATGGTCGAGCTGGTGTACGAGATCGACCGCGCGATCTACAACCCGGTGTGGCAACAGGTGCGCATCGCTGCTCCGTGGGGTGAAGACGGGGGAGCGCTCGGTGTGGTCCAAACGCAAGCCGCGCGCCCACTGTCGAGCGTCGCGGCGTGGGCGATGAGCCTCGAACCCGGTATACCGACCTGACGCCCCCTGAACTCGAGAACATGCCATGGCCGATGTCGTCGAATCTATGAAAGCCTGTGCGGTCAACCCGCTCAAGATGAGCCAGCCGCTGGGCGCGAGCCTCGCGTTCCTTGGGCTCGATGCCTGCATGCCCGTGATGCACGGCTCGCAGGGCTGCACGTCGTTCGGCCTCGTGCTGCTGGTGCGCCACTTCAGGGAGGCGATCCCGCTGCAGACGACGGCCATGGAGGAAGTCACCGCGGTGCTCGGCGGCTACGAGAACATCGAGGCCGCGCTGCTCAACATCCGCAAGCGCGTTGCGCCGAAGGTCATCGCGATCTGTTCAACAGGTCTCACCGAGACCGAGGGCGACGACGTGGCCGGCTATCTCGTTACCGTGCGCAAACGCAAGCCCGAACTCAAGGACACTGAGATCGTCTATGTGTCGACCCCCGACTATGTCGGCGCATTCGAAGACGGCTACCGGCATGCGATTACCGGCATCGTCAACGCGCTGGTCAAGGCGTTGCCAACGGTGGCCAATCAGGTGACGCTGCTGCCCGGCAGCCATCTGTCGCCTGGCGACATCGACGAACTGCGCGAGATCATCGAAGCGTTCGGCTTTGATGTCATTGTGCTGCCCGACATTTCCGGCTCGCTCGACGGCCATATCGCGCCGGACTGGCGCGGCACCACACTGGGCGGTACCACGCTCGCGGAGATCCGGGCCGCGGGTGCATCGGCATTTACGATCGGTGTGGGCGAGCAGACGCGCGACGGTGCGGAGGCATTGCATGCTATCGCCGGCACACCGTTCGAAGTGTTCGGGCGGCTCACCGGACTGGAACCCAACGACCGTCTGTTGCACTTGCTCGCGCAGCGCGCAGGACGACCCGTTCCCGCGAAATACCGGCGTCAGCGCAGCCAATTGCTCGATGCGATGCTAGACGGCCATTTCTACACTGGAGGCATCAAGGTCGCGATCGGCGCAGAGCCCGATCTGCTGTTCGCGGTGGGCAGCATGCTGCATGAGATGGGCGCGCAGTTGCGCTGCTGCATCAGCACGACGCGATCGCCCGCGCACGCGTTGCTGCCCGCTGATCAGGTCGTGATCGGCGATCTCGAAGATATGGAGCGCGCCGCGGCGGACTGCGACCTGCTGATCACCCATTCGCACGGCAGGCAGATGGCCGAGCACCTGCAAAAGCCGCTCTTCCGGATCGGTTTTCCGGTCTTCGACCGGATTGGAAACGCACATCGACGCTACGTCGGCTACCGCGGCACGATGAACCTGATCTTTGAGATCGCCAACCTGATGATCGAGCAGATTCCGCATCACGATCCGGGCGACTGGCCGCTGCCGCAGGCCGCTATCGATCTGGCCGCGCGCGATCCGGCGCGGGAAGCGAACATTCCTGTCGTCGCGGCCGGTGCCTGACCCACCTAAAGGAGCACACAGCATGAAGATCGCGTTCGCCACCCAGGACAGGCAGTTCGTCGATGCGCATTTTGGCTGGGCGAGAAGCATCGTCACCTACAACGTCACACCGGACGGCTATCGGTTCGTCAAGGCGTTCGACTTTGGTGGCAAGCTCGAAGAGGACGGCGACGAGGACAAGCTCGCGCCCAAGCTCGAAGCCGTAAAGGATTGCGCGATCCTGTACGTCGCCGCAATCGGCGGCTCGGCCGCGGCGCGAGTGGTTGCGCTGAAGATTCACCCGATCAAGGTGCCGCGGCCCGAGTCCATCGAGGAGATTCTCGGCAAGTTGCAACAGGTGCTGAAGGGCACGCCGCCGCCGTGGCTGCGCAAGGCGCTGGCGAAGGATGGCGAACGAGTATACGACTTTGAAGACGATGAGGTATCCCATGACTGAATCATCCGCAATTCCGTCCGAGGCCAGCGACGAAATGTTGCTGCGCGCACCGTTCGTGCAGCAGCTCGTCAGGCAATTGCGCGCGCAGGATGCCCACGGCGTGTGGGACGGAAAGACCGACCTGCAACTGCTCAAGCCGTACATCCACACGCCCGAGGAACGCCGCGCGATTCCGATCATGGGCGACCCCGACCCCGAAACGCTGTGGCGGCTCGAGCTTTTCTATAGCGCGATTGCGGTGGCGATCGAGCGTGAGACCGGCCAAATGGTTTCGCCGATGATGAAGATGAGCCACGAGGGCTTCGGCCGCATGGTTTTGCTCGCGGGGCGGCTCGTTGTCGTCAACAAGCAGTTGCGCGACGTACACCGGTTCGGCTTCGCTTCGCTGGAGAAGCTCGGCGAGGCTGGCGCAAAGCTACTCGGCGAAGCGGTCGAGCTGATGCGGACGTACCCCGCCGTCGCACAGTACAGTGCCTGAAGGAATTGTGAGGGGGCCGAGACGATGAGCACCGATGCCGATGAACTCAAGGCGCACCTGAAGAAACTCAACGCGCAAGCGACCCGGGCGAAATTGGACCTGCACGACCTCTCAGAGGAACTCCCGACCAACTGGGAGAACATTCTCGCTGTCGCCCGGCGCTGCCATGACGCCCACGCCGCGCTGATGGCAGCCCGCAAGGCTGCCGCTGCGGCAGCGGCCTGAACCAGCGAAGCCACGGAGCCACACCATGAGCGATATCTTCAGCGTTACGCTGCCGAGCGGCGCCACCTGGACGCCGACCTTCGTCAACAGGCTCGACGAAGAAAAATGCATTGGTTGCGGACGTTGTTTCCGTGTCTGTCCGCGTGGCGTGCTGCAACTCGTCGGGCTTGACGAGGACGGCGCGCACATCGCACTGGACGGCGACGATGAAGACGACGAGTACGAGAAGAAGGTGATGACTGTCGTGCATCGGGAACTGTGCGTCGGCTGCACCGCATGCGCGAAGATCTGCCCGAAAAAGTGCTACACGCACACGGCGGCCGTTCTCTGAGCGATGACGCGATGAACGCCTATGCAACCCTGATGGCGTGCGCGGTGGATGCGGGCGATCCCACCGTGCTGGCACTGGCCGGCGTGCTGTCGAGCGGGTTCGAGCACCACGGCCTCCATGTGCTACCGATGCGCGGACTGGACGCCGACCAGACGCGCCGGATGCTCGCGCGCTGGTTCCCGGGTGCCGGGCCGGCGCTCGGTCTTACGTGTGCGTTGCCGCCCGCCACGATGCCGCGTGACGACGAACTGGAAGACCTGGTGGCGTTGCTCAATCACCATGCCGATCCGCCCGCCGGGCCGGCAGACGAGGCGAACTGCGTCGCCCATGCATTGGCCTGCGCGAGCCTCGGGCAAAACCACCTTTGGCAAGACCTGCTTCTGCCGTCGCGGCGCGAGTTGTCCGCGTTGATCAGCCACTGGTTTCCGCGACTGGCCGCGAAGAATACGCATGACATGAAGTGGAAGAAGTTCTTCTACAAGCAACTCTGCGAGCGCGAGGGCCTGTTCATCTGCAAGGCACCGAGTTGTGACGTCTGTTCGGACCACGCGCTTTGCTTTGGCGCGGAGTAGGCAAAAATGGCCGGCCCGCGCCCCCGTTGAGCAGGTGCGTCGCCGGTCCGCTTTGCCAGGCTTCTTCGGTAGATCCACAGTGAGAAGGAGCCGGACTTGCTCAAGCATGCTCATCGTTATCTATTCTGGCATCTAACCGAGAAATCGCACCACAAACCTTACGCACCTATGGATTCGTTCCAATCTGCTGCGTCCCCGGGGCGCCGCCCTCGCTGTACACCCTGCACCCGGGCCTGCTACCTGACGCTGCAATGGCCCGTTGCGGAGTCGCAGCAGCAGGGGCCGTGCGCCCGGGCATTGACGCCCGCCTGCGTGCCCGCCCTGCCGCAACCGCCGCGCCGGCTACTCGCGATCAGCGACGAAGCGGGGTTGCGCGATCTGGCGCTGTGCTACTTGCAGCGGCTCAGACTTATGCTGCTTTTTGCACGCGTCGGTCACCGCTTCGATTGTGTCGCGTCGCGGGTGGCCGACTTCGTGGTCGAGTCCTGCGGCGAGCTGCTGTATTACGGCGAATGGCATGCGCATCTGCAGGCGGGCACCAGGCCGCCGTTGCTGCTTGACGAAGAGGGCCGCGAACCCTGGCTGGTTCAACTTTGCTACGCGTTCGACGACGTCGGTTTCCCGCCCGCGCTGCGCGCCGACTCCTGGGGCCGGGCAAAGCCGCTGTCCGAGCATCGGCTGGCGCCGCACGCGCGTCATGCCGGTCGGACGCGCTACACGTACGACACGGAGCGTAGCTGGTTTCTCACTCCGGCAGCGGGCGAACGGCTTACGGGCCATGCCACGAGGCGCTCGCCATGAGACCCATGCCGTCTGCCGTTGCCGTAACGGTGCGATCCGAAGCGCAGCCCGTCATGAATCAGAACCGCGGCACATGCCTTCCCGACAGCAGTGCGAGCCTGTCGCTGGAGCGCGCGCGGGCACATGTCGCGAGCCTGCAGCACGAGTTGTTCGCGGTTGAGCAGGCGCTGCTTGACGACCGCGTATTGACGCGCGCATTGAGCGGGCGTCGATGGGTTTATGTAGGCGGGCGGCCAAGCATCAACGCCGTGCTGCGTGCGCTGGTGGAAGCGGCCGGAGGCGAGTTCGTTCATCACACCGGGACCATCGACGACGATGGCCGTGCCGAAGGCTTCGCGGCTTTGCTGTCAGGCGCCTACCGGGTGCTGTGCCCATTGGATCTGATCGACCCGGACTCGCTGGTCGCGCTGCGGCGGTTGTGCGCGCGTCACCGCGCGCCGTGGTCTGCTTTGCGTTCGTCGAGCGTGACGAGCTTCATTGCGGGCGTGTTGCGGGCTCGGCCTGCCCAGCCGCGCGGCGTGGTCGCAGCGTCGCGCTTCTGCCTGAGGCATGGCTGACGTCGTCATGACTTTACATAGCGCGAGATGTGGGCGCAAAATTGCCTTTGACGTGGTCTTTCCACGAGAGGGCCGGCCATGTCGGATTCCGCACAACGCTACGGCCTTTTCCTCAACGTCGAGAACCCCGACGGCGACGCGCGATGCGCTGACGCAAACCGTGCGTAATGCGCCGGCCGCCCAAACGTTCGGCTACCACGAGGTGTGGCTCGCCGACCATCACTACAGGTCGTACGCGATCAGCAGCGCGCTGACGCTGCTGTTTGCCCACATCGCGACTCGTTTCCGGTGCTATATCGGGTGCGGGGATACCGTCGGCGGATGAGGCGCGTGCGCGGATACACGAAGCGTTCGCGTTGTACGACATGGTGTTGTTCCTACTCACTCGTACTGGCCATAGCAGGCATTAAGACATGAGGCGTCGACGTAACAGTGCCACCGACAGGAAGAACGGCAACACCGTGCAAATGCAGAGAGCACCAATATGCAGGGCAACAGAGACCACCGGGTGTCCGAGCATCGGGGGACGGATAAGGTCGACGGAATGCGCCAGCGGTAAGAAGCGCGCTACGTCGCAAAAAAACGGCAGGTAACTTACTGATCGGGAAGATCACGCCGCTCAGGAGCACCATGGGCGTGAGAACGAGCGTTTGATAGAACACGAAGTAATCGTGACTGGGTGCAAGCGCCGCGAGGATCATCGCCAGACTCGCGAAGGCGAGGCCAGTCAGGGCGATGGCAGGCGACGCGTAGAGAATGGATGACCACGCTGCATAACCCAGCACGGTGGCTACCACCATGACGGCGATGCCGGCAAAAAAGGCCTTGGTGGCGGCCCATGCCAGTTCACCAAGAACGATATCGCCGAGCGTGAGCCGTGTGCACAGGATCGCGTCCCACATGCGCTGAACATGCATGCGAGAGAAAGCTGCGTAAATCGTTTCGAAGGTCGCGGCGGTCATCGCGCTCGTCGCGACCATACCCGCTGCGAGAAACTCGGTATAAGATGCGCCATCGACGCGACCTGCCATTATCCCGAAACCAAAGCCGAGGCCGAACAGATAGATCATAGGATCGGCAAGGTTACCGAGAATCGAGGCAAACGCGACTTTTTTCCATGCCAGATAGTTGTGGCGCCACACTGCAACCCAGTTCCACACGTTCGCGGGCAGGGCCGCTGCATAAAACTCTCTCATCGTTCACTCCTTCATCCCGCGCCCGGTTAACTGCAAAAAGACATCCTCGAGATTTGCTGGACGCTGTAAAAGGCGCAGCGCCGCGCGCCCGCGCAACTGTACACACACCCGTTCCGGATCGGACACATAGCAGAAGAGGGTCCCACCACTGACCTCGATACGCTGCGCGTGCGGCGCGATCAACGTGCGCAGCTCATGCGGATTGCCGCCGTGGATCTCGACCACGTGGCTCCCGATCTGTTCTGCGATCAGCGCGCGAGGCCCGCCTTCGGCGATCTTTCGACCCTCCTCCAGCACACACAGTCGGTCGCACAACCGCTCGGCCTCTTCCATGAAATGGGTGGTCAAGAGGATCGTCTTGCCGCGCGCCAACAGGGAACGCAGGCGTTCCCAGATCAGGTGGCGCGCATGCGGGTCGAGACCCGTTGTAGGCTCGTCCATGACCAACAACTGTGGATCGTTGATCAGCGCGCGTGCCAGCATCAGCCGCCGCTTCATGCCACCGGATAGTTCGGTGACGCGCGCATCGACCTTGCTTTCGAGGCGGGCGAATTCGAGCAGCGACGGCACGACCGTTTCAATTTCACGTGTACTCATGCCGAAGTAGCGCCCAAATACCAGAAGGTTCTCGCGCACGGTGAACCCGGGCTCGAGGTTGTCGAATTGCGGCACCACGCCGATGCCCATACGTGCCGAGCGAGCGCGCGCCGGCACCGGCTCCCCGAGCACGATGATCTTGCCTGCGTCGGGCGGCGCCATGCCGAGAACCATACGCAGCGTCGTGCTCTTGCCCGCGCCATTTGGCCCTAGCAGACCGAAGCACTCTCCAGGCGCGACGCTGAACGACAATCCGTCGACTACGATCTTGTCGCCATATGACTTCCTTACACCGGCGAAGCTGATTGCTGCTTTGGACATGGAGATAAGAAGGAAAATTACGCGCTCGTCTTGGAGAAAAAGAAGCCGTTTTGCTGCCGCGGCCCGATTGAAAACGCCCTAGCCGATAGAAGATCCTTTGCCTGCCATGCGGAAGAGTTACTGACAATGGAGTACCAGGATTCCGGTGAATGCACTCGCGTTGGGAAGGCGGCAATTGAGCCATTGCGTGAGACGATCGCACTCAAGCGGACGACTGCCGACGGTGGGCGATTCTGGGGTGGCGCAATACTCGAGATCCTATATGTCCGATTAACTAATTGCCATCGAATGCTTCGTCAGACGTTGCTAACGTTGAAGACTCACACGCGTGATCCGGTCGACGGTGCGGGAGTCGCAACTCTTGACGCTGAAGTCATGTTCGGCTTTGTAACCGGATCCGGAGTGTCGGGCTGTTTTTCACGAATGTTCGATACGTTGCCTGCAGAGCCACGGGACAGCCAATCGCTATTGCTCAATGTACCCAGCGCATAGGCTTTCAGCGGGAGCAAGAGAAAGAGGTTAATAGGTGTGTGAAGAGAAAAGCCAAGAAATCGAATCTGGCGAGCGCGAACCGATGCCACGCTACAGCGGATCATGGTCCATGATGCGATTATCAGGGCAGTCCACCACGGCACTGTCGCTGTCAATGCGAGCTGCGCGAGCCCCGCTAGAAGCGATAAGGCGAGAAATAGCGAGCCCAGATTCAGTCCGATCACCTCCAGCGTAAGGTAGCGATCGAGACAGGGCAGGAGGCGCAGCGAAAGCAACGTGTCCCGATACGTACTGCGCGCCCAGCGCAGTTGTTGGCGCAGATACGCCCCCAGTCTGTCCGGAACGACTGTCGCCGCAATGGCATCCGGAACGTACTCTGTCCGATAACCTGCGGTCAGCATGAGAATCGTGAGATGGCGGTCCTCGCCGAAGTCGCTCGGTTTCCCCCGAAAAAACTGTGTCTCGTACTGGTCTAAGAGCAAAAGAAGCGCGGACCGGCGGTACATGGCACACGGACCACAGCAACACATAACAGCGCCGAAGCGAGCCTGTGCCGCGCGTTCTTCGTTGCAAGCCAACCAGTACTCCATATCGATCAGGCGGGTCAGCCAGGTGTCGCTCCGGTTGCTGGCCGTCAACTGACCCATGGCGGCGCCTATCGTCGTGTCTCGCATTCTCAATACGAGCTTCTTGACGACATCGGGCGCCAGCGTCGTGTCCGAGTCGACGTTGAGTACCAGTTCCCCGGATGAAGCGCGTATTGCGGCGATTTGTGCCTTGCGCTTTCCCATATTTTGGGGGAGCGTAATGAGGTTGAATCTCGGGTCGCGTGTGTACGCATCGTATACCGGCCTCACAAGCGTCGAGATTCGCAGAACCATCATCAACCACATAGAGCCGGAGTTTTCCGGCGTAGTCCTGGTTTGCAATGGACTCCAGGCACGCCGAGAGCGTGCGCGGTTGCTCGTTAAAGCACGGCACGATGATGTCCACGTCAGGCAGAAAGTTGGAGTCGGCGGCATTGGGCGACTTCGGCGGACCACTCGTCGGTAGGCCATGGAGGGCCTGTACGCTTTTGTAAACAGTCGAGAGTAGTGCATACAACAAAACCGGGGCAGTGCTGATTGTGGCAATGGCATTCATAGATGTCGGTTTGTTCAGGGTGGTAGGGGTAGCGAGCTGATTACAAATCCGCAGTCATGCAGTTCTGGAATCAGGCGGGAAAGCGCCATGAGGGTCTGGTCGCGCAGCCCAGCATGACAGCACCGTCCTGACTCGCCGGGAGGACATCCGTCGTGCAAGAGCACAATTGCGCCAGGCCGGACAGAGGCCAGCACTGCGCTGACAATCGCATCGACGCCGGGGCGAGACCAGTCACGCGGGTCGACCGACCGACCAGTCAAGAGCCGCCAGCCCCGCCTTTGCCGTTTCAACGACCACTTCGTCCGTCCATATTCCGTAAGGGGCACGCATATGCCGAACTGTGGCCTGGGGACACGCCATCCGGATGATCCTCTTCGCGTCCAATATTTCGCGTCGTACTTCATCAGGTTCGCATCCAGACAAATCCGGATGAGTCATCGTGTGATTGGCAATCTCGTGTCCCTCGGCGATCATTCGCTGGATCAGCTTCGGCTGGTCCTCTACGTACGCACCGATGACGCAGAACGTTGCTGGCACCCGGTGTTCTGCCAGCACATCGAGGACGTCCGGTGTGCAAAGTGGATTAGGGCCGTCGTCAAACGTCAAGTAGACGTCGCGACGTCCGGCGCGATCGTGGCACTCGTCGCGCGCCTCGGATACGCAATCGAGGACCTTCACAGATCTGGCCCGTTTCGTTCAATTATCGAGCCAGTATGCGGCTCCACGGTCGATCGTCCCATCCGGAAGGCCGCGACGGGCACGGTTTCGGTAAGCTTAGGTGGCGTGTCGAGAGATACATCCGAAAGTGTGGGCATCATGGAGACATACCTAAATCTGTCGTACTACTTAGGTTTATAAATATGAAGTGTTCGATCAATCAGCTAGACTCACATTTCCGTAACGACGGTTCTCACTGTGCAGCACAAGAATTGATTTGTAAAATCGATTGTGTCGATGCCTTTCATCTATAACGTGGATACGTTCAGAAATGCGCTTTACGGTATGTAGATGAAGTGGGTGGCAGATCGTGGCCGCCCGAATGATCGTTGAGCGCGTGTGCCGTTCGAGACGACCCTCCTGACGGTGTCGGACAGAATCGCAGAAGATGGTCAAACAAATATTTGGAACCCATCGCGGAGCCGGTGTTTCATGACGATCCGTATGGATATCGTCCTGGCCGGTCAGCGCGTCAAGCAGTGGCGATGGCGCGCGTGCGTTGCTGGCAATGCCTGGGGGCTGCGCTGAACAAGGCGCCAAATTAGCGACGTGTTCGCGATTTGAACGTCTCGAAGTCATGAAGCGGATTTCGAGCCGTGTCGTTTCGACCGTTCTTTGCCAGCCCGCGATCGCGTACCTTCGTAAAGCGCCACAGTCGCTTCACGACCGCGAAGACATGTTCGACACGCGCCCGGATCTTCGACTTGTTGCGGTTCTTGCGGTGCTGCACCTTGTCGACGTCTCCGCCCGCACGGCGTATGCGCTGATTGGTGAAAGTCAGCCTCGCGGAGTCGACGCATGCCATAAGAAAGTCTGTCTACAACCGGAATCTCGCGACGGAGTTTGCGCACCTGAAACTCGAAGAGATCACACCTTCGCGCCTGATGGCTAGGTGCAAAAAGATCAGGGAACGGAGAGCCGCCGCTCTCGCCGGTGCAGGCACACGATATCGTGCTGCAGGCCTGCCGTTTCGTACAGGCTAGGGGGCTGAAGGTGGACAACCCGGCAGAAGCCATCTGGCCGTCAGTCATCGCGCGGTTCAAGCCTCGCGACCGGGCACTGACGCCCACCGAAATCCATGTTTTCTTCAAGGCACTGGAACGGACGCCCACGTTGCCAACGCGGCATCTGGCTATCAAGTTCCCGCTGCTCACAATGGTGCACAAGTCGGAATTTATCCTCTCAGCTGATCCGAGAGCAGCGTTACCACCCAGCGATGCCGACATCGACAACATCGGGGCCGGGTTCTGAGTCTGTCTTCCTCACCTCGCGGGCGGCGACGCCTGCGGGGCATGGCCGAATCTTGCACTGGTCCTTGCGCCACCGTCTGGTGTCGGATTTACACTGCCGTCAACAAGTGCTTGTGCGTCCCTTGAAGACGGCGTCAACGACACGCCCATCGTGCTGCAAACGGGACAACGGGTTTCTATCGGGTTCGCAGCGGATGAACACATAGGCCATTAGCATACCTAATAAATAACCGAGCACTCGCAAAAAGGACGGTGGTTCGTGCATCATCGGCAAACGGCAAACGGCAAACGGCAAACGGCAAACGGCAAACGGCAAACGGCAAACGGCAAACGGCAAACGGCAAACGGCAAACGGCCAAGCGGTTTTGCAACGTTCATACCAACGCCGAATCGGGTTTGGGCGATGGTGAAGACGCCAAAGCATGGAGATGAACCCGCGCTCGAGTTGCATTTGCGACAAAGACTCGCGGGTTTGTCGGGAAGCTGACGTCGCGAACGTCGCAAGCCACAATTCCGGAAACTTGCGAAAAGCCCTATTCGGCTGGGCTCTCGACGCCTCGTACGCACATGGCACGATAGCTGCGTGAGAGCGATCCGCGCGAACACAATCCGACCGACGCGTGACTCGACGGAAGAAGACAGACGGGACGAACCGCTGGCTGAGGACATGGTCGCGGCTTTGCAGCCCAAACTCGCACCCTGGCTTTCACCTTCTATCTCATTGGAGTACGACAATGTCTCAACTTCGGCAGATCACCTTCGACGGAAAAGGTGGGATCGGCGAGCAGAAGGGTAGCGTACGGGAAGACTACGATGTGCCGTTCGCACACACGCCCGCGTTTTTTGGAAACCATGTGACCGGTTGTGACAATGCGCTACCGGGCATTCTGAAGCGCTCTTGGCGCGGTAAGGCCGGAACTGCCGCCCCGCTTGCACGCGTGCCGGACGACAGCGCGAACTTTATCGGCGGAGACGACGACTTCGTCGTCGGCAACATGAGGGGGATTCGGCGAAACTTCGATCTATTCGGCGTGACGGTCAACATCTGCGATCCATCTGAGATATGGAACGCATCGACCGATGGCGACTTCCGGATGTACAACGGGGGAGCGACAAAGGAGGGAGTAGGATGCGCGCTGAACGCAAAAGCGACATCGGTGTTCCACGAATATTGTTGCGAGAAGGCGAGGAGATTCACCGCCGAGCACGACCAGGAGATTATCGCGTTGAACGCGCCCATCGGCGTCGTAGGTACCGACCATTTCCTTATGACGGGAAGGCGGATTCCTGCAGAGCTTGAAATGGAGCTGTGACAACTAGTCGATGCCATGGCGGACACTCAGCCGAATCTACACGGAAAGCGCTATGCACTCTATGGCGATGCCGACCAGACGCTCGGATTCACTCAATTTCTGCGGGAAGTTAGCGAGGAGCCAGCGCACGTTCTGTCCACCAACGGTACCGATCGCTGCGCGTCGAAAGTGCGGGCGCTTTTGGACGCGTCGCCATACGGTGCACAATGCAAGGTTTACCCAATGCGCGACCTTGGCACCTTCTCGCTGCTATTCATAGAGCCGGTGCAGTTCCTGATCGGCAACACCCATGGCAAGTATCTGGAGCGCCACACCGGGACATCCCTCGTGCGCTTGTATTCCCTATATTTGACCGTCACCACTACCACTGCTACCCGACTTGGGGGGCGGCGGATTGCGGATACTGCTGGCACTGGTCGACGAACTTTTCGAAGCACTGCACGCGAGCACGATTTCTGTGTCGAAGAGCGATTACAGCTATGACATCGTCCGATGACGGCATCATGGCACAGGTATTCCCCGGTCTCGCGAAGCGATCGAGGTATGTCTCTTACTGGCTGAGGAGGGCTTCATGAATCACATCTGGCTTCGATGCGAAAGCAAACGTTTTGAGCGCCGCACGCCCCTTGTACCGGCTCATGCTGCGATGTTGGCCAAGAAAGGCATTGTAGTGACCGTAGAGCATTCGCCCATTCGGTGCTTCCCGGACGAGCAATACGAAAAAGTCGGGTGTGAGATCGTCAAGTCGCATTCTTGGCAAAACGCGCCTTCCGATGCGTACATTCTAGGACTGAAAGAGCTAAGTGAAGACGTCAACGAGGTCCGCCATACTCACATTTATTTTGGCCATGTTTTCAAGCAACAGACGGGCGCGGTTGAGGTGCTAGACCGGTTCCGCCGAGGCGGAGGCACGCTGCTCGATCTTGAGTATCTTCGAGACTTTCGGGGTTTGGAGCTTGTGAGTCGAGGAGTAAGTTTCTGGGCGGGTGTATGTGGGGCGGCCGTGACGCTGGAACTTATGGAACGAAAGATGAGTAATGCGGCAGAAGTATCGCTAGAGAAAACGTTCCATAGTAGCTTTGAAGAGCTAGTAGAGTTTCTGGAGCGGAGGATCGAAAAAGTAAGAAACGCTAGGATCCTCATAGCTGGTGCACGGGGAGTGACTGGATCGGGAGTGCGCTACCTGTTGGAGACCGTTGGCCTCGGTCACGAATGTTGGGGAAGGACGGAGACTGCCTCAGACTCACGTCATGAGCTTCTAGATTTCGACATCTTTTTCAACTGCATACGGTCAGACGAAACAACGACGACACTGCTCCACCCAAAAATGCTCGAAAAGCCGCATCGGCTTTCGATGATTGGCGACGTAAGTTGCGACGCGGCCAGTCCGTACAACCCACTACGTATTTATCGAGAGTCGACCGATTTCTCCAAACCACGACAGACGTGTGGTTCAGGGGAAAACTCCGTTGATATAGTCGCATTGGACAATGTTGCGTCGCTGTTACCTGTGGACGCGAGTTCGGCAATAAGTAGAGAGTTATTCCCTTTCCTTTGTGAGCTTTTTATAAGCGGAGGCTACTACATCGACTCAGCGTGGGGGACTGCATATCTCAATTTCGCCGCGAGTCTTGCGAGGACGAAAAAATGCAAACCAGAAGCAAAAACGTGATTGTGATTGTTGATGGATGGTCGTCGGGGCGATATTTGGCACCGGCTTTCATCGGCCATGGATACGAGTGCATACACATTAGCTCAACAGAAAAAACGTCGCGGTTTGGCTACAAGCCGGTTGACTACATTGCCAACTTTCATTTCGAATCGACCGGCATGTCGGGAATACTCGAAAATCTGCGCGGGTATTCAGTTAAAGCAATCATGCCCGGTAGTGAGTCCGGTGTCGTACTAGCAGATTTATTAGCCGATAATTTCGCTGTTCCGCGAAATGACGCCAGAACAACGCAGGCTCGCAGAAACAAATTTCATATGATCGAAGCACTTAAGAAGGCTGGTATATCCAGTATGAGGCAATTCGCTTCGCGGTCGCTCTGCGAGCTTCTCGCCTGGTACAGTGAATCTGAGTTGGATACGGTCATATTGAAGCCAACAATGGGAGCGAAGTCGGATGGTGTCGCACTTTGTTCGAATGCGAAGGACATAGAAGCTGCCTTCGTGACCACTCATGGGAAACCGAACGTGACAGGAGTAATCAATACGGAATTCGTAATTCAAGAACGTCTTCAAGGCCAGGAGTTGATGGTAAATAGTGTCAGTTGTGAGGGCCATCATTTTGTCACCGATATGTGGATCGGCGTTGGTGGCTTGGTGGACACAATCTCGACAGACGAGTATGCCCAACTCGTAATGCGGCGGACGGAAATTTTCGAGAGGGTCGAGAAATATGTTCTTGAGACGCTGGACGCGCTGGGAATTCGCAACGGCGCGGCACACAGTGAGGTGATGCTGACGGTCAATGGACCGCGGCTTATCGAGTGCGGCGCGCGTCTGACCGGCGCTCAACTCTTCGCGGCCGTCGAGGAGGCGCAGGGATACAGTCAACTTTCTGTGATGGTTGAGACGGTATTGAATTCCGGACAGTTTCAAAGGCGAGTGAACGCATTGCGTGGGTCAAGACAAAAAGGCCTAAGGTTTGTTTACATGTGTTCGAATCGGGAAGGATATGTTGTGAACAATCCAGATCTCATTCGATTTGGCGAATTGGCGACACTGGACCGGATGATTGTATTCCCGAAGATCGGCGATTATCTGACAAAGACGCACGGCAGCCGAGGGCGACCGGGATATGCGTTCCTCTTGTCCAGTGATAATCAAACCTTGGACATGGACTATGTCCGCTTCCGGGAACTCGAGGCAAAAATGTTTCAGCATGTATTGGAGGCATAGGCAACATCCCCAACGACCGGGTCGGTGGACTAACTGGGTTTTCGGTATCCTATGTAAATTGTTAGATTTTCGCTAGGAGCACAGAAAGATGCATGTTCAACAAGCGAGCGGAGTTCGCCTGGCATTCCGAAGAGGGAGATAGACTTGAAATTTGCGAATCTCGTCGAGCGCTTGCAGGGCGAGCGAACGTCGGCGTGGGACATTCACAGGGCGGCTAGGCTGGCGGCCGTTCAAGGCGAAGATGTGATCGTGCTCAGCGTTGGCGATCCGGATTTCCCGACTCCCGCTCCCGTCGTTGAACGTGCCATCTCGGCCCTGCACGAAGACGATACACATTATACCGGCGGCGCCGGTCGGGATAACCTGCGTGAGGCGATCGCGACTGAACATCAGGCCGACAGCGGCCGTGCCGTCACCAAGGCGAATGTAATCGTCTGTGCCGGCGCGCAGAACGGACTGTTCGCGTCGTCGCTCTGCGTCTGCGAGGCCGGCGACGAAGTGCTCGTGCCAGAGCCGATGTATCTGACGTACGAAGCTGCAATTCGCGCCTCCGGCGCCACCCTCGTGCCCGTAGCGGTGGACGCCGCGAATGGCTTCCATCTCGACTGCGAGGCGCTTAGAGCCGCAGTTACCGCGCGCACACGCGCAATCTTCTTCGCGACGCCCTGCAATCCCACTGGCGTGGTCATGCCGCGCGAACATCTTGAACAGATCGCCGCGTTGGCGCGCGAGCGCGACTTATGGGTCGTCTCTGACGAGGTATACGCGGACCTCACTTTTGAGCGCGACCACATTAGCATCGCGTCTTTGGAAGGCATGGCGAGCCGAACGTTGACGTTAGGCAGTTTTTCAAAGTCGCATGCAATGACCGGCTGGCGGCTAGGCTGGGTAATCGGGCCGGAGGCAGCGATCGATCATCTGGGTCGACTGGCACTTTGCATGTTGTATGGACTACCGGGTTTCATCCAACAAGCTGGATTGGCGGCGCTCGAACACCGTCGTTCCGTGGTCGCGCAGATGAGAGACGTGTATCGCCGGCGGCGTGATGCCGTGTTTCAGCGCCTGAATGCCGTTCAGAATCTTCAATGCCTGCTTCCAGAGGCGGGCATCTTCATGATGATCGACATTCGGGGAACGGGAATAGGCACACACGACTTCACGTGGCAACTGCTCCGAGAGAAAGGCGTCTCTCTGCTCGATGCTAGTCGCTTTGGTCCGACTGCAAACGGTTTCGTGAGGCTGGCACTAGTGGTGGATGAGCCGAAGCTCAATGAGGCCTGCAATCGGATCGAGGATTTCGTTCGGCGACGTCGCTAACAATTCGCTCGGACCTACTGATAATGGCGGTCATGTCAGCAAGGAGGCAAAACTATGAAGATCCGCAAACTCGGAAAGAGCAATCTGGAAGTCTCTGCCCTCGGCCTTGGCTGTATGAGCATGAGCGCGGTCTACGGGCCGCCGAGCGACAAGAACGAAATGATCAAGCTGATTCGAGCGGCTCATGATCGCGGCGTTACGCTGTTCGACACGGCCGAATCCTATGGGCCGTTTGTCAACGAAGAGCTTGTCGGGGAGGCGTTGCAACCGATCCGCGATCAGGTGGTTATCGCCACGAAATTCGGCTTCGACATCGACATGGCGACAGGTGAGCGCAGGGGCGGTACGAACAGTCGCCCAGAACATGTGAAGACGGTGGCGGAAGCCTGCCTGAAGCGTCTCCGCACCGACCGGATCGACCTGTTTTATCAACATCGCGCCGACCCTGAGGTCCCGATTGAGGATGTAGCCGGTGCGGTCAAAGACCTCATTGCTCACGGCAAGGTCAAACACTTCGGGCTGTCTGAGGCGGGCGAGCAGACCATCCGTCGCGCCCATGCCGTGCAACCGGTGACGGCCGTCCAGAGCGAGTATTCGCTGTTTTGGCGCGGGCCAGAAGCGGAGCTGTTGTCGACTCTGGAAGAACTCGGTATTGGCTTCGTGTCGTTCAGTCCTCTAGGCGCCGGCTTTCTGACGGGCAGGATCGACGAGTACACCCGGTTCCATCCGACGGACTTTCGCAATACCGTCCCGCGGTTCTCCCCGCAGGCGCGCAAGACGAACTTAGTGCTGGTCGACGTGCTCAAGGCTTTCGCCGCACATAAGAACGCCACACCGGCCCAGGTTGCGCTGGCGTGGCTGCTGTCGCGAAAGCCATGGATCGTGCCGATTCCCGGCACAACCAAGCTGCACCGTTTGGAGGAGAATCTAGGCGCCCTCGACCTCGCCTTTACTGAGGAGGACGTGAGCCAGATCAGTGAGCAAGCATCGAAGATCCAGGTGAAGGGCAACCGGTTGCCCGAAGCGATCTTAAAAGTGTTAGGGTGCTGAGCGCTGTGCGTCTGTACGATCAAATGTGTTTAATTTGGCCAGTTAAGCTTGAAGGGTTTGTTGTTCAAATCGAAACAGGAGTGACGCGATTGCGGAGTTTGCCTCGGCCAAGCTAGAGAAACGGTGACTACGAGGTCGGGCGAGAATGTGGCGTTGGGCAAGAAGCACCCCTTGCTCGACCTTGCTTTATCGTAAGTCAGCAACTGCTTTTCGTGACGACGATCAGGCGATCGCAACGGCCGAAATCATCCATCCATTCCATCCTCAGCGCGGTAGCCGCCTTCACGTCGCACACGACGACAGAACTGGGGCGAGGCCGCGTGATGTTCTACAACGGCGATGCCCGGCTGGTGTCCATCATGGCGTCATGGACTGACGCCGACGTACCGGACTCGTTCGCCAGGCGGCAGCGGGGCGCTCCTGGTTGCGCACGGACGACCTGCGCCGGTACAATGAGTTGATGGCGGAGATTGCGGATCATGTCAAATAAAATGCGCTGCGTCGCGCTCAACCGGTTGTTGCAACACCTTCTGGTCTAATGTCGGGCCAAGAGGAAAAGTAAGTGAATCAAAAATGAAGATGCGTGCTATCACCTGCATAGACGTTGTTGTGGCAGAGATGGAAAGATGGTGAGTCGTTAAGCGACATCGGCCGCTCGCTCGGCATCCATGCAGGCGATTCAATCCGTCAGATCGCAGCGAGCCTGGGCCGGTCACCGTCGACGATCAGCCGTGAAGTAGCCCGCCATGGCGGGCTGAACAAATACGGGGCAGCGCTGGCTGACGCAAACGTGCGGCACAGGGCAGGCTACCGAAACCCTGCCGTCTTGCCGTGAACGCTAAACTGAGTCGGCTAGTCGCCAGAACGGTGCAACTGAGATTGGCGCCACAGCAGATCGCCGGCTGGCTGAAGCAGCAGTACCCCGATGATGAAACCATGCAGGTCTTACACGAAACGATTTACCGCAGTCTGTTCATTCAGGCCCGTGGAGTGCTGAAAGCGGAACTGATGAAGATCTGCGCATGCGCCGGATGATGCGACGTTCGAAGAAAGCGTCAACAAAGGGACAACCGCGCGGGCAGATCATTGATGCGGTATCAATCCGCGAACGGCCTGCCGAAGTCGAAGACCGGGCTGTTCCGGGGCACTGAGAAGGCGACTTGCTGAGCGACTCGAACAATACACGCATTGCCACCCTGGTAGAGCGTCATTCGCACTTCACCATCCTCGTGAAGGTAAAGGGCAAGGACACGGAAAGTATCGTATCCGGGCTGAGCAAACAGGTTCGCAAGCTGCGTGCGGAACTCCGCCGATCGGTCACATGGGACCGGGGCATGGAACTCGCACAGCACAAGCAATTCACAGTCGCCGCCGACATGCAGATCTACTTCTGCAGTCCCCAAAGCCCGTGGCAGCGTGGCACGAAGGAGAATACCAACGGAGTGCTCCGGCAGTACTTCCCCAAAGGCACCGGTTTGGCCGGCTACTCGCAAGGCGATCTGAAGAAGATCACCTTGCAGTTGAACAGCGACCCAGAAAGACGTCGGGTTTCATGACGCCTGCAGATAAACTAAACGCCAGCCTGGGTGTTGCAACCATCGGTTGAACCTGTCGCGGCGTAAATCACATTACGCCGCTTTATTCTTCGATGACTGGCACGATGCACCGGTATTTTCGGCAAATCATGCCAATTTATGCATCGATTAGATAAGCTAATTGTTTTAGGAATATAAATTTTGCAGCATATTTCAAATCACACCGTACGCAGCAAGGGCGCCGCCTTGAAGAAGCTCGGTCTGTAGATCGAACGCCTTAAGCGCCTCGGCGTGCTGAACCCGCATCCCGAACGCGTGCACGCTTCTTGGTTTCAGTCGGGAGATTTTTTCGGCGCCAACGTGACCTGATCCAGCTCAAGCACGAGACGCTGCGTCACGTCAGCGTCCGCGGCACATCGAAGGCCGAAGCGGCGACATTTTTCGGCGTATCTCGCCCGACCTTCTATCAGGCGGAAGCCGCGTTCGCGCGAGATGGGTTGCTTGGCCTCACACCGAAGCAGCGTAGCCCGAAAAGCGCGCACAAGCTCAGCACAGACGTCATGGCCTTCATCGACCAGCGCATTGAAGACGGCGGACCGATTCACGCTCGGGCGTTAGCCGACCGGCTCGAAACCGAGCTCGGTATCTCGGTTCATCCACGCAGCATCGAACGCGCAATAGCGCGAAAAAAAAACCGTGGAACTTGCTGCCGCTCGCGATGCCATAGCGCAGGCACCGGTCGCTGCGTACGAGGCGTTACGCACGGCCGTGATCGACGGCAGCCTCGTCCAGAGGGCGCTGCGGCGTTGCGTTACCAAGGCGTGCAGCACGGGCTTCCCATGCTCATTGAAACAGCGACGACTAGGAACCCTTTCTACTGGACACGAACCCGTCGCGCATTTACTGCAGCCGAACGGCGCGTTGGTGCGCCTGTTGACCAATCTCGTGCTGCGCACTCATTCGGGGCTCGTCCATGTCTACTGACCGGTACCAGAAATTACGGCTGACCACCTGCGGCGCGACGCCTTTCTACACGTGCGGCAATCTTCGCTGCGGCAAGTCTTCGAGAACACCGAGAGCATTAGGCGCCAGTACACGCTGCGCGACCGTGCTGTCGCCTTGGCTGGCCGATCGAGCGCATTCATGTCATCGACAGCGACCTCTGTCTGTCAGGAGCCAGCGCGCAGCAGTGTGACCGGTTCCCGCATTTAATGGCCGAGGTTGCGATCGGCCACGCCGGCATCGTACTCGGTTGGAGGAGTCCCGGCTGGAGCGAAACAATGCGGATTGGCATCGCTTGCTTGAACTCGCCGCGCTGACACGAACTTTGATTTTGGACGAAGACGACGTCTACGATAGGTCATGTTGATGCCCTCATCTGTTTGCTCGCGGGGCGATGACGAGATGGTCTCGCACGCCCGATTTGAGTTCCTGGAGTGCAGCGATGCTTTCCGCGGTATCCGGTGTTGACGGCTTTGCGGGTCACGCTGCACATTGATGACGCCGGTGTGGATGCGGCGCTTGACCCAAGAGGTCGAGACCTGCAGACATTGCGCCACCCTGGCAATGGTCAGCCATCCGGCGATATGGCGCTCACGGATTGATCTGGCGTCGTGCAGCACACGATGTCGCTGCCGGATGAGCTGTACGGTCCGTGCTGGGACATGGCTGCATCGGGCCGAGTGATGCCCCTCCTGGGTCAGGATCCCGGCGATCGTGACGTCGTCGATACCGTGCCGGGCAAGTTCAAGCACCCGCGCCTCCATCTCGGCGCCCCGGGAGAGCGCCAGTCCGGCGTGCACCCTGGGTTCAACCTCCAGTTGGGATATTTCGCCACCGCGCCAGACAACACGGATCGTGATGCGGTCGCGCGTGACCCGCTGCAGAATCATTTTATCAATAAGGGAACGCGGCAGAGCCTTCTTGCTCTCGCGATTGACTTGCGGCCGCTGCCAGATTTCCGGTAGCCGGGCGCCGAGCGCAAGAAAGTCGCTTTGCTCTTCAGCGCTCAGCGCCTCCGGTTTGCATGCCTGCGCCTGACGATGGGCGAGCGCATTCTCCGCCTGGCGCAATTCGCGTAGCGCCGTTTCCCACCGCCGTTCAAACTCGGCAGCAATCAAACGGTTATCCGGATCGACGCGATTGTATTGGCGCTCGGCCAGGAGCGCCTGATAGCGTCGCCGTTCGACCTGCTGCGCCTCTGCCCGATTGGTGGCGTCACGGGTCTGCTGTCTTGCATGTTTTGCACGCGCCCAGGCCTCCAGCTCCGCCGGTCCAATTGCCGCGAGGAAGGCCTCAACGACCCGCGCATCGATCAGGTCAGCGGGCAGGTGCTGGCATAGCTGGGCCCCCTGACTGCGCAGCAGATAGTTACAGGCGTAGCTATTGGCATTCTTGTACTGCACCGCCATCTTGTGACCGCATTGCCCGCACCAGACGATGCCCTGGAGCACCGCTGCACCGTCGCGGGGTACCCCGCGCGTCTTGTTTCGCTGATATTCCGCATGGTTATCGCGCAGCATGGCCTGGACCTGTTCGAAACGTTCCCAGTCGAGGTAGACAGGATAACGGTCTTTCACGATGGACGGCGACAATGAACTTGTCCGGTCGGTATAGCGGCGATCATCTTGGCCGGTAGTGAGGAGTCGGAGGCGGCGTAGCCGCCGGAGACGACGAGCTACCGGCGGCGCTGATTCGGCGGAGGCTAGGATGGTCTGACTGAAGCCAAGAAGAAGCGGTCAGCCCCATATCTGGAAGGGCACCATGAGCGAGCCCGAGTTGCACGTGCTGAATGCCAGACTACAGCGCGGGATGCGCAGCCCATCCGTTGACACACTTTCGGTCACCGCGATGCGGTTTATTTCGCCCCTTGAACGGTGCCTGCCTGGCCCCGGCAATTTCACGACCCTTCAGCGTCATGTAATTTGCCCTCCAGACGCTCCTGTACGTATTGGTGCAGCCGTCCCATTAATCGCCAGCTTCGCTCGCTTTGGTCGTTTGGCGAGCCGTTCCGCCTTCCGCTGCGCGACCGATGCACGATACTCGAGGCACCTACCACGTGTCTACTCATTGCGCGCGAGGCCCAAGTTGATTGGTTCGACACGTAAAGTCCCGAGTCGTCCCGACAGGAAAAGGCAGAGCCCGATGCATACGGTTTGCGGGATCTTGATGCAGTCGGGTCTGGCCGTCACCACCGAGGGTATCAGCTGGTCAATAGACACGCGTCCGGAAGCACAGCTTGCGAACACCATGATGGATGCAGCCATCGAGAAGGTGGCCAATAGCAACAACCGGCCCGTCGTCCACTCCGATCGCGCTGCCCATATCGCTGGCCGGGTGGCTCTCGCGCATACGCGATGCGAAGCTGGTTCGCTCGATGTCGCGCAAAGAATGCTCGCCCGACAATGCGACCTGCGAAGGCTTCTTCGGGCGGCTAAAGACGGAGCTGTTCTATTCCTGGGAGTGGCAGGCTGCAACCATTGACCAATTCATTGAGGTAGTTGATTCCTACATCCACAGGTATAACGAAAAGCGGATCAGGATTTCGCTTGGCTCACTCAGCCCGATCGAATACCGAGAGAGCCTCTGCTTTGCGGCATAAACTGTCCAAGATTTCTGCCGCACTCCCGGTGGGTCAGAATTCAGTGCATATATGGACCCGACGCGTTTTGCAAGCTCTTTGTGTTGATGGGAAATGGTCTGCATGCATGTATCCGGCTTGCTCGTGGGCAATTGTCGAAGCACGCCCGCAGCCTTGATGAGATCCGCGTACCCTTGTCCTGAACAAATCAACGGCTTGGATTACACAGCCGGCACCGGAAACAGGTTTCAGGATGCTGGTTCTACCAATTTCGTCATCACGTACTAGAGCTACGCAAACCTGCGTTGGGTGATGCCAGAGTTAGACGTGTATGGTGTTCATGTTGCCGCCGGTTTATACGAGGCGTTGGTACTCAACAGGACCTGGAGAACGCGCGCGTTCTTGTTGGCCAGCGCTACATGGCAATGGACCGCCCAGAGCAATTCCGATCTCGGCCCCAGCTTGCCGCGACAAGCCGGGTGAGAAAGGAACCCGCCGCCGTCCCGGGTAGCCCCTGGCAAGCACAGCGGTGCCGGGACCGGCGTGCAGTCTGCTGGACTCAAGGACGGCGTGCCGCGTCTGACGTTCATCCCTTGCAAGTGGGCCGTCTACCAGATATCGGGTCGGCTTCCGGAGTCGGGACGAATGTCGCTGATACGACGCCAGCGACTGCCGGCTGTTTCGGGGTCCGCTATTGTCGGCAGTAACACTCGTCGGTGTATGGATCAACAACTGTAGGTCTTTGATGGCAATGCTCGAGCTTGACGCAATCCAGCCGTAACATAATTCCGACGGAGTCACTCATTGATGTACTCGTTTGCTGCTGCCTACTAAAAGCACGCCGCTTTGTCGCGCGTACGCAACGATCATCTGACGGCTAGGCCCGACGCCGGGATGCCGCGTAGCCGCCTATGGCGGCTTTCACCCGGCTTCTGCACGCGCCTGTACCTACCGGAGGACGGAGCAGGGCAGGAGGCAAACCGAATAGACCCTTTCATCGTCAATTTGTCCGCGTCGGTCTCGGCCAGCATACTGCGCCGCGGCTCACAGCGATATCAGCCTGCTGGGCAACGAAATCCACCGGTTTGAACTGGATGTCGAGATGCAGGTCGGGATCCGCGATACATGGACGCCCGAAGCAACGGCGGCATTGAACAGCCGGGCTCCGTCAAAGCGCCGGCTATCAAATTCACCGGTTTCGTCTTCGATCCAGCACATCTGAAATACGCGCTTCGAGATGTCGAGCCCGTAGGTCGTGGTAGCCCTGGTCGTTCCTCGCTTCAAAAACGGGAGCTAGCCGCGTCACTTTGGCATATCGAGGAAGGTCGCATCGGTACAGACTTGGCTCCTGCGACTTCAGCACGCCCTTTCTTTCCCCGAGCGGAGGGCGGCGTTCATGCCATCTATCCACTTTGCCAGCTGACACCAGCGCCGCTCAGGGTGGTAGCTAGCAAGCGCGAAAGTCGCGGCGGTACGCCGCAGCGAGGCGCCCAGGCACAGCAGTTCCAGAACCTGGTGCTGCAGCGCCCAGCCAAACTGGTGGTGCGGGCGGATGCAGCGGCAGGCGTGAAAACAGGTACGTCGGCATGACGGACAACGGAAACGCGGCTGAGGTCACAGTCGACACGACGGTCGGCCCTGCAGTCGTAACAACCGTGCCCCGTGCCCGCACGAGATGGCGCCGCGCCATACCAGCGAGCAGTTCGTGGCCTTCCTCACCGACGTTGTAGCCAGCCAGCGGCCCAAACAAGAGATCCATGTGATCTGCGACAACGTCAGCAGTCACAAGACCCCGCGCGTGCAAGATTTCCTGCGGCAACACCGAAACGTGCGGTTGCATTACACGCCGACCTATACCTCCTGGCTAAATCAGGTGGAGAACTGATTCTCGCGCATCCAGCGCGACGTGTTTGCGCGAGGCATCTTCACCACGGTAAAGGATCTGGAGCGCAAGCTGATGCGCTATATCCGCGAGCACAACAAGAATCCCAGGCCGATTAAATGGAAGTACGACGATCCATCGCGGCGAGTTCGATCAGTGCCATTTCAACGACGCAGTCGGCTAGTGGCCGTGATAAAGCGATCTTATCTCCTTCATCGCGCAAACTCACCCGTACAACCATCCTGCTAACGTGGAAGAGATCATCAATCCCCGAACCACCATCGTTGATATGCTCGCCCGCCGTCAAGCTCCCATGCGCTGGAAATTGTTTTGGTATGCTTCACGTTGCTTCTGCGTGCGCTAACCTTGTTTGCGAAGAACGGAATCAAATAACCTCCGTCGTCGCTACAGATGGCTTGCATCTCTGCGTATATCTCAGAACGCCTTTTCTGATCGAGCATTGACTTCGCCGTCAGAAGAAGCGACTGAAACCTGTCATTGTGCCAGTGCGTATCATTCCACGCAGCGCCATCCTCAAAGAACTGCGAGAACACAACGTCCGGTGTTGGTCTTTGCCCGGCGTTGACAACGACGAACGGCTTTTTTAACCACACATTTGACCAATAACCGTCAGCAGATTCCCGGACCACTCCGATGTCGATCCCTGCCTTCGATGCGCCCTGCGCGAACAGAACTGCCATGTCTACGGCGCTAGCGCCTGCAGCATCACTTGTCGAAAGTTGAACCTTAAGCGAATCGAGTCCTGCTTTTCGAAGATAGAACTTAGCCTTGTCGGGATCGTAGTGACGTTGCGGAATTTTCGCGGCGTAGGGCATGATCGGGCTCACTGGTTGATCGTTTCCCACCGTCGCGTGACCGTTCATAATCTTCGCGATGATTTCTTCGCGATTTAACGCATATTTCAGCGCGAGTCGGACATTCGGATCCTTGAACGGCGATGACAGACAATTCATCGGCATCCCGTTGTAGCTACCGCCCGCGACCTCGTCGATTGCGACTGACCGATTGCGACTCAGAAGAGGTAAGATTCTCAGGTCAAGGCTTACGATGGCATCGGCCTCGTTGTTGAGCAGCGCCGTCTGCCTAGCGTTGACGTCGTTCAATACCATCAGGTGAAGCGCATCAAAGTACGCCTGGTCAGGTCTGTGATACCTGTCATGACGTGTTAGTTCTGCGCCTATACCGGGCTGGAAGCGGACAATTTTGTACGGTCCAGCGCCTATTCCCGATCCCCAGTCAATCCCGCCATTACCGTCTCCGGGCATGATCGGGAAGTGGTAGTCTGCCATGAGATAAGGTAGGTCTGCCATGCCGGCGCTCAGCTTGATAACGACAACACCAACACCATCAGCGCTAATGTCCGCGATGTCCTTCAGGAGGGTCTTAGCGCCAGATGTGGAACCTGGCCGTCGATGGTAGTTAATTGAGGCTACGACGTCGCTCGCAGTTAATGTCTTGCCGTTATGAAATTGCTGGCCGCGAAAGAGCTTGAACTTCCATACCTTGGCATCGGGCGACGACTCCCATGATTGAGCCGAGTCCGGCCCTACCTGGTTGGACGGAGTGGTCTCAGTCAGGTATGTTCTAAATGCATACCCCAACTGGATCATGTACAGACTGGCTGTCGTTGCCGGATCAAGCGAATCGGTCGTGCTGCCGTCGCTTAGCCCCGCGCGGAAGGTCCCTCCTTTTTTCGGCGTGGCGTATGCAGTTTGTGCCCACAAAGAAGGGGCAGTCGCACCTAGCCCGAGCGCCCCGGATGTTTGCAAAAATTGTCTGCGGGAAACTTGGGATCTGGAGACGTCTCGCAAGAGAAGCTCCAGTTTATAGCCCATTTCGTTATTCATATTTCCTCGTTGTGCGTAGAATGGATTGCGGGTTTTTGGAATGTGCGAGCTAAAGTGAAAAACAACCGTCTCTTACGTCCGGTCAAGCGCCGAGCGGATTGCTCATGCCGTTTCGCTCCAATTAGCGATGAAATTTCCCAACTTGCGCAGCTCCCTCTGGTTGAACCACGCCTATGGTCTGTATGACCCGCGACGGTTAAACCGAAGACTTAAGTCTTGTGGAACCCTTCGGCCGCCTTTGACTGATCGTCGAGTCAAGCCATCCAGGGTCAGTTTGCGGAACTGATGAAAGAAGCAATTCGGTGTAGGGAGCATATGGTGGGGCCATAATGGCCTCCTTGCTTCCCTGGTCAACTATTCGCCCATTCTGCATTACCACCACTTCGTCACTGATGGCTTTTACTACGCCGAGATCATGTGTAATGAAGATATACGTCACACCGAACTCCCTCTGCAGTTTCATCAGCAACTTAAGTACGCCCTCCTGCACGACCTGGTCGAGGGCTGAGGTGATTTCGTCGCAGATGATGAGCTCAGGACTAGCCGCAAGAGCACGGGCGATGCTTACGCGCTGCCTCTGGCCACCAGAAAGCTCAGATGGCCGACGCGAGGCGAAGCTATCATCGAGTTCAATCTTCTTGAGTAAATCTGACACTCGTCTGGATAGCTCGGGATCGGTGATTTTTGAATAGAACGCGAGCGGACGAGCAAGGATATCCCGCACGGTGTGATGCGGATTCAGTGCAGTATCGGCCATTTGATAAATCATCTGTACGCGGCGGAGCTGCTCGCGGGAGCGATTCACATAAGAACTAGGAAGAATTCGGTCTTCGAGCACAACCTCACCACTACTTGGAATCAGTAAACCTGCAATCACCCGAGCTATCGTGCTTTTACCCGATCCGCTTTCACCGACGATTGCAACAGTCCTCCCTTTGGGGATAGTCATGGTTATTTGATCAAGAACCTTGACGCTGCCGTAATGCGCTGAAACGCCTTCTAGTTTGAGAAAAACCTCTCGAGATTGATTGGCAACGAACGGCTTTTCCAGCGACCGTACAGCCCACAATGAGCGTGTGTACTCGTGTTTCGGCTCATCTATCATCTCTCTCGTGGGCGCTTCCTCTACGCATTTTCCCTTGTGAAGAACCATAAGACGTGTAGCCATTTGGGACACTATCGCGAGGTCATGCGTGACGAAAATAGCGGCCACGTGATAACGTTCAACGACATCCTTGATCGCGGCCAATACCTCAATCTGCGTCGTCACATCGAGAGCGGTTGTGGGTTCATCAAAGATGATCAGATTCGGTTCCGGCGACATTGCCATCGCTGTCATCACTCGCTGCAGTTGACCGCCGGATACCTGGTGTGGATAGCGCCTGCCTATCTGTTCGGGTTCAGGAAGCAGTAACGCGCGAAACATATCCTTGGCATCCCGGGCCGCATTGCGACGGGTCTTGATGCCATGGACCACAGCACTTTCCACTGTCTGCCGTATGAGTCTCTGCGATGGATTGAAGGAAGCTGCGGCGCTCTGGGCGACATAGGTGATTTGTGATCCGCGGATGTTCAGTCGCTCCGACTCCGACGCGGTGACAAGGTTTCTGTTCAAGAACTCGACCTTTCCGCTCACGATTCTGCACCCCGGCCGCACATAACCCATGGCTGCCAGCCCCAGCGTCGACTTGCCTGAGCCCGATTCACCTATCAGACCTACGACTTCACCGCGATGTACACGAAGATCAATGTCGTCGATAATCCTATGCCATTGACCTTTGCTGAAACCGTCAATCACAAGGCCTTCCACGTGAAGAATCACATCGCTTTCACTCAGGTTCCTATTGGTCATCGCGTTTCCTTCAATCCGCCAACGAGTTGAAGAGTCCAATCTATTATCAAATTCATCGAGATGGTCACCATGCCTATCGCGAACGCCGGAATGAGCGGCGTTAGCGCAAGCATGGGATCGCTATCCAGGAATCCCACCAATGAAGCATTTTCCCGGACCATTGATCCCCAGTCCGCGGTTGGCGGCTGAATACCGACACCTAAAAATGAGAGCGCAGCGACGGTGAGAAAAACGTAGCAAAAGCGTATTCCAAACTCTGCTACAAGAGTCGGGATGATGTTGGGTAGAATTTCTCGCCGCATGACCCAAATCCAGCCTTCCCCCCGCAGACGGGCAACCTCGACAAATTCCATTGCTACAACGTTGACTGAAACGGCCCGAGTAAGACGATAGACCCGGGTGGCATCGAGAAAAGCAATGATCAGCACAAGGTTGAGTACGTTTGTACCGAATACGGACAGGAGCATCAGGGCGAAGATCAAAGTCGGGATTGCCATTAGGATGTCGTTCACGCGACTCATGATCTGATCTGTCCAGCCACCGCGGATCGCAGAAAGGGAACCGGCCGTCGCCCCAACGGAAAAGGAAAGCGTTGTGGTTGCTACTGCGATGAGGATGCTGTTTCGACCACCGAAAAGAAGGCGGCTAAAGACGTCTCGTCCCAACTGATCTGTACCTAACCAGAACTGGCTGCTCCAAGGTGCTAAAACGGCATCAAACGTTTGGGTTTGGCTGTAGGGTGCAATTATCGGGGCAAGGGCTGCTGCCGAGAAAACCAATAGAAGTATCGTCGTGGCGATCTTTACGTTCGCCGGCGACGAACACATCAAAGCGATAATTCGGTCAGTACGAGAGTTCTGATCGAGACCAGCCGACGAATCCGGCTGGGTTGACGCGTGATGGATTGTATTCATGAGTTATCTCGGATGCAGGAGCCTAGGATTGCTTAGTATTGAAGCGACGTCAGCGAACAGGTTTAGAACGATATAGATACCACCAAAAAGAAGCGCGCAAGCTTGAACCACGGGAATGTCGCGGCTGGCCACAGAGTCCACCATTAACTGGCCCATGCCGGGGTAAACAAAAATCACTTCAATGATGACAACGCCAACTACCAGATAGGCGAGATTGAACGCGATGACGTTGGCGATCGCCGCAACTGCATTTGGAAGAATGTGCAATGCAATGATCCGCGTGCGCCGGAGGCCCTTCAGGTTGGCCATCTCGACGTATGATTGCGTCAAGAGCGAAACAATTGCAGTACGCGTCATTCTCATCATGTGAGCCGTCACAATGAGCGTCAGTGTGAGCGCTGGAAGGAGAGTGACATAAAACCTATGTACGAGCGAGGAGTCGGGGCCAATTGACGCTATTGACGGAAAAATCCCGAGCTTCGAGCTCATGAAAAGAATCATGAGATACGCGATAAAGAATTCCGGAAACGAGATGGCGCCGAGTGTTATCAAATTCACTACTCTGTCGTACCAGGAATTTCGGTAGATCGCGGCCGTGATCCCAAGAACCAATGAAACCGGAACGGCTATGAGAGCGGTTAGACATGCGAGGAACAGGGTGTTGCCGAGACGAGGAAGCACGATTCCAGAAACCGATCGACCGCCCGTTGGCGACCATCCTGAGAAAGAGAATCCGAGGTCCCCGCGGCAGAGGTGTTCGATCCAATGCACGTACCGCAACGGCGATGGCTGAGCAAGTCCAAGTTGCGTTCGCAGCGCTGACACTGTTTCTGGAGTGGCCGATTGTCCGAGTATGGCACTAGCGAAATCTCCCGGCAGCATTTGCACAGAAAAAAATATGACCATCGAAACTGCAAGTGCTGTCACCACGCCTAGCACGATTCGTTGCAGTAACAAGATCGAGAGTTTTCTCACGTCACTGTCCTTTATCCTGTTCCAACCTGTCGCCATTTGCCCGCGAGATAGTCGGTAAATGGCCTGTTTTTCTGCGTGCGAAGTTGGACCCTCGTCGGCTCTGGGCTCCGAGTGGCCCTTGGAACCAACTTCCCATGGCAGACGATGGCTTCCGGTCGAGACGTTCGAAGCCGTTCCGAGAGGTATCGCGAATGAGGGTGAGCCTCGGATCCGTGATCGAATTTCGTTTTTGGTTCATTCCATCAAGGCACTCCGCGGAAAGCGGAAAATGATCAACAGAAAGCGCGTGCTTGTCCGTTAGTGATGCGCGGGCGGATGTTGCGAAAGTTTGTAGCCTTCTCGAAGGCCGCCGCTAATTGGATAAGTTTGTGTTCCATAAACGGTTTTGCTGCTATCTGAACCGACACTGGCATGTGGTCTATCCCGAATCCGGAGCAGAAGACGATGCTTGGCCAACCAGTGATATTGAACGGTTCGTAAAACCCTGGTTTTTCCAGATCACCCCACCTGGGCACATCCGTCATGAATGGAGCTCCATTGGCTGCACCCGCGGTAACAATCACGTCCACGTCGGCAGTTGCGGCAGCCGTTGCCATACATAACCGTCTGCGCTGCCTGACTGCGTTGACATAATCGGCGGCACTGAGTGTTGCGCCTAGCAATAGTCGAAGTCTTAGCTGCTCGCCGAAGTCAGATGGGTTGGAGCGCAACGCCTTCTCGTGAACGGAATAAGCCTCTGCTGTCAAGATCACGAAACACGTTGCCCGATACTCTTCTAGCCGCGGCATCGTCACCTGGTCTACATGTGCGCCCTGTTCCGTCCAAACTGAGATTGCGCGATCCAGACCTTCCTTGACAGCGGGCGTAACGGGGTGTTCTGTTTCATGCCAGTCTGACGCGATACCAATACGAATCCCTCGCACGTTATCTTCAGCCCGCACAGCGAGATCCGCAGGCGCTCGCTTTGCGCTGGCCGGATCCTCGCGGTCATATCCGGCCATTTCCTCAAGAAGCAACGCACAATCTTCGGCGGTCCAGCACAAGGGTCCAACATGATCCAAGGAGGGCGCGAGCGGTAAGATGCCCCGTTTGCTGCATAGACCGTATGTCGGCTTCAGCCCCACAACGCCGCATAGGGCCGCCGGCGCAGCGATTGAGCCCGCTGTATCAGTGCCTGTACCGCCTAAAATAAGGCCGGCCGCAACGGCAGCGGCAGTACCGCTCGATGAACCGGACGTGAAGCGCCGTGTATCCCACGGGTTCCGGGCTGGCGGCCACGGCAGATCGAATGACGGTCCACCTAGCGCAAATTCGTGCATCGCCAGTTTGCCCAACGATATCGCGCCTGCATCCGCGAGCGAACGCACGACGTGAGCATCACCTTCCGGCACCCAACCTTTGAGATGTTTCGAATGCGCACTAGTCTGGACGCCCTTCGTGAAGAGAATATCTTTGTGGCCGATTGGAATGCCGTCCAGCCTTCCACGTAGCTCGCCTTTCATCATCCGGTGTTCGGCCTCAATCGCTTCTTGGCGCGCCCTGTCCACCGTTACTGTAATGAATGCATTCAAGCTGGCGTCGACAGACTCGATCCTCGTTAAACACGCGTCGATAAGTTCGACCGGTGATAGTTTGCGCTTGTGTATCAGGTTCGACGCTTCAGCAATCGTAGGTATTTGCATCAAAAGATCCCTATGCAGCTAGATTGTCGAGCACTGTAAAAATATGGGAATGCTCGACGGCTTCGTTGTTTTCAATGGCGCCGGAGTATTCACAACTGCGCAGCACATGAGGCACCGCTTCCCACAACACTTTTAGGTCATGGTCCGTAATTGTGAGATCCTGTTTCTCCAGGAGATATCTCAAGTCGCTTAATGTCTCGCATCGCACCATGCTCCCCCCTAATCACTAATTGATATTGCCGCCCCGTTCGATGACCGCAGCCATGTTGAAATCCGCAGCGATGACGGAGCACTCCACGATGAATCTGTCGGTGCCATGGAGCATATCCGCAGGCCATCCTTGAATCAGATCCGAACGGTTCTCTTCTGTTTGCACCTATGTCATACGATTCTCAATACTGTCCACTGCCAACAAGTAGCCGTCCCGTAGGCCCATGTTTCTGGCGAAGGTGTTATGGGACGGATGGTAGGACTGCGATGCGGCCGAAGCAATGTGGCCAATAACGGTTAGGTATTCGAATAGTGGATAAGGGTATTCCCTATTCGTATTGTTCGCCTCAAAATTGTCTGCCCAGTACGGACGCGTGGTGTGCGCCTAAGGTCCGCTCAACGAAGCGTGGGAGTTCTGAGCAGTATCCTTCATACATTCCAGACGATGTAAACGACGGGATTCGATTAGATCCTATGAAGCGAGGCCCTCGCCAAGCTGACGCCTAAAATCAGCGTGCTGAGGTTTGCTCACGGGAGAACATCATGCGTAACGATCAGGCATACACGGGTAGTGATGACGGACTGGTGCTGGCAGTGTCGCTGGAACTGGCGGCGGCCAAATGGAAAGTCGCACTCCACGACGGCCGACGCGAGAAGCCGGCCGTGCACACGGTCGCGCAGCCGCAGGCCGCGGCGCGTCTGCAGGCAGTGCTGGACCTGATCGAGGTCCATAAAGAGAAGTGGTCGTTGCCCACCGACGTACGGATCGCCGTGAGCTATGAAGCCGGCCAGGAGGCGTTCTGGATCTGTCGCGCGCTGAATAGCCGACACATTGACTGCTATGTGGTCGATCCGGCCAGCATTCCGGTCGAACGCCATCAGCGACGCGCCAAAACCGACCGGCTCGATGTCATCAAGCTCGTCATCAACCTGCGCGCGTGGCTGCGGGGCGAGCGCGACCGCATGCACGTCGTGCACGCGCCGTCACCACACGACGAGGCATCGCGCCAGTTGATGCGCGAGCGCGGGCAACTACAGAAGGAAATCCTGCAGCACCAGGATCGCATGCGCAAGCTGCTGGCCACCCTCGGCTGCTGGGATCCGGTCGATCACCGGGCTTTCGCGGACCGGCTCGAGCGCGACGAAGTGCGCTGCCACGACGGCACGCCGTTACCGCGCGAGTTGCGCGAGCGGTTACTGCGGGAATGCGAACGCTTGGCACTCGTCGAACAGCAGCTTGCAGCGCTGGAGAAGACGCGACAGATGGACGTACCAGCACCCGCGCGCCAGCGTTGCGATGCGCTGGCGCGCCTGCAAGGGATCGGGGAAGTGGGCGCGGCACGCCTTGCCCTCGAGCTCTTCTGGCGGGAGTTCAACAACCGGCGCGAGGTCGGTGCGTGCGTAGGGCTGGTGCCGCAGCCCTACGACAGCGGCGAAAGCCAGGTCGACCAAGGAATCAGCAAACAGGGAAACCGCCGAGTCCGCGCGCTGCTGATCGAAATCGCATGGAACTGGCTGCGCTACCAGCCCAACAGCGTCCTCACGCAGTGGTTCAACCAGCGCACGCAGGGCACAGGACCGAACCGCCGCGCGCGACGGATTGCGATCGTCGCTGTCGCACGACGCCTCACGATTGCGCTGTGGCGCTATTTGAGGGACGGAGAGATACCCAAAGGTGCACAGCTAAAGTCCACATGAGCCCTCAGGTCTGGCGGGAAGGAGGTTGGGATTAGCGATGCAGGAGATAGCAGACATCGGTTTGAAGTGAACGTGCCCGTATACTGACTGGGTTGCACATGCAACCGATATTTTAGATGGGGCATGTTCCTGGGGATGGTTTCCAGCGTAACGCGCATCAGGATAAGGCTGGCGGTGACGCGCCGGCGGATAGAAGGTGGTAAGACGTTGGAGTCTTACGTGCGCGATGATCGGCTTCAAAACAAAGGAATGCAGAAGAGACGGCTGTGCGCTAACGAAACGTGAAAACCGCCTTGACAACTTGAAGCTCATAGAAGTCGGTATCAAACCGCGATATGCTTTCGGTCGTCTTTGGACCTCTTACTCCCCGCACGTGTCCTGCTAAATTTCGTCAGCACGTTGTGCGATGATGCTCGCGCTTGCGCACGGATCTACGGCATAGGAATGCGGTCGATTCTGCGCTATGCGCCACCGTTCATCATCTCATCGGTTCCGGCAAAACGTGAAAAACTCCATGCCACTCGCAACGCGAGGACAAGCCATATTGATCAATCGTCGCGCTGAAAGGGCGGATAGGAAAACCTCTGCTGGGCCTGCCGAGCAAGATCATGCTCGACCAAGTCGCGCAGTTGAACCGGACACCGACCCCGGACGTCTCACACGGTTGATACCACGCTGGCGCGTACTGCGCCGGAGGCGCGTCGTCGCTGACGATGCGCGGCCAAGCCTATCTGTTTTGCAAATAGCTAACCGTTATTGGCTACATTGTTTCAAATGTATCCACGGCCTACCATTCCATCCATAAGGTTCAATGCGAAATTCCGTTAGCGCCAGAGCCCTGCGTTCACGGCTGACGATCATTTCGCCGTTGCCGTCTCGTAGCCGTGTCACTGCCGATGAACTTACTGAGAAGTTTGTCCGCGATTGCGGGCGCGACGCAGCCATCTCGCCAATCGTATCTCGCCATTTAAGAAGGGAGGTCGGCTGGGGTGATGCATGCGTTTAACGAGCGACTAAGGAGAGAAGTCGTGCGACCACCGCTTAAATTTCTCGACCACGAGACCTTCGACGTTGTCATTATTGGCGGAGGCATTAACGGCGCCGCCGCCGCCCAGGAAATCATTGGGCAGGGTCACAGCGTCCTTCTCGTCGATAAAGGTGACTTCGGTTCGGGGACTTCGAGTCGCTCCAGTCGTCTTTTGCATTGTGGTCTGCGCTATTTGGCGCCAGGTCGTTCGATCTGGGACTTTGTTGTGCATCCCACGCGCTTTATGACAGCGATGAAAATGGCGAAACAAGCGATGGAGGCGCGGGCCGAGTTCGTCGAGACGTCATCGTTGCGCACTCGACCGCTCCAGTTCGCCTTCCCGATTTATCAGGAAGGTCCCTATCGCGCCTGGCAAGTGGATATTGCATTCCTTATTCTGAAACTGCTCGGTCCTCGCAACCCGCCTCTTGATTACCACCGTATCTCTGGTGCCGAAGCGCGTAATATGCCGCTGATGAACGAATTGCGTGATCTTGACCGTATCCATTCAGTCGCGGTGTATCGTGAGTACGAGTTCGACTGGCCCGAGCGAGTATGCATGGATTGTATCCTCGACGCGGAACGCATGGGGGCGGTCGTTCGCAATTACACCCTGGCCACGCTCGGACGGCGTCGCGACGGCGGCGTCTGGCCAGTCGTGCTTAGGGATCAATTGGACGGTGCGACCGTAGAAGTCAGTGCTTCTATCGTGCTTAACCTAGCAGGCATTTGGATCGACGAGGTCAACGCCACGCCTGAGCCAAACGCTAAACGCCGCGTGCTCGGGACCAAGGGAACGCATATTGTTGTCAAGCTCCCGAACTCCTGCGCCGGTTACGGCGTCGCAACGCTGAACAGTAAGCGCGAACCGTTTTACTGTATTCCCTGGCACGACCTGCATTATTTCGGGCCGACAGAGACCCTCTACGAGGGAAACAAAGAGGACATCCATGTCACTAACGAGGAACAGGCCTGGCTGCTCAAAGAAGCTAACCGTCTTATGCCAGGCATAGGGCTTTCGGAGAAGGAGGTTCGGCTGACCTGGGCAGGCGTCAGGCCGCTGACGTATGACAAAGCCGTTCCTTTCGGGAATCGTTCCCGGCAACTCCACGACCTTACTGAGGACGGTATGCCAAATGTACTCGCGATGACCGCCGGGCCCGTGTTGAGCCATCGTTCGGCCGGCCGCCTCTTGGCTAAGGCGGTTGCAAAGCGGCTAAGACCCCAGCACCGACGGCAACGACCAGACTATGCGCCAAAGCAGCCGCCCGCAAGCGACAGTTCACCCGCATTGGTATCGGGACTGTCAACACGACTTTCAGATCTCCAGCATGGCATACAGAAAGAACATGCCGTGACCCTCATGGATCTTCTTTTTCGGCGCACCGGACTTGGTTGGCGGCATCAATTCAGCGAGGCTGAGATCGATCAAGCAGCGTCCGTGCTAGCGACGGAGCGCGGCCTGTCCTCTGCGGAGAAGTGGCGAGAGATCGAGGCGTTCAAAATCGAATGTGAGAGGCTTTTCGGACGACGTTCTTCACAAGACTCATTCACGAGTACGATTGCCGGGAAAGACGGAGATGATTCCGGATAGCTTTGAGTAAGCTAACAGCCGTTTGTGTGGCCGATGTGAGGATCCGCTGAATGTGCTTTCCACGCACAGTCATTGTCGCTCCGATCCAAGAGTCCGATCATCGCTGTGTTGCGGATGCGTGCAAGCGAGCTGAACCGCAGGCTGGTTGGTTTAACTACATGCAGGCACGTCAGACTTGCCTGTAATAGCTTGCTTCAGCCCCAGCGTGCGGGAGATAGCCGAGCGATTCCATCAGACGATGATGGTTTTGCCAGCTCACACATTCCAGCGTTGCCTATTCGACGGATTCCCTCGTTTTCCAAGGGGCGCGGCGATGAAACAGTTCCGTCTTGTAGATGCCGTTCATCGGTTCAGGCAGCGCGTTGTCACGCTCGTCGGCCGGCTTCTGACCGACGGGTCGATTCCAGCCTCAGTCAGTCGTTGGCTGTATTGAATGCTGACGTAGTGACACGCTCCGTCTGATGTGTTCACGTGGCTCGCCAGTTCGAATGTCGGTACGGTCTTTTGTGAGAATTACTTCAAAGGACGTATCAAGTCTACCCTAGTGAAGCATCGGATGCTGGCGTGTCGATCCAGAATCGGTATCGAGGCGCACCCTATACGGGTTTCAAATACCTGACCTATTTTGGCCGGATTGTGTCGTTCACATCAGCGAGGCAGACTTCTATCGATGCCACTGCATTCGTTAGTGGCGGACAGCAACGAATCACGAATCACGAACCGCGAACGAAGAATTCGCCCAATGGAGACAGAAGATGACTGTGCTTGATGAGCGCCGGCCGCCACACTCGCGATTCGCGCAATCGGAACGACGAGTGCCTACGAGAGCGGTTGTTGCGGCGATCGCGGGCAACGCTCTTGAGTTCTATGATTTTGGGATCTACTCGTTCTTCGCGGTCTACGCAGCACGGGCTTTCTTTCCATCCTTGGACGGACTGACAGGAATTCTTGCTTCGGTCGCAGTTTTTGGGGTGGGTTTCGTGACTCGCCCTCTAGGTGCACTGCTCATCGGCCGGCTCGGCGACCACCTCGGACGCAAGCCGGCCCTGCTCCTTACCATCGCGCTGATCATTGTCGGCACTATGGGACTGGCCCTGACTCCCGACCGGGCTACCATCGGCGTCGCTGCTCCGATCATCGTGGTCGTTAGCCGGCTCATCCAAGGGTTCGGCTTGGGCGGCGAAGTTGGGCCGGCTGTGGCATTCCTCATGGAAGCAGCCCCCGAAGGACGACGCGGTTTCTATACGAGCTGGTCGACCGCCAGCCAGGGCATTTCGAGCTTCGCCGCAGGGATCGTCGGTGTCACGTTCACGTCGCTACTGGCGCCGGAGAACATGCAGAGTTGGGGATGGCGATTAGCGTTCGCCCTCGGGCTCCTACTAGTCCCGGTCGCGCTCTACCTACGCAAACAGATGCCCGAAACCTTCGATGGGCGTAGCCATGGCGCGAATACCACGGCCACCCCCTGGCGCGATTTGTGGCAGCATCGCCGTGCGATCTTGCCCGGCATGGCCATGCTCGGAGCCAGCACCGCGGTTTTCTACGTGGCGATCTACATGACCACATATTCCATCGCTGTACTGAAGATGCCACCTCATATCGGCATGCTTTCGGCGATAGTGTTGGGTGCGTCGCTGATCGTGTTTGGTCTGCTTGGTGGGTGGCTCTGTGATCGCTATAACGTCCGGTTCATAGTGGCGCTTCCATACACGGTCCTGCTCGTGGGCATCTACCCGGCATACCACCTTCTCATTCTCGCGCAGAGCGTGCCGACCCTGCTCATCGCCACCGTATTGATGAGTGCCATGCCCGCCGTGGCGGGACCCTCGGTGCTGATGCTAATCGGCGAAGCGTTGCCGGCGCGCATACGATCTCTTGGCCTCAGTGTCACTTATGCCGTTCCGATCACTATCTTCGGTGGCACCGCACAGGTTGTCGTCACCTGGTTGCTGAAACACACCGGCAATCCCGCTTCTCCAGCGTTCTATGCGGTTATGGCAAGCGCGGTCATGCTTTTTGCCATCATGGCCTTTCCAAAAGGTCTTGACCGGTTCGGTCACGCGAATGGAATTGTGTTGGATTGAAGGCGGCCTGTCCCTCGGAAGACTAGAGTTTCAAACCTATTTTCAACTGATGCAGAGAGGCATATCAATGGCAGTCGCGGAAGAAATCTGGAACCTCGTCGAAGGAAAAAAGGAAGACTTCTTCGTGCTCAGTGACAAGGTATGGGCAACGCCGGAACTGTCCTATAACGAGTTCAGATCGGTTACCCAGCATGTGGCGATGCTGGAGCAGGAGGGGTTTCGTATTGTCCGGAATGTCGCCGGCATTCCGACCGCCGTTATGGGCGAGGCCGGCGAAGGCGGACCCATCATCGCGTTCCTGGGCGAATACGACGCGCTCCCCGGACTGAGCCAGGCGGCCGGACTGGCCGAGTTCTCGCCGGTCGAAAAGGACGGACACGGACACGGGTGTGGGCACAACCTTCTTGGCGCCGCGGCTCTCTTGGCGGCGACGGCCGTGAAGGACTATCTCGCGGCTAACGGATTGAAAGGCCGCGTGCGTTACTACGGCTGTCCAGCAGAGGAGGGTGGAGCGGGCAAGGCTTTTATGGCGCGCGCAGGCACCTTCGACGACGTCGACGCCGCCATCACGTGGCATCCAGCCTTTTTTAACATGGTATGGGACTCTGGCTCTCTCGCCACTCTCGGAATCGACTTCAGCTTTACGGGGCGCACCGCCCATGCTGCAGCTACGCCGCATCTCGGCCGCAGCGCGCTGGACGCCGTCGAACTCATGAACGTCGGCGTCAACTATATGCGCGAGCACATGTCGAGCCATGCCCGCATACACTATGCCATCATCGATGCAGGCGGCATCGCGCCGAATGTCGTGCAGAGCCACGCTACGGTACGTTATTCGATCCGCGCCGCCCAACAGACGGAATTGGTCGAACTAGCCGAACGGGTCCGCAAGGTAGCCAAAGGCGCAGCGTTGATGACAGAGACCGAGGTGAGCGAAGACGTGCACGCTGCGGTCGCAAGCTTGCTTCGCAATCGTCCCTTGGAAGAAGCGCTCCACGCCAATTTGACGAAGTTGGGGCCTACTGGCTTCGACAAACGTGACCGCGCAATCGCGGCGCCTTATCAGGCGTCCTGTTCGGCGAAAGCGATCGCTGCTTCCTACGAGTTGTGGCAGCTCGCGCCGCGCGAGCACACGGTGCTGTGTGACGAAGTCTGGCCGTTGCGCGACGTCACTGAGCCGGTCATGGGATCGACGGACGTTGGTGATGTGAGTCGCACGGTGCCAACAGTGCAGCTTCTGGCGGCGACCCATGTCATTGGCCCGCCGTCCCACACTTGGCAATGGACCGCCCAGAGCAATTCGGATCCGGCGCGCAAGGGTTTGGCCTATGCTGCGAAGGTCATGGCGGCAACCGGAGCGGACGTCTTGACGGACGATAGGCTCCGCACGGCCGTCAAGGATGAGTTCCAGCGGCGAAGCGCACTTGACCCATTCACCTGCCTGATGCCCCCCGAACTGGGCCCCCGCTTGCCGCAACAGGCCGACTGAGAAGGAGTCCGTCGCAGTCCCGGACGGCCTGGCGAATCACAGTGCGGGAGTGCTCTTCGCTAGGCCCCCCGATGCCGCGCCGCGTCTGACGCTCCTTCCTTGGAGGCGAGCTGTCTACCATGCGTCGGCTCGGCTTCCGGAGTGGGGGGACGAACGTCGCTGATACGGCACCGGTGTCTGCGCGCCGACCAGGGTCGCGGGTTGTTCGCAGGAACAGGCGTCGTTGTATGGATCAACGACTGTTAGCGACGCTCGACCTTGATGCGATCCAGCCGTAACGTGGTTGCGGCGAAGTCACCTTGATTCGGACGCGCTGTCGACCGTGTCAGTTCAAATTCAAATGGGTATCGGGGGGATTGGTCGAAGATTATTAACTTAGTACAACATATAAAAAAATGTCACTGTGTCGCAGTCTGCACAGTCATTCTTCAATGATCGATGGAGATCAAATGCACAAGAAAAAGTCTGCTGCTATTGTGTTGGCGTCAACCGCACTCGTCGGCGTGGCTCATGCGCAATCGAGCGTTACCTTGTACGGTTTGATTGACGCAGGTTTTGGCTACGTCAACACCAATCAAGGCAGCCGCTATGCGATGATGAACGGTAATCTCAATGGTGATCGATGGGGGTTGAAAGGCGTAGAAGACCTGGGTGGTGGGTTGGCGGCAATTTTTCAGATTGAAAATGGTTTTAATGTCGGCACCGGCGCATTTGGTCAAGGTGGGCGCGAATTTGGCCGGCAGTCGTGGGTCGGTATCACGAGCGCCAGTGTCGGTACTCTTAAGCTGGGGCGGCAGTATGATCCGGTGGTTGACAAGGTTCAAGGGTTGACACTCGAAAGCGTCTTCGGATCTCCAGCCACAACTCCCGGAGACGTCGATAACAACGACAACAGTGCGCGCATCTCGAACGCAATCAAATACGTTAGCCCCTTGTTTGGAGGTATCCAGTTTGAAGGACTGTACGCACTGAATGGTGTGGCTGGACAGCCTGGGTCAGGAAATACCTACTCTGCGGCAGCCAGTTACACTGGCGGAGCATTGAGCATCGCGGCAGGCTATCTTCATGGAAGTAATACCGCGGCCGCCTCGGGACAGCTTCGGACCACGTGGAGTGGTACGATGGATTCGATCTTTGACGGACCCATCAGCAACGGCTATCAAACTGCTGCGACGATCGGAATAGCGCATGCAGCGGCCCGCTATCAGCTTTCTGCGCTGACGCTCGGAGCTGTGTATAGCTACGCGGCGTTTAACGCGGACGCGCAGTCGACGTTCAAATCGCAGCAGCACTTCAATTCGGGAAAAGTGTATGCCCTCTATCAGATTAGTCCCAGTGTCCTCGGCGGACTCGGATACATCTACACCCGCGCTGGAGGTGACACGTCTGCAACGTATAACCAGGTGACGGCGGGCGCTACCTACGCCTTGTCGAAGCGCACGGACTTCTACGCGGTTGCCGCTTACCAGCATGCGAGCGGAACGCAGCGGACGGCCGCAGGAGGGCTCGTTGATGCAGTCGCGTCGGTCGGTTCATATGGGCTGACTGGAAACGGTAACTCCCAGACACTGGTGGTTGTCGGTATGCGTCACCGATTCTGACATCCAAAGATGCAGAACAATGCTCCACGGGTGGACGGCGCTCCGTCTACCTGTGGTACTTTTGAAAGATATATATCTCTGGTCTCTTTATTCCCGTAAAGGACGAGCCAGACCCTCGTCATGAGCGATACCACGCCTTTGTCCGCCGCATCACCGGTCCAGACCGTGCCCGCGCACGATGCCACTGACGCCGGTGTGCGACAGGTGGCGACTTCGCCGCGCCGGTTGCACCCGACGCCGAAGATTCATTGGCTACTGCCCCCGATGCTTCGTCGGCCGGTTCAACTACCGATTCGGCTACTTCGCCGCCCAACGCCGGATCACCCGCCGCCGCGCTATTCGCCAGATCGGGGGCCGCCGCCGCGGCCAAGGCGAGCATGCCGCCGGGCTTCGGGGCGCAGCCGGATTTCGAATCATTGCGGCCACCGCCGGCCGGCGCGGCGTCGGCGGCACCAGCACGTACCTGCGTCGTAGCGACAGGCGATGGTCGGCGCTCGGCCGGATCATTGCGGCGCGCGCTCGGCGCGTGTTCGATCGTGCTGGCCAGCGAAGCTCGCAGCGCACGCTGCGCATCGGCGTGTCAGCACGGATCTTCCATCCGAAGCCCGGCGCGCCGGGGTTGCGTGGTAAGACTCTGCAGTATGTGGAGGAATCGATTGCGCACCGTGTGATGTCGCGCGACGTCCTCGTGTTCATGATCCCGACCGTCGGGCACCAAGGGACGCTGCATCCGAGCAACATCCGGCTGCGCGACTACGCGAAGCATCTCAATGGGCTGCTGCAAGGCGGCGCGGACGTGTCGCCGCAAACCTACGCCGCATCCGACGCACGGCCGGAATGGCCGGGCGATCGGGTGCACGACATGTACGCGCTCGAGTGCTGCACGAGTTCGTAGAGTCGGGCAAGCCGGTGCTCGGTGTGTGCCGCGGTTGTCAACTCATCAACGTCGCATTCGGCGGATCGCTGTATCAGGACATCGCGACCGAGGTGCCGACCGCGAACGCGCACGTGAGTGAGCGCTACAGCCAGCACCGGTATGCGATCCGCTTTCCGGAACGCTCGTCGCTGGCGAGCATGTTGCCGGGGCGCAGGGAAGTGATCGCGAACTCGATCCACCGTCAGGCGATCCGTGAGCTCGGTCGCGATCTTAACATCGAGGCCGTGTCGTCCGACGACGGGATCATCGAAGGAATCCGCTATAGGCGCGCGGCGTTCGTCGTCGGCGTGCAGTGGCACCCGGAGTTCCACCGCGCAGGCGGCCCTGAGTTGCTCGACTGCGTGCCGCTGCTCGATACGTTTTTGCTTGCGGCGCGCGATATGAGGCTGTGACGCGTGTCTGAGCTACCCGTCTCGCAGGCGGTGAAGGGTTATCGGGAATCGCAGCACCCTAGGGGGTGAACCCGGGGGACGCTGCTTTTTACGATCTCCGGCTGTCTCCGACTCGACCGCCGGAGTCCGACGCAATCTTCCGAAAGGTCGTTGCTGCACGCCGCGCGATATATGACGTGTCGTCGGTGTTGGCCGTGTGCACGGACGCGGGTGGCCCGGCCCGTCCTGCGGTGCCGGCACCGCGCGGACAACGGCAGTGGCGTCGATACACTCCCCGTACCTCGGCGAAGAGCCGTTCGCAGAGTTGGTGCTTCAAGCAGGCGTCGGACTTGACGGCGTTGTCACATCCGGTACGGCTTCCCAGCCCAGATCAATGCCCACAAAGCGACGCAGGCTGGTGGTGTCATACAGGGCCTCTTTGCAAGCGAGCTCGGCCAGATTGAAGCAGCGCTGCACGAAGAGAATCCACAGCATCGGCTCCGAACGAATCGGCGGGCGACCTCGCGTTTCCGGTAATACAGTTCGACTACCGCGCACACAGTTCGGCCCACGGAACGATCGTGTTCATCGTGTCAAGAAACTCGTTGCGTCGCGTGCGTTTGCGTCGGGTCTCGAACCCGCACCCAAGCATTTCCGCCGCTCCGCTGAGCGCACACCGAGCTCCATTGGGCTCGAAGGCGTCTCGGTGGCGGATGTATATAGCCGTGCGAGCTATGGGTCCCGCCGTCAAAGGAGGAACCTCCATCCCTACGAGCAAAAACGGCTTAGGGCGAAGTCTTCGATGCCGACCTGTGTGCGATCGCCTGTCACCAGATCGGCGAGCACAGCGCCTGCGGCCGGTCCTATGCCGAAGCCATGGCCTGAAAAGCCGGAACCGAGATAGAAACCCGGTATCTGCTCGACCTTCGAGATAACCGGCAGCGCATCGGGCGTGACGTCAATCATGCCGGCCCACTTGCGTACGATCGACGCATTGGCGAACGACGGAAAGGTCTGCTTCAGGCAATCCATTGCGTCGTTGAGCATTCCGTTGTTCGCCTCAGGATCCAGCACGCGGTACGTTTCGAATGGCGTCGGGCTGTCAAGGCTGAAGCGGCGTGGAATTTTAAGCTCATCGAAAAAGGGGCGTCCAAGACGCAGTCGCAGATACTTGCGCTCGTTGAGCCACGCGCGCAAGAATTTCGTGCTCAGGCGGATACTGTCGGGCGTGAGATCGGCGACCGAGGCGCCGAGTTTCGACACGGTGTACCCGCCGTCGGCGCGTTTGCGGCATGTGAAGTCGCCTCCGTTGATCGCGACGTCCAGTTTCGCGTCGATAGGAGCGGTTTGCAGCACTGACGCATGGACCTTGAGCTGCGGAAACTCAATTGCATGATTGCCGCAGAAAAGCCGCGACCACGCACCGCCTGCCAGTACCACGTCGGCGCATTTCACGACGCCGTGCTCGGTCACGACACCCGACACGCGACCCGCGGACACGTCGATGCCGCGCACCGCGCAGTGCTCGAAGATGGATGCGCCGTTCGCGCGTGCAAGTTCTGCGATGCCGCGTGTGGCCATCGCGGGCTCGGCGACGCCGTCGCTTGGGCTATACAACGCCCCAGCCCACGTGCGGCTCGACTGTGGGAGAATCTTCGCGAGTTCGGCCTTGGCGAGAAGGCTGACGCGGACACCGCTGGCGCCGGATGCATCGATCCATTTTTGATGCAGCGCCATCTCCGACTCGTCTTTCGCAAGATATGCGAGTCCCGTCATCCGGTAGCCCACGTCGATTTGCGACTGGATTGACTGCCACAATTCGTTAGCGAGGACAGACAGTTGCAGTTCCTTAATGTCGCGTCCGATGGAGCGCACCCAGCCCCAGTTGCGTGAAGACTGTTCGCAACCGATCGCGCCTTTTTCGAACACCGCGACGTCGACACCTTTGCGCGCCAGCGCAAGCGCGCAACTGATTCCAATGATTCCGCCGCCAATAATTGCGACGGAGACCTGCTTGGGCAATTCGGGTTTCAATGTGATTTCTTGAATGGGCAGCATGTTAGCTCGGAGATATGTCAGTTGACGCGCTTGCGGCTGGCGATCAGAGCCACGAGCGCCAGAGTCGAAATCACTATCAGGTAATAGGCCGGCGACATGATGCTGCCCGTCAATTTCACGAGAAGGTTGGTCACGACAGGCGTGAGTCCGCCGAACAGCGTCATCGCGATTACGTAGGCGAGCGACGAGCCGGTGGTACGGCAGGACGTAGGAAACAGTTGTGAGAGCAACGAGCCGACCGGCGCGTAGTAGAAGCTGTAGAACACCAGTGAAAGGGTGCACTGGAATGTGATCAACGTTGCGGTGCTCGGCGCACGCGTGAGCATGTAAAAGAGCGGCAGGATGAGCACCATGCCGCACAGTAGCGCGGCACGCATCACCTTGACGGTGCCGAGCCGGTCCGCTGCGATGCCGCCGATTATCGGGAAAACGACGGATACGAGGCCGCTGAGCGTCGACGACAGGAAGGCTGCGTCCTTGCTGACTCCCAGATTATGAATTGCGAACGTCGGCATGTAGATGTTCATAAAGCTAGCGAGGCCACCGGCGCCTGAAATGACCGCCCCCATGAGCACGCTCGACATATGGGATTGCGCCGTTTCGCGCAACGGCTTGCGAACCGCTGCACTTGCCTGCGCGAACGCCACCGTCTCGTTCACCTTTCGTCGGATATAGAGACCAATCGGTCCTATCAGACAGCCAAAGGCGAATGGCAGACGCCAGCCCCACGATTCGACCTGTTGCGGCGACAGATAACGATTCACGCAGTAGGCGAAGAGCGACGCCACCAGTACGGCGAGACCTGACGTCGACCATTGCAGGCTTCCGAAAAACCCCCTGCGCTTCGCATCCTGTTCGGTCAAAAATGAATTGGCCGCTCCAAATTCGCCGCCTGCTGAGAAGCCTTGGAGCAGGCGTCCCGCGACTAGAATTACCGGCGCGAACACGCCGATCTTGTCGTATGTGGGCACAAGTGTGATCGAGGCAGTGCCGCACAGCATCAGAAACGCCGTGAGGCTTAACGTGAAACGCCGGCCATGTTTGTCGGCGACCACGCCCAGGATGATCGCACCGACCGGACGGATGAGGAATGAGCTTGCGAAAGTGAGCAGACTAAGCAACAGCGCCGATTGTTCGTCGCCGGTCGGAAAAAATAGCTTCGACACAGTGATTGCGAACATTGCGTAGACGAGCAGGTCGAACCATTCGAAAAATGTGCCAAAGTTTGCGGCGATAACATCGCGCATCCAACTCGTTGCTGGCTTCGGGCAGACGATGGGGTCAAGGGTGTTGGCTCTGTTCGGCATCTTGTTTCCTTTGCAGTCGGTGCTGGCGAGCAGCCCAACGGGTGTATCGCCGCGCGTCGCGTCGCGACAGCAGCGGCAGAGAGAGACATCGCTTCTTGGCATTCGCCGCCGAAATCGATGTCTTTCAGTTGCGGTGGTTATTCGTTGCGCCGCCGGGCCATGCACGGGTGGCATGAGTAGGATGGTGTGCCGTCGACGTGAACGACACAATGCTGTCAAAAAGGGTCTGGTATTTGAAATTCGTATAGAGGGTTTCCCCGGATACGGACAGACTTCACTCGGCAAACTCATTGCCTCGCGCACCGAGCATTTCTTGGCCGTCGATCTCCAACGTCGATGTCGATAAGCGCGGCTACCGGTGCGCACTGCACAGACCGCCGGAGATGCAGGGCTGCGTTGCAGGCAGTACACCGCATCCGTCTAGCCTTTACCCGAAGAATAGGGGGATACCCTTATCCACTTTTCAAATAGTCGGCCGCTTTTGGCGACATTGTTTATCGGACGGTGAAGCGCGAATATTCACCCATACCGCCATGTTTCGGGCGGAACAGTCCACGAATGGGAGCGCTTGCAATGACCAAAGACGGAAAAATGAGGCTCGGCCTCTCGATGCGATATCTCGGCTATCACGTGGCCGCCTGGAGGCATCCGGACGTGCCCGCGGACGGCGCGCTCAGTTTCGAGTACTTCCTGAGCACGGCCCGCAAGGCGGAAGCAGCGCATCTCGACATGGTTTTCTTTGCTGACGGTCTTGGGATCCGCGCCAATGACAATCCGAAAGGATCTCTTGCGCGTGACATGCGGAATGCTGAGTTGGAACCGATCACACTCCTCGCCGCATTGGGCGCGACGACGTCAAATATCGGCCTGGTGGCAACCGCTTCGACCACGTACAATGAACCATTTCACATCGCGCGCAAATACGCTTCGATCGATCACATCAGCGGTGGCCGCGCCGGATGGAATGTCGTCACATCATGGTCAGATGAGGAAGCTCAAAACTTCAACAGGAACGAGAACCTTGCTTATGAGGACCGGTACGAACGAGCCGACGAGTTCGTCGATGTCGTCAAATCCCTTTGGCGAAGCTGGGAGGATGACGCGTTCGTCCGAGACAAGGAAAGCGGACTTTTCTACCACGAAGACAAGTTGCACGTTCCTGATCACAAGGGCAAGCACTTCCAGGTGCGGGGTCCACTGAATTCGGCGCGCACACCGCAGGGAGAGCCGATCATCGTGCAGGCCGGAGCTTCCGAGGCCGGACGTGAACTTGCTGCTAGATGCGCGGATGTGGTTTACAGTAACTCGCACGACCTGAAACATGCGCAAGATTACTACGGCGATCTTAAGGCGCGGCTTGCGAAGTATGGTCGCGAGCCCGAAGAGTTGCTAATCATGCCGGGCATTACACCGTTCGTAGGTAAGACCAGGCAAGAGGCGCAAGACAGGTTCGACCAGCTTCAGGAGCTTATCCACCCGCTGAGTGGTCTGGCCTCGCTCTATAACGCACTGGGCGACCTGTCTGGGTATCCGCTTGACGGGCCGGTGCCGGACATCGGTGGTCAGAAACTCAGGAGCATCGCATCAAACCTCTTGGAGATGGCTCGTACTGAGAAACTCTCAATTCGGCAACTCTACCAGCGCGTCGCATCGACTTTCTGGGTACGCCTCGCGATTGGAACTGCGAGCGACATCGTTGATGAGATGGAAGAGTGGTTCAAGAATGATGGCGCCGACGGCTTCAATTTTTGCCCGGCCATCCTTCCGGGCGGCATGGAAGACATTAGTGATCTCCTCATCCCGGAACTGCGCCGCCGCGGGTTGTTCAGGGATCGCTATGAAGGACGAACTCTGCGCGAGAACCTTGGCCTCAAACCCAGCATCTTCAAGCTTGCGTGATCCGTCATAGTCCAGGCAGGTGACCAAATGCAAACCATCGATTCAAGAGCTAACTTCCAGCAGGCGATGTCGTTGTTCGCTGCCGGCGTTACAGTTATTACCGCAATGCACGACGCAAAGCCGGTCGGCCTCATCGCTACATCGGTATGCAGTCTATCCGACGACCCGCCGTCGGTCATCGTCTGCGTGAACAAGAGCGCTTCGTCCCACGACGCGATCCTGAGGGCAGGTAGTTTTGCCGTAAATCTCCTTTCGACAGCGCACTGCGGGGTCGTTGACACATTTCGCAAAACTAAAGGGCAAGCCCGCTTCACTTCCAACCAATGGGCATCTCTCGTGACCGGTGCACCGGTCCTGGCTGATGCAACGGTTGCATTGGACTGTGAAATCAGTGATCAGCATGACGGATTCACCCACTCCATCATCGTTGGAGTGATCAGAGAGATTGCATTTAATGAGACCGCTGATGCGGGATGCCTTCTGTGGCACGAACGCGGTTTTGCACGGAGCGCACCTCTGACTATTTGACTGCGGACGCCGGTGCTTCAAGTCGAACGGATTGTCGGCCAGTGTAATCGCTCATCGTGACCGAATCTTTATTGAGTAGTGCCAGCCGCGAAGCACCAGGAAGGCCCGACCGTCAGAACACCGTGGTCGGTACATCCTTGCGACGCTGGTCCGAAACATAGATGATGGCTGTTGAAAGTGGGCTATCAACTGGGAAACTATGAACATCCGGCAACTTGAAGCATTCCGCACGACTATGATGGTCGGCACTGTAAACGGTGCTGCGGACTTACTGGGGCTGTCTCAGCCATCGGTGAGTCGCTTGATCACCGAGCTCGAAAAGGAGCTCGGCGTGACATTGTTCAACCGCGCTGCTGGCAGGCTGGTGCCGACGCCTGAAGGAAGGATGATCCACGAGCAAGTAGAGAACACATTCCGTGCGTACCAAAAGATCGGGGAACTTGCCGCTGATGTGAGGAAACTTCGCGTAGGCAGCGTCTCGATCGCATGCATGCCGGCCCTAGGAATAACTTTTTTGCCGGCAGTCATAGCCCGGTTTTGTGAAACTCATCCAGACGTTGATATCTCACTGGATGTTCAAAGCTCCACGAAGGTGGAAGACTGGATTGCGACGGAACGAATCGATCTTGGCCTTGCAGAAGTACCTTACGACCGCGAGGACCTTTCAGTAGACGAATTCTGTAATGTTCCCTACTACGTCGTCATGAAGAAGGGGGACCAGCTCGCGGAAAAGTCGATGCTTTCACCGACGGATTTCGAAGGGCGTACGTTTATTTCCACCACGGCGCACTATCAAGCCCGGCCGCATGTTGATCGCCTTTTCGAATCGCGAGACGTACACCGTGTCATGCGCGTCGATACCTCGTTCTCCCACTCAACATGCGAGTTGGCCGCACTGGGAATGGGTGTCGGTTTTATCGATCCATTCAGTGTTCACGGATACCTTGATCGGGTCGATGTTCGTCTCGTAGACCCTTGCATTACCTTCAGGGTTGGACTGCTATACCCAAGGTCTCGCCCGTTGTCGAAAGTAGGGCGAACATTTGTTTTGTTTATGAAGGAGTGTCGTGACCGATGGTTCGCTGAGGTGGCCGCAGCTTGCAGACCTCCTGTATGACTCCGCAGAGACTCTTCTAACCCCGGGGTGGCACCGGCGGTGTCGATTGATTTCTTGAATAGGTTAAGACTCAGGCGTGACTCCAGAGACATCCGTCTCAAATGTTGCGTCTATTTTTGGTTTCGAATAGATCGTTATCGAGCTCTGACTATGGCTATCAAAACGCTTCGCATACCTAGCTATCCAATCGATGCGCAGTTCGTCGAGCGCTGGTCACCTCGCGCCTTCACATTGGATCCTATCGATGAGGGTACCGTTCTCACTATTCTCGAAGCCGCCCGTTGGGCTCCTTCCTCTTATAACTCTCAGCCTTGGCGGTTTGTTTGCGTCCATCGGGACACGGATCACTGGGACTCGTTTCTTTCGTTTTTGAATGACTTCAACCGCTCGTGGGCAGTCCGTGCCGCGGCGATCGTTGTGGTTATGTCAAAGCGGACATTTCGGATACCTGGAAAAGATGAGGAACTATCGTTGCCCACGCATTCATTTGACGCTGGAGCTGCCTGGGCGTTTCTTGCGTTGCAGGCTAGCCTTATAGGGTGGGGCGCTCATGCTCTTGCAGGGATCAACAGCGACCACATCCGTAGCGAACTGAGCATTCCAGACGATTTTTCAATCGAAGCTTGCGTAGCAGTGGGCCGGGCTGGGGATGCTGCGCTACTTCCGCATTTTCTCCAGCCAAAGGAGGTGCCGAGTGACCGTCGACCACTGGTCGACATGGCGGCGGAAGGACGTTTTGTCGACGGAACATAACTGTTTTAGAAGCGCCATTTTCAACCACGCGTGCGGGCTCGTCGGGCTATGGGAGCTGGCGTGCGGCGGCGTGCAGACCAGGTGTCAGCAGCTAAGCACGAAGGTGCCCGAAGGGCCCGCATGCGCCGTCTCTTACGCGTTGCCCTATGACACCGGCAACGTAACAGCGCTTTTTATTAGGAGAAGCTATGGAACAGTTGACTTTCGAACGGGTTTGTAAGATCGACCCGACTCAGCTGCAGGAGAATATGAGCTATCCCGCTGACGAAATGCTAATCACTGGTAGGCCGAAGAGAATCAGCCGTCCTTTGGTGGACTTTGAACCATCACGTCCGGGTGTCGGTTTCTGGGAGGCAGAGGTTGGCGCCTGGAAGTTCGTCTATCCATCAAACCGCAACGAGATCTTCCACGTCCTGGAGGGTACCTTCTCGCTCGAGAGCGAAACCACACCACAGACTGAATTCTCCAAGGGCGACACGGGCGTTATCCCCGCCGGCTTCTCAGGAACTTTGAGAGTCACCGAGGCAGTTCGAAAGATATACGTTCTTCTCACCTGAGAAGCGTCACCAACGACGTCGCAAGTTGACTCGCGAAGCGTCTTCGCAAAATCGCGTTGAGCTGCATTATGACGGAAGGTAGTTAAATGACCTATTCAGATACCAAGCTTTTCATTAACGGAACTTGGTGTGACGCACTTGATGGAGCGACCATCAATGTGATCAGCCCTTCGACCGGCGAAAGGATTGGCGTGGTCGCCTGCGCGGCAAAGGAGGACCTTGAACGCGCTGCATCCGCTTCAGAAGCGGGCTTCGCTGAATGGCGCAACTTCGCAGCGGTTGAAAGAGCGAGGATAATGAGAGGCGCGGCAATGCTTCTGCGGGAGCGCGTCGAGACCATCGCTTCCCTCCTAACGCAAGAGCAGGGAAAGCCGCTTGCTGAAGCGCGGGCGGAAGTCTTCTCGGCGTCGGAGATCATCGAATGGTTCGCTGATGAAGGCTTGCGCGTCTATGGACGCGTCGTTCCGTCGCGAAGTCAGAATGTTCAACAACTCGTGTTGAAGGAACCGGTCGGACCGGTCGTAGCCTTTACGCCCTGGAATTTTCCGGTTAATCAGATCGCTCGAAAGCTGTCGGCCGCGCTGACCACGGGCTGCTCTTTCATTGTGAAAGCGCCGGAAGAGACGCCCGCCTCGCCGGCGGCGCTTATTCGGGCATTTTCGGACGCAGGCGTTCCTCGGGGCGTTTTAGGTCTCGTCTTCGGGAATCCTGCGGAAGTTTCTGAGTTTCTTGTTTCCCATCCAGCAGTTCGGAAGGTCACGTTCACAGGATCAACGGCTATCGGCAAGCAGCTGGCCAGTCTGGCCGGCCGACATATGAAACGGACGACGATGGAACTGGGCGGTCATGCGCCAGTCATCATCGCTGCAGACGCTGATGTCGAGGAGGCTGCGAAAGTTTTAGGTGCCGCAAAATTCAGAAACGCGGGACAGGTCTGCGTTTCGCCCACGCGATTCCTCGTGCATAACAGCTTGCGCGGGTCGTTCGAGGCTGCGATGGTCGCGTATGCCGAACAGTTGCAAATAGGTGACGGTCTGGAAAAAAGCACGTCGCTAGGGCCGTTGGCAAATAAGCGTCGCTTGGCGGCCATGAAAGAGGTCGTGAGCAACGCACGTGAGTCTGGAGCCACGTTGTTGACGGGTGGAAACGAGATCGGCGATCGAGGCAATTTTTTCGCGCCTACGGTGCTTTCCGACGTGCCATTAACCGCCGCGATCTTCAATGAGGAGCCTTTTGGTCCTGTCGCTGCGATACGAGGATTCGATGCCCTCGACGAAGCGATATCAGAAGCGAACAGGCTTCCGTATGGACTTGCGGGATACGCATTCACGAATTGCGTGAAGAGCGTACATCAGCTTTCGCAACGCCTGAATGTTGGAATGCTATGGATTAATCAGGGCGCTACGCCGTGGCCTGAAATGCCGTTCGGCGGCGTCGGGGATTCCGGTTACGGTTCGGAAGGCGGTCCTGAGGCGTTGGAACCTTATTTGGTTACCAAAGCCGTCACGATCAAAAGCTGATCACCGACGTAGAGGCCGGATCCCTTCGCAGAAAGTAAGGCCATGGGCCAAGTCAAACCATCAAACACGTACTCCGCGGCGGCGGCGGGTTCAAGAGAATAGATCAATGCACAACGCAAACGTATCCAGACTGCTCAATGTCCTACTTGGCGAAGAAAAGACTCGTGTCCTTTTTTCCACGCTCAATTTCCCCTCCATTCTCAACGACTGGGAAGAAGGCACTGTAACCCGCGCCGAGTTGGCGCAAGCGATGAATATGGCGCTCTTCGATGATCTTCTACAGCGGTCGGAAAACGGCCGCACCTACACGAAGGAAGCGATTGCGAAGGGCGGGTCAGTGTTCTTCGATCACGGAGCGCTGCGCACGGTGCGCTGGCCCCACAACGGCGCGCTGCCGCCCGGCGAGGCCGCGTTCACTAGGATTCTTCGTCCGCTCGGCTTCAGGCTCAACGGCCGCTATCCACTCGTCAAGCTCGGCATGACCGGCCGTGCGTATGCGCACGAGGACGCACCCGATGAGATCGCCCAGTTCTTCGTCAGTGAGCTACACCCGGAGCGTTTTTCGAAGGAGTTCCAGCAGGCTGTGACGAACGTCGTCGCTTCATCCAAAGATCCGTTGACGGCGCTCGCGATCTCACAGCTTTCGGACCTGGAGCGCGACGGATCGTTGCCCGGCGACGCGGCGGAACAGTTGCTGCCCGTCATCGTCGGCGCATTCTCGCGCCAGCACGCCATTCCACGAGAGACGGATTACGACACGTTGCTGCTTGAATCGGCGGAGATGGCATGGATCGCGACTGAGGGGAATGCCTTCAATCATGCAACAGATCGCGTCGAGGACGTATTCAGCCTTTCGGAGGATGAGAAGTCGAAGGGTCGTCCGATGAAGCCCGATGTCGAACGTTCGCGTTCTGGGCGCGTGTTCCAGACGGCTTATAGGGCGGATACAGTGCGGCGCGCTTTCCGTTCGTCCGATGGCGACGAGATTACCCGAGAGGTGCCGGGCTCGTTCTATGAGTTCATCACGCGCAAGCGTGAGTTCGATCAGGCAAAGCGCGGTTGGCAGGTAGACCTGCGCTTCGATGCGGGCAACGCCACCGGTATCTTCAAGATGACAGCCAAGGCAGCGAAGTAACGTGAAATCAGCCAGACCGTTCCAGGGGAGCTTGCCCCTTCTGCAAGCCTTAGAAGCTGAAATGCGTGCGAGGGTGCGCGGCGAAGTGCGTTTCGACGCGGGCTCCAAAGCGCTGTATGCGTCCGATGCATCAAACTATCGGCAGATACCGCTCGGCGTCGTCGTGCCCGCCGATATCGAAGATCTTGTCGCAACGCTCGACGTATGCCGTCGCAAGGACGTTCCATTTTTGACCCGCGGAGGGGGTACCTCGCAGAACGGGCAGTGCGTGAATGTGGCCGTGGTGGCCGACGCGAGCAAGTATGTGAATCGCGTGGTATCGGTAGATGCGAAGACGCGCACGGCCATCGTTGAGCCGGGCGCGATCTGCGACACGCTGCGCGACGCCGCCGAAGCGCACGGCCTCACGTTCGCCCCCGACCCGGCCACGCACAGCCGATGCACGCTCGGCGGCATGATCGCCAACAACTCGTGCGGGGCGCATTCGGTGATGGCTGGGAAGACCGTGGAAAACGTTGAGGCGCTCGAGATCGCCACTTACGATGGCGCGCGCTTCTGGGTAGGCCCGACGAGCGACGCGGAACTCGATGCCATCATTTGCGAAGGTGGAAGGCGCGGTGAGATTTATCGCAAGCTGCGCGATTTGCGCGACCGCTACGCGGGTCACATCCGCGACGAGTTTCCACAAATCAAACGACGCGTCTCTGGTTTTAATCTCGACCAGTTGCTCCCGGAGAACGGCTTCAACGTGGCGCGCGCGCTCGTCGGCACGGAAGGCACGTGCGCGGTGACGCTTCGGGCCAAGGTTCGACTGGTGCATAGCCCGGCATGTCGCGTGCTGTTGGTGCTCGGCTTCAAGGACATTTACACAGCGGCGGATGCGGTACCGCATTTCAATCGCTTTTCACCCCTCGCCATCGAAGGGCTCGATCGCGGCATCATTCGTGGTCTGGAGGTGCGCGGACTGAAATCGGAAGAGATCGCGCTGCTGCCTGAAGGCGACGCTTGGGTCGTGCTCGAATTCGGCGCCGACACGGTTCACGACGCGCTTTCGCAAGCGCAGGAAGCGGATGGGTACTTCAAGGCGGGCTTGGGTGGTGAGAATGTCACGAGTTTCGTCGTCGAGCAGAAGGTGAAGCAGCAGAAGATCTGGTCGATTCGTGAGACGGGTGCATCCGCTGTTTCGCTGTCGATCGATCCGGCTACGCCAGACCCGATCGTCGGCTGGGAAGATGCTGCGGTCGACCCAATGCGTCTCGGCGATTATCTGCGTCAGTTCCAGACGCTGGTCGACCGCTACGGCTACGAGACGTGCCTTTACGGACACTTCGGCGACGGTTGCGTGCATGCGCGAATCACGTTCGATATTCGAACGCCGGAAGGCGTGCTCAGGTGGCGCGAATTCTTGCGCGATTCGGCGCAACTTGTTGTCGACTACGGCGGGTCACTGTCCGGCGAACATGGCGATGGACAAGCGAAGGCCGAGTTCCTTCCGATTATGTACGGGCCCGAAGTCATGCGGGCAATGGAGGAGTTCAAGGCCATCTGGGATCCTGCGAACCGGCTGAATCCAGGTAAGGTCGTGAACGCGTACCGCGCGGATGAGAATCTGCGCATGGGACCGTCGTACAAGCCCGTGAAGCTCACGACGAAACTGACGTTTGCCAGCCGCGAAGGCGATGGCTTGCAGCGCGCGGTGGAGCGTTGCATCGGCATGGGGAAGTGCCGTTCTCTTGATGGCGGCACCATGTGTCCGAGTTTTCGCGCGACGCGCGAAGAAAAGTATTCGACCCGTGGCCGCGCGCATCTGCTCTGGGAAATGCTGCAAGGAGAAGTTATCACCGACGGATGGAACAGCCGCGAGGTGAAGGAAGCGCTAGATGGCTGTCTCGCGTGCAAGGGCTGCAAGTCGGACTGTCCAACGCATACCGACATGGCGTCGTACAAGGCCGAGTTCTTGTCTCACTACTACCAGCGTCATCGCCGGCCCAGGCAGGCGATGTTCATGGGCAGGATCGGGCAATGGGCGCCGCTGGCGAGTCGTTTTCCATGGCTCACGAATCTTATGACGTCGTCGCGTTTCATCGCGCCTATCAGCAAGTGGGTCGCGGGCGTCGCGCCGCAGCGCGATCTGCCGCTTTTCGCGTCGAAACCGTTCAGACAACTTGCGGATGGTCATCGCGTACGCGACAGGCATCCGAATGCAAAGCAGACGGGCAAGGTCATTCTGTGGGTTGATACCTTCAACGATCATTTCTCGCCTCAAATTGCAAGCGCCGCATTCGATGTCCTGACACTGCTCGGATACGACGTGGTATTGCCTCACAAGCGTCTGTGTTGCGGGCGTCCGCTGTATGACTACGGGCTCATTGACCAGGCGAAGGCCTTGTTGCGACGCGCGGTCGACGAGCTATCGGAAGACATCCTGCTCGGCGTTCCGGTCGTCGGACTTGAGCCCGGTTGTCTGTCCGTGTTCAAGGACGAATTACTCAAGCAGTTGCCGCAGGATGACATTGCGCGAAAGCTCTCGGCGCAAACGCATCTCTTGTCGGACTTCCTCGCCGAAACGGAATTTCAGTGGCCGACGCTCGATGCCGATGTCATCGTGCACGGGCATTGTCATCAGAAATCGCTGTTCGGCATGCATGGCGAAACCGCGCTGCTCGACAAACTCGGTGTGCGCTGGAAGCTGCTCGATACAGGATGCTGCGGCATGGCTGGATCGTTCGGTTTCAACAACGAGCACTATGATTTGTCGATGAAAGTAGCGGAAGACAAGCTGCTGCCGCTCTTGCGCGCAGCCCCGCCGGATGCATTGATCATGACCAACGGCTTCAGTTGCCGTGAGCAGATCGAACAAGGTGTGAAGCGACCGGTCCTGCATATCGCCGAGCTCGCGCTTCGTGCGCTCAGGAGCGGGCATGGCGGCCGTCCGGTTTCTCGATCCAGTATAGCGGGCGGCCTGACTTCAGCTTCAAACAGTGCATCTTTTCGCCCAATGCAGAGAGATCAGGCCTGACTTGCGCTCAGCACTCCTTGATTCGGTGGCCGTATGGAAAAGATGTGAGCGCAATTGGCCTGGTGGACCGAATGCCTGGCTGCGAGGGATTTTGGAGCAGACGGGGGCGGAGCGCGCCTGCACATCGTCGTGGGCGGAGGTTTTGGTATGGCTGTTTTCGTGTGATCAGACACCGGTCTTGACGCGGCGGCGCGTGGGCTACCGCAGACATCAGTGTCTTGCACACCCCCAGACTGCGGCCATTGGCACCCCTTTTCACGTGGGGTAGGGAGTACTCGGAGGACCTGAGGTGCGATCTTGAAGGTCGCCGTACCGTAACCTTCATCAAGGATGAGAAAGTTATGACGAGCGTGGGAATGTCGTTGAGGAGTATGGTCGAGGATTGGTTGGCGCCCGACCCGAACAGAGGGTTTCGGGTCAGCCACTACGGACGATCCAGCAGGGGACGTTACGTTTGCGTCGTCGCAGATAACGGCGGCGGGTCAAAGGCGATGTTCTTTTTTCGACACCGAAACGGAAAATGGTGCATTTTCCCACCCGATCCAGAGAGGCCTGCCATGCGCATCGCTGAAGTTTCGTATGCCGAGACTGAGGGTGAAACCAGACGTTAGAGCGTGTTAGGAACTTTGAGCGCGACCTGGGATCCTGGAGGAATGAAAAAGGCAGACCGCAAAGGGTACGGCACCGCAACCGCGCTGACCGTCAGGCATGTTGTATACGGGCGCGCTCGCGATTTCTGTACGCGGGAGTCGGGCATCATGACGCGCAACGGAGAGCAGATTGTCGTTCTGATTGACCGAGCTGTTCCTGAAGACCTGGCGAACGCTCACGCAGTTTGCAGCGACCATAGCATCGTCGATGCGGTCGTCGCGGCGCTGGGCGACGCGCCGGTGTTCACGTCGATGGGCCCGATCCGCGCAGCCATCGGTGCATCGATCCCGACCTGCGACGGCACACCGTTCGACCCCGAAAAAGAAGCATCCGCGGAGATGCGCATGGGCACCAGAAAGTGGCGGACCCGATACGCGCGGGACATGGAAATTGCCGGGGAACTGCTAGGCGCGATGGAACGCGACGAGTTGTGCTTCCGCTATGAGAAGGTCTGCAGCGCGACCGGTACGGAGTGCGTCAGCTATTGGGAGGCGTTGTTGTGCAGGACCGGAGATGGCGTACCGGTCAGTGTAGGCAAGTGGATTCCCGCTCTCGAACGGCTCGGACTGGTGAGCCGCCTCGACAGATGGGTCGTGACGACCGTGATCGATACGCTGCGTGCGCATCCGGACATGTCGCTGGGCTGTAACGTGTCGATTCAGAGTGCAGCGCTCGGCGGCTGGCGGTCGATGGTCATCGAAACCCTTGCCGGGGAGCCTCAGGTCGCGGCACGGCTCGTCATCGAGTTGACGGAAAGCGCGCCGCTGACCGACATCGACGCAGTCGCGGACTTCGTCCGGGCGCTGCAACAGCTCGGATGTCGCGTCGCTCTCGATGACATCGGTGCAGGCTACAGTTCCGTGCGGAGTCTTATGGAACTGAGTGTGGACATTGCAAAAGTCGATGGTGGATATCTGCATCGGGCCCGCTCGAACGGATGCGTTAGAGTACATTTGGGTGCGCTGATCCGTCTGGCGCGAAGATGCGCTTCGCATGTGGTGGTCGAACGTGTCGAGGACGAGGAAGACCTGCACATATCCCAGGCCTGTGGCGCGCATTGGGTTCAGGGATATCTCTTTGAGCCGATCTTCGTCGCCGGTTTGGCGCAATCGGCGTCTGAGCCGGAACGGACTGATGTGCGAGATGGAAGGTCCTGCGGGAGAAAGGAGAAATCTTGAGCGACATCCTTCACCACAAACCTGAAAGTGGCGTGCCGGTCATCGCACAGCTCGTCGCTGGCATGCGGACCAACTGCGAGTCCGCTTGCAATTTTCTTCCGCAACAATGACCGCGGTTGACGCGTATTCCCGCCTGAGCCTGAACGTCCGGTGTTTAGTTTCCTTCGAGTGCACCGCGATTGAGGTATCGGCGGCGCAATCCAGACTGGGTCCGGGAATGAATGGAGTACAAAAATGTTCGAAAAGTCGAAGCCGCTCACGCTCGAATACGCCCGGGAGCTCGAGATATGGACGTGCGCCTGGTACGACGAAGCCGTAGCAGCAAATTTCGTGCGGCCGCCGTATCACCCTGACGCGATGATCATCAAACGTCTGCAGGGCTACTTCCACGCCGGCCTGGCGCCGGCTGAAGCTGCAATGGCATGCTTCGGAAGGAACCACTGAAACGGCGCCGGCATCGCATCCTCGCTGGGCATGGATGGTCATGCGCAAGGCCGGCAACGATCTGGAAGATGCAATGAATGCCCAGCCCGTTACGCACATGGACCAACCACTGGAATCGGGCAACAACTTCAGCGAAGGTGCGCGTCTGCTGGAGTACCGATGGCGGCGCTTCGGCACCTGAACGAAGGAAACCATCGACGCCGCCGCCTCGAGCGGCTATGGGCGACGGCGCCGCCGCATTCCAGACAGAGTTTTTTGTTGATACCTATGCGTGGTTCAGGAAGAGGACACGATGTTGAACATGACCGAACTGGAAACGTTTGCCGCGGTCGTTGAGTATCGCAGTTTCTCGCAGGCGGCCGCGGCACTAAACATCTCTTCTGCTGCAGCGACACGCCGGGTCAAGCGGCTTGAAAGGTCAACGGGGGCACTCCTCCTGATCCGCGAACCGACCGTGATGCCGACGCAGGCAGGAGAAAAAGTCTATCGTCATTTCATGTCCATCCGGCTTCGGGAGGACGACCTGCTACGGGAAATCGAGCCCGGAAGAGCCGCGACCACTGCGCTGGCACTGGCAATCAACGCCGATTCCCTTGCAACCTGGTTCGAGCCGGTGACGCGCGAACTGGTGCAGTACCATGTCGAGCTTGAGATTCTGGTCGATGACCAGGATCACACGCTCGATGCGCTTGCCCGCGGCGACGTCAAAGGCTTTCTTTCGACGCAGGCGGAGCCTGTGGGTGAGCGTTTCGCGGCCGAGCCGGTCGGACAGATGCGCTATCAGTGTGTCGCTTCGCCCGGGTTCGCCCGCGAACATTTCGCTGGCGGCCTGATCCTGCCCGGCGCGCTCAAGGCACCAGCCATCCTGTTTGACCGCAAGGACAGGTTGCACGACATATTTCTCAGGTCGTACTTCGGCGCGACAGTCGGCAGGTACATCAAGCACTATTTGCCTTCACCGTCGGCGTTGTTCAATGCAATTGTTGACGGCGTCGGGTATGGTCTCGTACCTGCGATGCAGGCCGAGCCGCGAATCATTGACGGCAGACTGGTTGCGCTCGCCCCCGATCACGACGTGATGATCGATCTGTACTGGCATCACTGGGAGCAGGAGCCCGAGTCGCTCGCGAAGATCAGTGCACTGGTGATGGAAGCGGCACGCCGAAGCCTGGTTCAGCCGGCTCCGGAGGGAGACGGCGGCAGTTGAAGGATCATCGCAGATGGCCGCCTCGACGCTGCGTGGCGCGTCTTTCGGCCGCGCTTGTCACGCCGCTCATTGTCGCCCGTGTTTTTCTGGGGACATGTCATGCGGTCCGATCTCCCGCTGTCCTTTCTCATAGCCGGTCCCGTTTCATTTACCTCGATTCCGTCCACCCGGGGGTTCCGCAGTGACGCAAGCGGTGAATGTTACGCCGGCGACGGATCCGGGACCATAACGGTCCATGGAGGCGGGAGACGTTGCCTGCCAACGGGCGGCCACCCTTTTCCAGCGACGATATTCACGCATACATGCCAGAGAACGTTACGATCAAGTCAGTGAAGCATATTGGTATTGCATTATTCGACGGATTTGCGCTCTGCGAGACCGCTTCTGTGATCGAACTGTTCCAGTGTGCCAATGCACTCGTTTCAGGTGACCGGGGGCGTGCAGTGCCGTACCAGGTGTATCTGCTTTCGAGTGCCGGCGGTTGCGTCGCAAGCTCGTCTTCGGTCAACGTGTGGACCGAAAGCGTCGACACGCCGCGCCATGTCAGGCATTTCCAGGTGCTTTTCGTCGCAGGCGGGGCAGGCGTTCAACACATCGCGTGTGACAGGCAGAGCATGGAGTGGCTGCGCCGAACAGGTGAGCGTGCCGGGCTCGTTTATGCCATTGCCGAAGGGCACCAGCTACTGGAAGGAGCCGGGTTCAGATGCGCGCAAGCCGGTTGGTGCATCGACGAACAGGCTTCAGTTGGGGGGAGAACGGCCCTCCGGGCGCCGAGGACGCACGAGGTGTCTCCGGCGATTCGCGCGGCGTTGAGCATCATCCAGGAAGACCTTGGCGGTGAGATTGTGCGCCCGATTCCGCACGACATCATGTCACCGGCGCTGACGCAACTTACCGACATGATCTGTCGAACGGCGACGCGCGATGTCAGCGAGAAGATCAGGGCCGCTGCGCGATGGCTGGAGGCAAATGGCAACCAGCCACTTGCGATCGGGCGGGCTGCCGAGGCGGCAGCAATGAGCGGCAGGAACTTCCTGCGACGTTTCAAGGCGGAAATGGGCGTCACACCGTGCGACTACCTCCTGCATCTGCGCCTCGACAGGTGTTGCCGTTTGCTCGTCGAGACCCGTCTGCCAGTCGACAAGATCGCGCGACGTTGCGGCGTGGGCAGCGGCGGGCGACTCGCCAAGCTGTTTCGCAGGCATCTCGGCAAGACCCCTACCGACTACAGGGCCATCCAGCGCTGGTCGGGCGAATCCAGCCAGGGAGACTGAAACTTCCGAAGCCGAAATCAGAATTGCTCGTCTGAACGCCCGAACGACCAGGGGTAAGATTGCCTGCCCACCGCTCCATTCTGCCCGGCTTCGACGGCCGGACTTCAGGATCGCGCGCGCCCCGGCACGCGGGTGAATCGCCATGCGGCCAGCACGCAGGCGGACGCCAGCAACCCGGCCGGCAGCGGGAGCCAGGCGGGCAGATTTCCGATATCAGTCCAGTTCATCGACGAAACGAGCAGGGAGGTCGCGGCGCCAGAGAGCAACATCCATGATGCGCAGCGCGGCGCAACGCGTCGTCCGGTCTCGTGAAGGAGAAACAGCAACCCGACGGCCGCAACATACACGACGTTCAACGAAACGATGGTTGATACGATCGCCTGACCGTCCGTCGCGATTGCGCATCCGATGGCAACGATCAGCACGCGCGACGCGTGGCCGTGGTGACCATCACTCGCGTGGCCGTGGCGGCCATCACGCGAATATAGGCCCTCAAGGGCCGACGACATCGCTCGCGTGATGGCCGTTCCCGATCCGAGCGCGGCCAGGAGGATAACGCCGATGCAAATCATCCCCATCGCCCCACTGGTCTGCAGCATGATCCATGGGATCGCACTCGCGGTCTCGCTCAGGCCGTACAGCTTGCCGGCGCGAAGCGCAGCGACGACCGTCGCGGCCGGAAGAAACCCCGTCACCATCAGGAAGAGGCTCGCGAGCACGCAGCCCAGCCACGCATCTCGCGGTCGGCGCGCCGCGATGGCGAACTGTTGATAGTCGGATCCCGTGATGACCAGAAAGCCGACCGCTGCAATGGTGACCAGGGTCCCGGCTCGTGGCGCAGTGCATATCTCCGCAATGAAGGACGGCCACGCATGCAGGTACACGGGCAGGCCGCCCGATGCGGCGAGCGCATGCACAAGCGCGATGTTCGTCGCCAGCAGGCAGCACGCAAAGAGCACCGCAGCGATGCCGAGCTCAATGCAGGACATGACCAGCAGCGCCGCGGCGATCAGCACCAGTGCATGGGTTGCCGGCAGGCCCGTCGCGACGAGCACGGCGATACCGCCATGGATCTGGGCGGCCAGTACGCCGGACATCCACACGAGCGAGAGCAGCGCGACGAGCCTGCGCACCACCGGACCGTACCGCTCGCCAAACACGTCCCAGATGAGTTCGCGGCCCCGCCAGAGTGTCGGCGCGGCCAGCGCAAGCCCGAGCATGCCCAGTGCGGTGACGATCGCATACAGACTGCCCGCCATGCCGGCATGCAGTGCCATTTCGCCGGAACCGAGCAGGAAGGCGACACCGTAGCTGGCCGAGACGAGCAGCGCGGCCACGTGGATCGCACCGAGATTACGCTGCAGCATTTTCACCTCCCTGGACTTCCCATTCGCGCACGACGGCCTCAGGGCCGCGAAAGTACGCATGGCAGACTCTCGCCTCGCTGGCGAAGGCGGGCAAAGCCAGCAGCCTGCGCTGTGCGCGAGGCAGGCGGTGATAGGGAATCGACGGCATCAGGTGATGCATGAGGTGGTAGCCGTTGTTGTGCGGGTGAATGATCCAGCGCATGACGCTGCGGGACGAGACGTCACGCGTGTAACTGAAAATCCCGCCTCGCGCCAGACCGAAGTGATCGCACAGCTCACGAAACGTGGTGATCGCGTGAAAGAAGGTGGCTCTCGCCAGCATCCAGATGCCGAAAAAAAGCGCCGCCGCATGAACACCCCGCACAAGTGTCACGGCACCCAGTACGGCGACCCACCATCCGATGATGCCCAACCGCTGCATCCAGCCGAGCCGCCGTAGATGCAGGTGGCCGAATATTGAAGCTGACCAGGCCGCTGGCGCAAGCAGCACCTTGAGAAACGGTTGCCACCAGCCGTCCCCAGGCCCGGGCTGAACGGCGATGTAGTCAGGGTCGTGCGTGGGGTCGCCGAGCCACGCGTGATGGCGGGCGTGGAGTTCCCGATAGAGGGCTAGACCGTTGAAGAGCGCCGGCGCGATGAAAAGTCGCGCGAGCGCGTCGTTGAGCCGACTGGAACGGGCAAAATTGCGGTGTGCGGCGTCGTGCAGCAGGTTGCCGAGCGCACGCTGCCGGTTACCGATCCATGCAACAGCCGCCGGTGCCGTCCACCATCCGACACGCAGCAGGATCAGGATGGCAACGGTGATGCTCAGCCAGTCGAACACGATATCGATGACGACATTGAGCACGTCGGGCGATGTCATGGTCCGGTGAAGGGTATCCCATTCGGGAAACGCGGAGCGGATCAGATCCTGGTCGTGAATTACGGCGCGACTATTCATGAATTACCTCGCATGGATTACCTCACAACGAAGACAGGCACGTCGCCCGCAGCGGATGCGAAATCGCATCGCATGCACATGGGTGACGACAACGGGCTTTGATATTACGAAACCAGCGCGCGCTTGATCCCGCGTTGCGAAAATATTCATGCGGTTGCATTTTCGGCAACGGCGTGCGCGATGTTTTTCGATTCTTGCCGACCGTTTCCGGCGGCAATGAAATGAAGGGCGCGGGTATGATCGGGCGGATGACGTGCGCGGCGCCGCGGGAATTGGAGGCACGCGACAAATGCCAGGCAGGACTGCGAAACGTTCCGCTCTATCACGCAACCTCACGCAACATCACGGAGCACGCCTTGAAGAAGGACTGAAGAGACAGGTGATCGTGTGGGTTACAGCGTCAGTCTGGGCGCTCTATCGTCGATATCCTGTATGGATCCCGGGGTGACGCGGTGCTTCGCGATGAAGATGGTCACAGGCGTTCTTGCTCTAAACCACGGTCATGGCGTCAACTGGGTCCCCTCATCGACTCCGCGAAAGGAGGCTCCGTCACGTGACGATGCGCGATATTCCGCGCGGAGAATCGATCAACGGCTCGGGGAATTTTTCAGGAATCAGCGGGCCGGCCGGCGCCACGAACAGAACGCGCGGCGCTATGCTGGTGCGCCATCGTCGGCCGGCTCCGTCGAGATACAGATCTGCACGCTGGTGGGCGCGTGCTGTCCAATGACGAATTCAAGACGGATATGCGTTTCGGGTGCCAATGCGATTTTCGCGGCCTGCCTGCCACGGGCAAGCAGCGCGTCCTTCTCGATCTCGATGGCCAGTTCGTCCAGTTCCTTGCTGATTTCTTCCCGGCGTCCCATTCCTTTCTCCACGACCGATGGCGATATCACAGGCGCTTTCACGCATGCGTCACAAAACGCTACGTCTGAAGATTAATGTTGGAACGATGGTCGACGGGCATCATTGCAGAATTGTTCTCGTCGTTGACCTGAGCGCAATCACTGACCGCAATCAGCGTGCGAGACGACTGATGCGCGAGTCCTTCAGGATCTGCTCGGCACTCTCGCCCAGCAACTGGCACTGCTCGTAGAGCAGGCCAATGAGTCGCGCCTTTTTCTTCGCGTCGAGCGGCACATCAAGACGCTGCTCGATGCGTGCGACGGCGACCAGCACGCTGTCGAGCGTCTTCTGGTCGAGCCGGTAGTGCACATCGCGGTCGAGAATCATGTTGCCGTCACCCGTCATCAGCCAGACGGGATCGACTGAAAACTGCTCATAGAGCGCGCGCAGCAGTTCGACCGGTACCGCACGCTCGCCGCGCTCGTAATTCGCATAGGCACGCAGGGAAAGGCCGAGCTGCCGGGCCATCTTGTCCTGCGACAGGCCGAGGTGTTCGCGCACCTGCGCGACACGCTGATGGTAGTCGCCGTGATCCGTGGTGCTTGACATGTCTGTCTCACATTCCTAGAGTGATCTTGTGCCTTGATTATAGGAACAATTGAGTAATGGACAAGTCTGGACGTACCTGGATTAAACGGGCGTTTTCTGGAGACATGATGCGTCGACGCGTCATGAAGGGAAAATGATCGGTAGCCGGTTTTACACGCTGGAAGAGATTGCGCGCGAGCTGCATATCGCGCCAGCGACTGCACGCAACCGGCTCACGCTCGGGCTGCCGATGCCACCGTCAATCCGCGTGGGGCGCCGTCGTCTTTTTCCCGCTGACGAGTATGAAAAGTGGATTGCCTCGCAACTCACGCACTCTGGCGCGAACGGGACCGTGGGCGACGCCACTGAGGCGCCCGATCCTGATCCACATGGGCCGGCTTACGACCCGACCTAGCGACGCAAATTCTGTTTCATTAACTGAATTTCCACTCAAGCGATGATGCTGTCCTGGACATCCCACCGTGCCGGTAGTTATCTCCTTCGTCTCCACCAAAGGCGGCGTCGGTAAGACGACCGTCGCCGCCAATCTGGGCGGCCTGCTCGTAGCCTTCGGCCTGAAGGTGCTCGCGATCGATGCCGATGTCCAGCCGGGTCTAAGCAGGTTCTTTCCCGTCCAGTACCGTTCACCGCAGGCTCTGAGCGCTGTCGTGACCTCAGGCGGCAATCCGTCGATCGACTGCATCAGTCGCACGATTTTCTCGAATCTTGATCTCGTCTACTCCGATACGCCCGATGCAGCGCTGCAGGCGTGGCTGAGCCGGCGCGAGGATCGCCTGATGATCCTGCGCCGGGCGATGCGCAGCCCGCTGATCGAGCCGTATGACGTGGTGCTGATCGATACACAGGGTGCGGTAGGCGAACTGCAGAAGTCCGCGGCGATGGCGGCCGACCTCATGGTGTCGCCCGTGAAGCCGGATGCGCTCAGCGCCGGGGAGTTCGCCAACGGTACGATCGCCATGCTCGATGAGCTGAACCGGCTGGCCGACTTCGGCGAATCCTTCCGTTCCGGCGACCTGCTTGCGCTGATCAATGCGCACGAGCGCACCACCAATGCGCGGGCACTTGCCGCCGTGCTGCGGCAGCGGTTTGCCGGGCATCCAAAAGTCCGGGTCCTCGACACTGTGATCCCGTCAGCGGCCGCCTATGCGGCCGCGGCGACGGCGCGCATTCCCGTGCACGACTTCGATCGTCGCCGCCGGTTCGACAATTCGGCCTGGAATGTCATGCACCGTCTCGCATGGGAACTGTTCCCGTCGCTGGCGAATGTGTATGCCGGGTCACCGCGACGTGCGATGGTCGACGTCGGTACGATCAACATCCGGGCTCGCGACATCGGGCAGGGGGCGCTCGCATGAGCGTGTCAGCAAACCCGCTCAGAGGGGTGCGCGAGGCGCACGAGACGCACGAGGCGCTCGCCGCGCAGCGCCTGGACGTGCCGCCCCCGGCCGCCCGGACGCCCGAACCGCAGCTCACCTCGGTGATCCGGCTCAGGATCCTCGATGTGATGGTCTACGAGCGCAATCCACGGCGGGCATCGCATGAGCGCATCGTTGAGCTCAAGGAGTCGATCCGCGCGAACGGTATCGAACAGATCGTGACGGTGACCCGCCGTCCTGGCGAGACGCGTTACGTGGTGGCGAAGGGCGGCAATTCGCGCGTGACCGCAGCGACGGCCCTTTACGACGAAACGCGCGACCAGCGCTTCCTTTACTACGACTTCGTCTGCGTGCCGTACCCGGGCGAGCCGAAGCTGCTGGCGGCCCACCTGCGTGAGAACGACCAGCGCGCTGACCTCTGTTTCTGGGACAGGGCGAACGGCTATCTTGCGCTCAGGGCGGATCTGGAAGCCGGGCGGGGCGAGACGCTGTCGTTACGTGAGTTCTCGCGGCTGCTCGAACAGGAGGGGGCGCCGGTGAGTCATGTGCTGCTCGCGCTCTTCCAGTTCGCGATCGACCGTCTGTCGGCCCTGGGGCCGGCCACGGTGTACCTGAGCCGGCGCGCGCTCGTCGATGTGATCCAGCCCGGCATCGGCATGCTGCTGCGTCTCGTACGCCGCCTCGGCTTCGACGATCACTGGCTGCAGACGCGGGTGATCGACCCGCACCTGACCGGCATCGCCGCCCGGTGCAATCCGGACAACCCGGATGCGGCCGGTACGCTGGCGCGGTCCACGCCATTTGACGCTGCGCAGCTGGTCGACGGATTGAGACAGCGCCTCGCAGGCGAACTGGGCGTGCCGCGCGATGCCCTGGACCGGATGTGTCATCTGTTCGAGCGCGTGCCGGATGCCACGGGTGATGCGCTACGTGAACTCGGTGGCATGCCAGGCGAACGACCTGAACCTTTATCGGTCACGCCGGTTCTCGACGCGGATCGTGCAGGGGCAACGCCAGGTCCCTCGGCCTCGTCGGCTTCGTCGGCTTTGTCGGCCGTGCTGGTATCAGGCGCCGACCAACAATCGCGCGCCACGCCGGGTGCGGATCGGGCCGTGTCGCCCCCGACCGCCGTAGGGAAACAACCTGATGGGTCAGACGTACCGCCCGATGGCCCGCAACCGGCGCTGGACGGTACGTTCACACGGGTGACCGACGAAGGTCATCAGGACAGCGGGCCGTACGCTGCATCGCCCTCAAACCAGGGTGAGCTTTTCCGGGAGGCGGTGCTGGCTTTCGCGCGGACCTGTGGTCTCGATGGCTGCGTGCGCGATGCGCAAGGGCTGCCGTACGGATTCATGGTCGAGCCACCGCCGCCGGGCAGACCGCGCTTTTCGCCCGATTCGTCGCCCGATTTGTCGCCTGATTCGTCGCCGGGCCTCTCATCCGGTTCATCGCCCGGTTTCTCATCCGGTTCCTCGCCCGATGCCGACGCGCAGCGTAACGAGGAGATGCTCAACCAGTATCTCGGCTGGTGGTGGCTCGTGAGCCTTTCACGGCAAAACAGCGCCACCGGCGTCACACGCGTGCCGCCTGACAGCCGCTTCGCACACATGGCCCGCGATGACGAGACGTGGAACCGCACCTGTGACGCGAGCGTCGGCGAGCCGTTGCTCGCTGATCGCATGGACGTGATGTTCGACGTGATGCTCAATCCCGATCACCCGATCGGTCAGTGGTGGGGCGAGGTCATTGGCGCGGCGCGCGCATTCCGTGCCGCGTATCCCGAACGCTTTACGCCCGCGCGCTGGCCCGAGCCCGGTGCGGACCAGCGTCTTCAGCGGGGAGGGCCGTGATGGACACCGCCTTCCTGCGACTGGAGAGCGAAGCGCTCGAACGCATCGCGCTGCTTGAGCTGATTGCGTGCGCCTGCGTGACAGATCGGTACATCGCTACGGGCATTCAGGATGCCGAAGTTTCATGTGAAACAGCGTCGCGCCAGCGGACATCGCTGACAGACCGGTTGCCGGACGGAATCCGGCGTGTGCTCGGCGATGCCCGTTCATCCGCACTCGCGCGCGATCTGCTGGGCGCTGGTGCATTGCGTGTCTTTGTGGATGCGGACGCGCTGCAGCGTCGCTGCGAGCTGATCGAGCGGCAGTGGCGCGATCAGGATCTGTTGCGCGCCTTTGTGGAGCGGCAGGCCAGCATTCCGATGATCCGCAGGTTTTTCCGCACGGCCACGCGCGCAACGATCACGCAGCTGCGAGCCGAACTCAATGTTCTCGCGCCGACGAAACCCCGCGCGCTGTCGCGCTCCGGGATGGATCAGCTGTTCGATGCATGGGCCCGTCTCAAAGACATCGGCGACCTGCGCGAACGCTATCTGGCGCTGCATGAGCAATGTGACGGGCGATGGTCGCTCGCGACGCTTTTCGCGGCACTCGACGCAGATGCCGGAGACCGTCACCCGTCTTCTTCCCACCAGGAGTCTGACCATGTACGACATGCGACTTGATCCGCAGGGCAACCTGCTGCCCGGCAAGACCTGGGACGATTCACCCGGGCTGCCGCCTGCCGAGACTGAAATGGTTCTCTCGATGCTCGACGTGCCGATCACGATCGACCGCTGTTTCGTCGAGATCTGCGGCGACCTCGCCGCGGCCGCCATGCTCACGGAACTGTCGACGGTTGAAAGCGAAAACGGGCGACAGCATGCCTGGCTGCAGATCACGCCTGATGAGTTTGCGCGACGACTGGCACTCACTGAGCCGCAGCAGCGCGCCGCGCGGCGACTGCTCCGATCGAAGGGCCTCATCGCGCACCGCCGGCGAAAGGCGCTGTCAGCCGATGAGTTCCGCATCCTCTGGCCGGCCGTGCTTGCGCTGCTTCAGCGCAAGGCCCAGGAGCGCACCGCCCATATCGTCTGGCCGCCCGTACGTCCCGACCGTCCGGATCATGGACAACAGTCGAAGCAGCCAAAGCACCCGGAGCAGCCGGAGGAGATCGAATCATGATGCCCGGCTGCCATCCCTATATCACCGAGTTCGAAACGATGTGGATCCTGCTCAGGCCGCATCGGCCCATCGCTTTCGGCACGCGCATGGCCCGCATCACCGGGCATCCGAAGCAGGCGCTGCTGCTCTCGCAACTCGTGTACTGGACGCGACGCGGGCGCGACGTTGAGACCAACGGCGGCTGGGTCCACAAGACCCGCGAACACTGGCTGCTTGAGACGGGCCTCTCGCGCGAGGAGCAGGAGAATGCGCGGCGGCGCCTGCGGGAGCTGAATCTGGTGAGCGAATGGCGGGGTGGCCAGCCCGCGCGCATGCATTACCGGCTGGAGGTCGACGCTATCTCGACCGCCGTTCGCGCGACCTGTGCAATGGCCGTGCAGCTCCCGGCATCGATCGAAGCGATGCGGGCGGACCCGTTCGCAGGTGACGCGTTGCTGGGACCGACTGTCGCGTACCGACGTATTTTTGTTGATCTCATCGGCAACGTGAATGCCGCGCTACTGCTCTCGCGCATGGTGCAGTTGCAGCGCCGTGAGGCCGACCGGCAATGTACCTGGTTCACGCACACGGCCGGAGAATGGCAACGCACGCTGGGACTTAACCGGCGTCAGCTCGACAATGCGAGAGCGCGGCTCCTGCGCCAGGGGCTGATTCGCGAGTTCATGCGCCAGTGCACCGGTCGACGTGTGTTCACCCAGGTCAATGCGGGCGAACTGAAACGCCAGCTTGAGCGCCTGGCGTCGCGCGGCGATATGCGCGAGCGATTGGCGACGCGCAAACGCCTGCTCGCGCAGAGTCTGCATGAAGAAGAGGGCGCTGCGGCATCCAGACCGCTGGCTGTTACCCCGGGTAACAGCCAGGACGAGGGTGCGTCGTTCAGTACGCCGTTCAGCGCGTCATTCACAACGCCAGTAAGCGAACCGGTCCACCGGCCGCCCGTCTGCGCGGGCGCACGTGCGTGCCCGAACTCGCCAACCGGAAGTCGCCCACTGGAGGCAGGACTGGACGCGAATGCTGCCGCAACTGTGATGCGGTGGGCGGGTTTGATCCGTTACCGATGGCGGGAAACGTGCGTTCCAGACGCGCGCGTATATGGAAGGATTACATACCAGACTACGACAACCCCGAGCGACAGCTATTCGCGGGGCCATGGCCCGACGCAGGTTGTCGTGGGCGGTTCGATTTCGCCGCGAACAACCGGCGGCACCGACGATGGTCCGCTGTCCTGGCCAGCGATGGTCAGTGTGAGCGAGCGGTCATTGGTCGCTTCGCACCTCGCGCGGATTCCTGTTGCGGATCGGCAGATGCTGCTCGACGAGATGGCGGCAGGTCACCGGCATCAGCCGGTGCAACTGCCCGTCGCCTACATCGCAGGTCTCGTGCGCCGCTATCTCGCCGGGGAGTTCATCCCCACAAGAGCGCATCTCGAACGGGCGGCGCGCAGGCAGGCAGGGCCAGGCGAGGGCGCGATCGTGGCGTCGCACAGCCCGCAGGACCCGGCCGGTCTGCCTGTGTCAACGCGCGAAACCGCGTGCCGGCATCTGGCGGCGATCCGGGATGCACTGCGTGCCGGGATTGCGCATCGATCAGCGCATCGGGTGGGCTGTCATGCATGACGGACTTTATCGTCTGTGCGACGCGCATTGCAACGTGCTGCTGTTACCCGGGGTAACAGCCAGCCTGGCCGGCTACCCTCACGCGCGCCGTGTTACCCCGGGTAACACCGCAGTGCTCGCCATTCCGGTCACCGACTATCTGTTTCAAGGAGCCCATTCATGGACACCTCGTCTGCCCATCATGATCATGTTGATCCCGCTGTTGATGCCTTCTCGCGCTCCACGTCCTCACCGTTTGCCGACGGCTACGACCTCGACGCGGAACGCGCGGTCCTCGCGCACCTGATTGCTGAAGACGATCCTGATCCGGCCGATCCACTGTTCGGCCGATATCAGCTGTTTCTCGAACGCGAAGACGCGCTGAACCACATGCGCGAGACGCACGCGCTGCGACAGGGCAGCGATTCACTGGTGCGCCCGCACGAGGCGCAGGAGATCAGCCGCATCGGCCAGCTCGGCAGCGACGGCGCGGACCGCATGCGGCTGCACACGCGGGACGCGATGCGGCTTTTTCTCGGCAGATCAATCGCGCCGGGAGAACAGGGACATCCGATGGCGGGCGGCCGCCGCGTGGCCGCTTCGCTGCGTGCGTTGTGGTCACTGTCGGGCAACGACAATCCGTACGCGGACTGGAAGCTCATCGAGATCGCCGAGCGGATCGCCGGTATCCGGCGTGCGAACGAACTCGAGCAGCAGCGTGCCCGCCAGTTGCTGGATGCTGCACGCGAAAAAGGCCTGGAGTACTCGGTGCTGCAATCGCGCGAACCCGCACAGGTCTCGCTCGGCTTTGGCTCGCCGTACGGCTACATGATCGTGATGCTGCTGGTCGAGCTCGACTATCTGGTGCGCCTCGTGCGCTCCGCGGTACTGCGCGATCTGATGTCGTCGACCGAAGGCTTCCGGCGCATCGGGTCGGCCAGACACCGGTGCCTGTCCGTGTTCCATTTCGCGGTGCACTGCCAGCGCGTGCTCACGCGCGCCGAACTGCTGCCGCTTTCGCGGGTCGACTTCCTGCCGAATGCGGATACTGCCGCACGCCAGCGCGTTGAAGCCGCCCGCGCGCTGCTCGGTGTGTTGCCGCGCGATGTCTTCACCGGCGCACGCGAACCGCGCCACAGCCGGAGGCGCGTGAGCCGTCTGTCGGACGCGGAACTGCGGCTGCTCGACAGTGTGCGGCTGTCCGGGGACGATGCGGTCGCGGAAGCTGCGGCAGCGGCGCTGGTCCCGTGATGCGAGGACTGCGGCAATGACTGACCGACCTTCGGATCTGGATCGACGTTCAAAGGCCTTTAAGGGTAAGGGCGAGCGCAAGGCGGCGGCCAGGGGCGAGCCGGCGATGGCGCTACCCGTGTCGCGGATCGCGGGCGACCCCGGGATACGCGTGCTGCTGCGTTCATACGAGCACTGGCTTGACGAGACGGTCACGGAAATGCAGACGCTGGCATCGGAGAGTGCGACCGCCGGGCTCGACGTGTCGCTTCGCTGCGTACGCATTGCGCTCGCGAGTGGCGCAACGCGCCACCGGCTCGACTGGTTTATGCGCGGCGCGCCGCATGCGGTCGGCTGGCATCGTGTGAAGGGCTGTTTCAACCGCATCCCGGCGCCGCTGCGCACCTACCTGCAGCAGTGCAATGCGCGCGCGAAAGAGCTTAATGCACTGGAGTCGGTGTTCCGCTATGCGGCGAGTCAGCTCGCGATGTATCTGGAGCACGGCACGGTCAAGGTTCGACGGACCGATGAGAGCTGAGACAGGCGCGGGTCCCGTCGTGGCGTGATTGAGATCATCAGGCTGGCGCAGAGCAGCCCACCAGTAAAGCAGGCAGTGGACAGCGCGTTCGAACGTTCGAATTAAAGGGGCAATCCCTTGATGAACGGAGTTTCGCAATGGGCATCTATGCAGAACTGGTCGGCAACGTGCTGGTGTCGCCGACGATGAAACAGGTCAATACCGCGAGCGGCACGCGCCGCATTGTCGAGTTGCGCGTCATGTCCGCCAGTTACCGGCGGCTTGAGGACGGCACGCTGGAGCAGCGCGAAGAGCGGACATTTCCCGTCGACGTGACCATCTGGAACGAGCGCCTTACAGAGCGTGTGCTGCAGCACATCCGCACCGGTGCCAGCGTTGTCGTGCGCGGCGACTTTTATGTCAGTCCGTGGGTCACCCGCGACAATGAGGCGGACGCCGGCGCGCATATCGACGCCGAGTCCATCTCGCTCAATCTCGTGCGGATCGACCAGGTCGTGTATCGGGCGCGGCAGACACGTGAAGCAGAAACTCCGGATGGTTCGTCGCCCGACCAGGGTGCAGCCGGGTCGGAGGATCCGGACAACGCTGACACACCGCAGGCCGAGGCCATCGAGGACGATGCGCCACCATCGGACTCCCCAGAACCTGACGCCAGGTCCTCCCATTCTGCCAGCCGGCGTTCGCGTCGGGCTGCGCGGACGCAAGCGCAATGACGCACCCTGATTGCTGCCGCTGCAGTTCCCGTTCGTGCGTCGAGCCGCGGCGGGATTCCCGGGCTTCGCGGGAGGACGCGGCCACGAACGGCAGCGCATGTCCCGTCATAGCGGATATCGAAGAAGAGCGGATGCTGCGTGCGCTTGTATCCGAAGGCCTGGCCGTCGCGCGGTACGAACCTTTTGTCGCGTGCTTTCGCGGATGGCACGTCCGGGTCTCAGAGGGTGGTCGTTTCGGGGCAGGGCGCTCTACGGCGACCGTCGAGATTCATTGTCCCCAGCATGCGGCGTCAGGTCCGGCCTGCCGCTTTCTGCTGTGTGACCAGACCGTGTTCGAGTGATGACGCAGCCAACGCCCGCCAGACCGCCGCATCGCCTGCCCGAACGCCCCGGGCGCGCAAATGCGTTACGTAAGAATCTAAGAATCTGGTGTGGCCATTTGCAGCGTGTCATTGAATGACGGACTCGCACCGCCGGGCGCACAGACGCCATCATCGGGACGTGCGCCCGGTCGCTTCAACTCTCAACCGAGATAGTGCGCGAGGGAGGGGGCCTCAATGCTCGCGGGATTTTGCCAGCCCGCGTCGGTGTGCAGAAAGCCGCTCCACGGGCGGTTGCCCTCGTGCTTGAGTTCCGCCTGGACGCCGCGGAAACGGTAGTGTTCGTAGAGATCCAGCACATGCACCATGTACGCCTGTGCCAGTTGCGGGTTTCGGCGCACGATGACGAGGTTGTCGTCGTTGGCGTACGAGGCCTTGTAGCCCAGGTTGTGGCTACCCGTGACGACTACGCATCCGTCTTCGGAGAGCGGGTCGATCACAAGGATCTTGTCGTGAATGATGGCGTTGCCGGCGCTGAGCAGTTCGCGCTCGAAGTTGCCCGTGATGTCACCGGAAGAGCGCGTTCGCTCGCACGATGTGCACGCCGCTTTCTTCGAAGAGCGAAGGCTGGTAGTGACTGTCCTGGGCGTCGCTACTGTCATCGTCGCCGCCGTCTGCGCGATCCTGCGGGCTGATGTAGTTCGGCATCGCCATCGGGCTGCTGATGGCCCCGTACACCAGCAGACTGGTGTCCTTGCGGCCCATGTCGATTGCTTCCTGCACGATACTGGTCGCGCCTTTCACGCTGGGCAGAAAGACGGCGAAAAAGACCGCCTGCCTTGCGTTACGGATGAAACCGTACACCTCGTTAAGATCGGGCGGCAAGGCCGGGTTGCTGGACGGCTTGTTGGCCTGCCGCGTATTGGGCGACCTCCACAGCCGCAGCGCACCCGCATCGAGGGTGACTGCCGGCAGCGCCCCGGCGTTGGCGCTGCGCAGCTGCGCGCCCTGTACATTGCGCGCCGGCGCCAAGCTGGGCTGTGGCTCCTCGAAATGGCTGGTGTCGTCGCGCAGGTCGTTCCAGTACTGCAGAAACTGCGCAGCAAGCTCCGGGTGCCCGGCCACATAGCTGTTGTTGCTCTGGGCGCACAAGCCGTTCTCCGTCCAGTTCAGGCTGCCTGAGAGCACCGCCTGGGGCTGACCATGCTGGTCTACATAGACGGCGAACTTGTTGTGCCCGATATGGCCATTGTTGTTGAACATGCGGTCGTGCATCTCCGCAAGGCCGGCTTCGCGCAACTTCTTGCGGGCCAGATCGTTCTCGGTGTCCCAGGCCTTGGTGGTCTTGTCGAAGCTGGAGTTCGACAGGATGAGATGTACATTGGGCGCATGCTCGACGATCAGCTGTCGTAGCAACGGGTCGGTCAGTTCATAAAGCGCGAGATAGAGCTCACCGCCTCCGTGGAGGCGATCGAAGAGGCCCTGGACCAGATCTGGAAGGTCGCCCGCCAGGTAGGCGCGAATCGGGCTATCGACTTTGACGATCTCGTCCTTGACATCGCCTTTGGTCGGCACATGACCGAGCGTCTTTTCCATTGCGTGGCTAAGCCACTGCGTGGAGAGGATGCCGCTGTTGAATGCGGCGTGAATCTCGCCAAAGTCGCTGGTGACCTTGATATCGCCCGTCTCGATGCCCTCGTCAAGATAACCGAGTGGCAGCGGAGCGCCTGTGTACTGCGCGACTGCTGGTGCCGCGACGGGTTGCAACCCGTCGCGCATGCGGGCCACCGGGCGGATGCGGTATTTCACAATGGGGTCTGCCGGGCGCAGACTGGCTTCATCACGGCGCTGCCGCACGGTAAGGTCGCGCCAGGTGAATTTCTGTACAGGCCAGACCGACGTGGTCTGCGGCACCCAGTCGGGATTGGACTGGCCTTCAAAGGCAACCCACGCAGCCAGTGGACGTTCGGTTCCGTCTGCATAAATGCGGGTGATTTCGAATCCAAGACACTCGGCAATGACCTGTTCGACAGACCATGCGACGTAAGCGACAGCATTGTTGGCGTAAGCCCTGGCGGATCGGATGACGGACAAGATGATCTCCTGGTGGTTGTTCCTGGCAGCGGCTCTGGGGCCACCACCCGTTGCATCGTGAGCGCGGCCGATGATGCATTTGTGACAACCCGGAAGGTGCTTTGTGATTCAGGATGCAGTGCCGCCGCCGCGAGTCAGCGCACCTCGCGCGCGGCTGGCCGGATTGTTGGCAGGTACACGGCCGGGCGGTTGGTATCGATCCATCTGCCGGGTACGGGCTTCTTCGCACCGTTGACTGGTCGACTTGTGAAGATGCCGGATGCTTTTCCGATCGTCGCGGTGACGCACGTGATGGCAGCGACGACGCAGATGCGCTGCGGTGCTCGCGTTTGCCCGATTTCAGGAAAGTGCTTCTGATGCCTGTCGCCAGGCCGTTAGCTGTGCGAGAATGCGTGCCGCGCGGGTGTAGCTCAATGGCAGAGCAGAAGCCTTCCAAGCTTACGACGAGGGTTCGATTCCCTTCACCCGCTCCATCACGCAGCCGTAGACCGGCTGGGTCGGCTCAGTTGGGTCTGGCTGACAACTGCGGCAGCAGCACCCGAACTGAATGCGTAATTGACGCCGGCACCCCGGTGCGCTGAAGCGATGCATACAACGTCGAGTCTGTGCTTGCCACTGCGCCACTCACTTTCCTGGACGATCCGCAATTGTTCAACTGGCGGTAGACGGAGGCAACGGTCAATCCTCCGAACCTGTATGACGCCCCCAAGCTGTACGCACGACTGTCGACACAGTCGCCTGCCGCATCGAAGCCGTAGAGCCCGCCAGACCTGCAACCGTCGTAGTGACGCTCTGATACTTGACCGCGTTGTTGTTGTTACGGATGCGGTTGCCGATGTTGTCGTTATAGTACGGCTGGGCCGCGAAGGTGTCACCACCGCGATGGGATCATGGTCCGTACAGCATGATCGAGCCCCGCGCGTGCGAGGTACCGCTGGCGCCAGGCATTCCCATGAGAGACCGAACTGGACCAATGTGCTCATTTCGCTTCACAACAATTTCAGGACGAGTTGATAATAAGAGTGAGACGGGGCGGATAGTCACGGATGAAAACTCATAGGAGTGCAAATCAAGTGTAAAGACTTCGCTGGTCAGTTCCTGCGGTGCCGGTCGCCTCGCTCCCGTCGCTGTGTCGAATTCGCTGCGGCCAAGGTCGAATGCTCGATCGGGCTCGTGTTATGTTGCCGGCGATTCTGCCCAGTCCGGTGAGGATTGCTTCCGGTCGCACCACGCGATTGCTTACTGGTGCGGTCGGAAAGCATCGGGATTCCATTAAAGTCTCGAATTTTCGGGTTGCTTGGTTGTACGTGGCAGCAGCGCCTGAACATCGGAGACCATCCCTTGCATGGCCTCGCTCGGGCTGGCGGTCTTTGCTACAACCGACTCGATTCGTGCCTTGATCGCGGTGACGATTTTTGCTGCGTTCGGGCGGGGGAAGCCATACCATTCCGTAAGCCGGGCCAGCAGGCCGCCAGTGACAGCAGAGTTGGCCGCGAATGCCCGACTGAAGGTGATCTGATCGTCGTCCCGACATTGTTCCGGCCGGCGTCGACCGACGAGTGGCGCGTCAGCAGTTGGTCGTTCCGGTGGATCGTAGATGTCGCCTCTCGAGACGCCAATCCCTGGGGACAATGCGAATGCTGCGTCAGCCACTGCCAGCGAAATTCGGATCGACGGATCTGAACGGAGGGCATACCTGTTCGATTTCCAGCCGATCATCGACGCCGTCGGTCGGCAGCGATGATCACGTCGCGGATTCGCGGATCGGTTTGGCCGGCGATCTGGCGCAACAAAATATCTGGCTGTGGCCCGTCGCCACACGTCGTTACGTGCGATATGGGCAGCAGAGCACCTGAAGCGTGCTGACAAGGTGGTGCTGCGCTTTCGCCACTGAAGTCACTGCCGCGCCTTCGCGTAATCTCGGGCGCGCGCACACGCCGACCGCCGACGGGTTTCTATTGATGGTGAGCTTCTTCGGGAGTCGCGGCGATCATTTGACCGCCGGGCGTTTCAATGCCTTAAAACCATCAAACTCTCGACAGCATGGCCGTAAGGTCTACTTTAGGCCCCGAAGCAATTGGATCGTAGACGGTTTACCTCGTAAAGCGATGCTTAATCTCACAAATTCGGAGGATGATCGTGGCTCCGCGTGGTGCCGCTAGGCCCACGCACTAATTCAGTAAAACGAACGATGTTGTCTTGATTGGTGCTTTGAGAAGGGCGGGCTTCAAGATTTTTTCGAGGGTGATGTTGATGTTCCAATGTGGCCCGCCGAATACCGGGAACAGGCGGGAGGAATCCTCGGTATCGCTTACGGTAGTCCGCTCGATGACCGGGCTAAGGCATCATCCAACAAGGACAACCTGCCGCAAGTCTTCCGGCAAACCTCGGCGTAGAGGTTCGTTCAGCCTAATGTTGGTCGGTGCACGTCAATGGCGGGATCGGTGATTTCAGTCCCCCAACGGCAAAGTGGTTAAGCGAATCGAGCGCCATCAGAAAGCGATGAGCAGGCACTGTCGCGAGCTGTTTGTCATGAAGTAACAAAACTTTTTCAATTGCGCTCTTGTCCGCATCAAGCATCTCCCAGGCTTCGCCACGCTCGGCCCTGGCGATACATCGTTCAAGCGCGGCCTCCGCGTGCTGGAAAGGTCGGCTGCCGGCGCTTGCGGGTATTTCCTCCCGAAGATACCAGGCTGTATAGACGGCTTTGAGCAGGCATACCAGCAAATCGACGTTACCGTGGCCGCTGGTGATGGTTTCCAGTGCGAGATGATGTTCGAGTGAAAGTGACCGGATCCGGGCAACCGGAAGCGGCAACAGCATGCTTTTGCCCAGCGGCGGGCGCGAACGCGAGGAAGACTTCCGACTCATTTGATTGGTCAATATTTGGTGCAGCTGGCGACGGTTGAGACAGCCTGCGCGTGCGGCGGTCCATACCTGCCGGCCGGATGAGCCTGATTGTCAAAGAATTCGAAGGTTTCGAATCTTTCCGATTGCTGGTGAGCGCTGGAGGATGAGCTCGGTAATGTAATCGGGCAGGAGATCCCGGAGAAGATTGTCTGGGATGCCTTCCACGCGCTGCGATGGCACCCGTACGATGAACGCGTCGGGATCGGTTCTCAGGCTGTGCTCGTAGCTGACTTGGTAATCCATGTGAGGTGCCGTCCGGCAGACCAGGTGATCGGAAAGGCAGTATGGCGACTGCTTGTTGGTTTTCAAGACCCTGGCGACGCCCGGAATAAATGAACCGGAGGAATACCCGTAAGACGCTGGGAGCCGACCATGCGAGGATGGGCGCATCCGCTGGTACCCGGGATCGCTGTCCCTTTGTCGTGGAACCGAACTCACTGATTTGAAACTTGCGCGGCGCGATCGATATCGCGGCGACGCGCCCATTGTGCTATGGCGTCCGGACGGACTTGCGTGCGTGCCGTCTTCGCGATAGGGTACGCAATCCGTATCTCGGACGCTACCGGCAAGCTACCCAGCGTATGGGAAGCCACCAGGGATGTCATTCAACGAAGAGGAAGAAGGTAATGAACAAGCAGGAACTGATTGATGCGGTTGCGTCGGCTACGGGCTCGAGCAAGTCCATCACGGGTGAGGCAATCGATGCCGTTGTCAGCGCAATCACGAAAGCCGTGGTCAGGGGAGAGACGGTGCAACTGGTCGGGTTTGGCTCGTTCAGTCAGGGCAAGCGCGCCGCGCGTACGGGCCGCAATCCGGCGACGGGCGAGGAAATCAGCATCGCTGCGGCAAAGACCGTGAAGTTCACCGCTGGCAAGGCGTTCAAGGACGCGGTCAACGGCAGCAGGTAAGCAGCACGGTTACCTGTTCGTGGCGCGTAACAGCGGGGCACCCGCCAGACGCGCCACCGACGCGATCCCCTGTTGCTGGATGCGCGACAGCGCAAGGTCGCCGTCGAACCAGCCGTTCGACTGGCTGATAACGACATCCGGCTTTTCAACTAATGTGCGCCAGTGCGGCCACCACAGCAGATCCTCGTAGCAGAGTGATATCGCCGCGCGCTTACCGGCGATAACGGGATACGGTTGCGCGAGACTCCCTGGGACGGCACTGGTTGCTCCTCCCGGGCGCCATAGCGCGAGCGGTACAGGTTGCCGGCTATTGACACGGCCATGCCCCGCACCAATGATGATCGCGCTATCGGTGTACCGCAACGGTACGGTCTTCACGGCGATGTCTATCCCGATCACGAGTGTCTGGCCGATGGCGCGCATGCGTTGGATATCGGCACGCCACCAGAGCGCCGTCGAAGCGCGCCACAAACCGGCGATTTGTTCGGGGAGGATCACGACGATGTTCCCTGCTGCGAACGCGCGCCGGGCTATTGCCTGAAGCCGCGCGTTGCGTTCGTAGAGCGGTGTGTAGCTGGACTGGTCAAAGCGACCGAGTGCTGTGTCGACCGCGATCCATCCGGCAGGCGGTGCCGCAGAGCCGAACTGCCAATGTGCGCAGACAGAAAGGCATACAAGTGCCGTCCACGTGACCCGCGTCCTGGGCCACGCTTGCGGCATGGCGGCGGCGCACAGCGCAGCCATGCCCAGGCCCATGCCAACCCATCGCCATCCAGGATAAAGTGTGCTCGCCACATGGAGCGGCGATAGCCACCCGATGATGCCGACCGGCGGAACAGTGACGACCAATGTCGCGACCACCGCGCGCCAGACGTGACTGCGATCAAGAAGCGAGCGACCGGGTTTGAGCAGGACCCAGGGCAACGCAAGTACGATGGCCTGAAGCACCCACAGCACCATGCCGAGCGCGAGCGCGGGCGGCCGCGTGAGCTCGTCGTAGCCCCCGAAGAACCGCGCACATACCATCGGGATGTCGCGTGCGCCGGCAAGATAATAACTGGCCCAAAGCATGAAGGCAGCGAGCTGGCTGCGCAACCTCGACCAGGCGGCCGGCAACGCCAGCAGCGCGATTGCGTAGTGCCCGGGATACCAGGCAGTCAGTGCGACCGCCGTTCCAATCCCTGCCGCAAGAAGCGTGTGGGCCACGCGCGACGGGTGTTGACGTCCTGTGAGTGCAGCCTGGGGCGAAGCAGAAAATTCGGTGTTTTGCATCATCAGCAGCCCGCGGTAACCCGGAATCCCCCGAAGCAGGAGGACACCTCGCAAGTGTAATCGCGCTGTTGCCCCGTCGGGCCGATCGAACCAACGCAATGCGATGGCCATTTTGTTGTTGAAGAAATTGCTCGTCGATATTCCAGGCGGCGGGAAGCGGAGACGCAGGTTGATCGGATGGGATGAAAATGCCCCTGTTCGCTTGCGAGAACAGGGGCTTCAGGACGACGCCTGTTGTTTCCTCGTGTCTGAAGGCCGTCAGGCATCGCGTAGGACTACATCAAGATAGAGGTGATGTTCGTCTGCACGAATTTCCAGATTCCAGCCGTCGTCAATAACACGGTCGAAAATGGCGGCGTCATGATCGAAATATTCGGCAAAGTCGTCGCCGCCGAATTCGGTACATGCGAGGCTCCACCATTCATCGAATGACACCGTTTCGGGATTGCAACCAACGGCATATGCAATGAGGCGGGATTCGCCGTTTCGCGACGTAACACGCGACGGGCTGGATTTCTCCGACATCATGTAGACGCCGTGATCCTTGACCAGGATGACCCGGCAGGCAAGCGTGCGGGCCTCGACGAGGACCGGACGCAGTTCTGAAGCAGGAAACAGGATCATGCTGCATACCTCCAGAAGTTTAGGGAATTGGCGAAGCTGGGTGGTTGCTGAATGGCGCAGGAACTATCAGCTCCGCCGTCTGCAGTGCAGGGATGGTTCAGGTAGATGAGTTATGAGCGAGGCTATTCCTGATTCACCAGCTGTCGTGCGAGGGCGACCTCGATGCTTTCGCCGCCCTGATTCAGGATGTCGAGACCGGATTCCGGCATGTCACCGGAAGTGGATTGCGAGACGGCAATCTTCTGCCCCATCAGTTTCAGACACCGCATCTGGGCGGTGCCCTCGTACCCGAGAAAACGCACCGTGACGTCGAGCGTCTGACCAATCCGCCAGCTGCGGCGTGCCGCCTGTTGCAACGTATAGACGTTGTAGCCCGACTGAAGAAAAGCGATCGTCGGGAATTCGAGCAGATCTAGACCGGTCTTGACCAGCTCCGGGTTTGTGATGATGACCTCGGCGCCGCGTTCGAGCTGGTCCGCGACCCAGTCCTCGCGTTTTTCAGCAGCGACGCTGGCACGAAGAACGGATGCCCTGACACCGACCGCATCAAAAAGGTTTTTCAGGCGTACCGACGTATCCCGCGTGCCGGTATAGGTCGTATAGACGAGCGTGCGCCGCCGATTGAGCAGTTCACCGCGCACGAGTCGCAGCAGCGCTTCTTCCTTGGGACCCGGTTCATCGTCACGCAGCAATGCGGGCACGCTGGCGAGGATGCGCTTCGTGCGCGGATGACGGACGAGTTCGGGCCGAAAACAGCATTCCGGCCATGCGAGTAGCGCATTAAGCACCACACCGAGCAGACTCTTGTCGCCGCAGCGTAACGCGGCGCGCAGTTCCAACGTCAGCGTCGATTCGAGTGCACGATAGGCGGCCGCCATTTCGTCGGTCATCGCGACCGGGAGCAGCGATTCGTCGTAGGGTGGCAAGACGTTCTGGCCGATCTGCGAGAGCTTAAGAAAGGCCGTATAGGGCACGACGTACCGCATGATGCCCTTGGGGCCGAAGCCCGGGCCCTTCACCGTCGAGACGCTCTTCCGGTCGCCCTTCGCCGTGCGGTGCGACCCTTCATCGACCTGCCTGTGAATATCGATGAGCACGCCATGCTCGCGCATGAAGGCCATGGTCGCCGCTGCCATTGAGCCGTTGCTGTTGTAATTGAACCCGTCGTCGATCAGCATGGCGGGGTGCAGGCGATAGAGCAGGTGATAGAGGTCATCGGCGTAACCACCCATCAGTGTGCCGGTGAGCAGCAACGTTTTCGAGGCCTTGCGGGCCAGCACACCCATGGCCTGTCCCTGCGCAGAATTTTCGTTCTTGTATTCGTGGCCTTCGTCTGCGATCAGCAAGCCGAAGTAGCCCTGGGGAAGATAGCGTTTGATGAACTCCGAGGCCTGATAGCCGCCCTGTCCGAACGAGATTTCAGTGTGGGCGAGGGCACGTTCCATGCGCTTCGCCTGCCGGTCCGAGAAAACGAGCTCACCGCTGTCGTCCATCAGATTGATGAACTCGTACAGATTATCCTGCAGCATGTCGGCCAGCATCGATTCGCCAAAGCGCGAGAGCAGCCGCTCGGCGGTTTTCTCGCCGACGGTTGGCATCTGCAACAGCGCGCCTTTCACCAGCTCGCGCATTGTTCGTGTGCCCTGGCCTTTTGGCGCGAGGGTCCACAGCCGTTCGCCGCAACTGCAGGCACGGCGCTTTTCGTTGAGTGCTGGCCGCGCCAGGGCGGGCGTCATTGGATTGCCGTCCTCATCGCAAACGAATTCGCCGCAGCGGGGGCAGCAGGCAAAGACGCGGGTGACCGCGTCGGTTTCCATGTCGAGCGTGGCGACGCGATGGGCAAAGGCCGGCTTCCAGTCGAAACCCATGCGCATGCGCACGCGACCGAGAATGAAAAACTCCGGCACGGCCGGCTTCGAACGCATGACACGCAGCTGAAGCAGCTTGCGTAACGTGTCAGGGCCGTTGAGAATCCAGACGCGTGCGCCCGGCACCGTCGTTCTGATTTCGCGTCGCCACTTGTAGACGAGGTGCGGTGGCGCGATGACCAGTGTGCGCGGATAACCGGCGTGATGCAGCAGGACTGCGACGCCGATCCCCATCAAGGTCTTTCCCGTGCCCATTTCGGCATTGATGACGCCGCCTGGCGCCTGCTGCGTGAGCAGCGTCGTGATCGCATGGATGACTTCGCGTTGCGCGGGAAATGGTTGACGCGAAAGTTCATTGAGCAATGCGTCCCAGCGTGGTGGTCGGTGGCCGTCATAGATCGACGGATTCTGCTGGCGGACGGCGTCCAGCAGGCCGGCTCCAAAGTTCGCGATAAAGTCCGGTAGCGCGATCACGTCTCGAGACTGATCGCCGGGCACCAAATCTTCATCAATGGCGTTGCTATCGACGACAGCGGGTTGCAGATCTTCCATGATGCGTCTCCATAAGACGCGGGTCGCACGTTTCCCTGGCGGGATGCGTGAGTCCCGCAGGTTGGGGTGAATGTAGAGAGCCGCGGATGCGGCTTGTGCGGTCTGAACCAGCGTTAGTGCGTGTTAGTGCGCGTTAGTCGAGCGTGAGCATGCCGCTGCTGACGAAATCCGAAATGGCCTTCCCGAATGTGTCGCGGAGCGTGACCCGCGAAGCGTGGATGCGCCCGACAGGCGCATAAGGTGTGTTGCCGAGATGGCTGACGAGCTGAGCGCCAAGTGCGTCGAGCACCGGCGTACGCCAAGGCGGCAGCAGCGGTATTGGACTGAGATGTTCGATCAGCGACCAGACGCGGGCCTGAAGGGACTCGTCGTCGTGCGCCTGTGTGTCGCGATCAACCAGCAACCATGCCGAACCAGCGGCTTTCGATGGGTTGAGGAGCGACTCGTCATAAATCCAGGTATGGACAAGGTTCCCGAACAGGTTGTCTTTCGGCAGGCGGCCGCTGTACTTGTCGAGCCGCCGCGGGTCGCCGATAGGGATGACCGCAACCGGCTGGCTGCTGTGTGGATCAAGCAGCGTGAGCTGCCGGATGCCGCCTTCCTGGATACCCAGGTGCAGCGAGGCATAGAGCTGCTGAACGGCGCCATCGCGTCCGAAGGCCGAGACGAAGGTGAGTTCGCCATCGGGTGCACGTACGCAGGCATCGACGAAGATGTCCTGCAGTTCCTTGATGGGATACAGCATGAGGGCGCTCCAGTCTGAATGTCCGGCGCACCCGCCGGGTGCAGACCCGGGCGGGTTGAGGAAGATTCCGGGGCTTCGCGAACGAAGCCGCAGCCGCGCAGACGAAGGCGCCGGAAGAAAGCTGCGGGTGATACGAAGGGTGTCGCGTCACGGGCGACGACGGATCTGCTGCCGGCAGATCAGCGGGATCGCTTTCCCCGAACGTCGTGTGGGACTCTCCGGGAAAGCGCCCCTTTCGAGGGGCGCGCAGGTATGTTCGAAAAATGGGCTCGTGCGTCAGCAGGCATGGAGCCTTTCCAGCAATACACGCAGTTCGCGCGCCTGTTCGGCGGTGACCGTCATCGGCACAAGGGTATCGGGATGCCACGCTTCGATCGCCGCTGCGAGCGGTAGCCGTCGGTCGGCAAGTCGTGCGAACGCGAGCAGCCGATGCGCGGCTGCATGCAATCTTGCGGCGCGTACCGACACATCGGCGGCCGGCCACGTTGCGACGGACGTGGCGTCGAAGTTGAGGACCTGACCATCAAGCTCTTCGTAGTCGTCGTAGAGCAGTGGTATGTCCGGCGTATCGTCCCACAATGTTCCGGCGTCGAAGGCCGCACGTGCGATGGCACAGGCGGCATCGGCGCTGGCGGCCCGAACGCCGACGACGACGCGGTGGCTATGGTCAAGACTGTAGCCGACCATGAAGGCGGGCAATGGCTGCCTCCGGAGGCTCGTATCATTCATGATGTCGTGTCCGTGAAGTGCGGATCCCGCCCCTGCGGGGCGTTGCCCCGCGGGTTTGATGAAGATGATCCAGGTTAGCGGATCGTGACAATCCGGCCGAGGTTAGGGCCGGGGGTGAAGTCGATGCCCGCGATCGTCGGAACAAACCGGTCGCGCATCAGGATCGTGGTCCGGATTTCGCCCTTGTCGGTTTCCTCGATCTGGACTTCCTGCTCCTTCTGCTTGATGGTGTCGCCGCGGATCAACAGGCGCGTGCCGTCGGCGCCCGTCACCACACCTGTGATCTGCCCGGCTGCAAGCGCGAGCGCGAGATGCCAGTCGGACAGATCACGTAGTGGACGCCGCGGCGTGACAGCCTTCGCCGCAAACATCGTGGCGAACTGTGGCCAGAGCGTGGCGTGCTTCAGGCGCTGCAACTCTTGTTCGAGCTGCGGCGCGTCGATCCGTGCCGACATGAAAGCGTATTCGCCGGCCATCGAAGGGATGCGATACGGCTCGGCCGTCCAGCTTTGCGGCAGCTCAGATGGCAGTTCGCCCTCATGGATGCAGGCCAGGCGCGCGGCCAGTGCGGCGTCGACCCCATCCGCCCGGCGCTTGACGCCGACAAGCACAAGCTGCCTGAACGTCTGGTCGGGCGCGAGGAACACCTGGACCTGTGTGAAGTTGCGGGCAATCATCGTGGCGAACTCGCGGTCCATCACGTAATGCGGCACGATCAGGACCAGCACGCCGCCAAATGTGAGCCAGGGGACCGTCCTGAGGTAGAAGATCTTCTCGAGACGATCCGGCTGGCGTTCGCCCGTCTGTGCCTTGTCAGATACGACATCACCGTACGGTGGATTGAGGAGTAGCAGTCCCATGCTACGGGCCGTGATGAACATGTCGTGAACGTCAGTGTGCGCAACCGTATCGAGCACTTCCTTCGCGTGCCACGCACGCTCGCGGTCGTACTCAACACCAAAGGCGCGAACCCTATCGGGCGTCGTGGAGCGCGCAACGAGCGAAGCCCTCAGTTCCTGCAGCGCGGCGCCTTCACCGCAGCAGGGATCGAGCAGTCGCGAGGGACGGTCGGGGTCGGCCAGCGCGAGTGCCGGCATGATGCGCGCGAGTGTGACGGCGTCGGTCGGAAAGTACCCGTTCTTCACAAAATTTCGCGCTAGACGAGGAAAGATCAGGGCCATACGAATCTCCTGTGGGTCACGGGTGTGCCGGAGCGTGGAACCCTGGCACACCGAAGGTGGATCGGAATCAGGCCTTCAGCCAGGTCTGGGTAGACGCCTGGAAGGCGTAGCCAAATGCGCGAAGCTGGTCGCGCTGTTGACGGAACACGCCGCGATCGACGGTCGGATCAAGCTTCACCGGCTCGCCGGCGACGATCGCATCGGCTAGGTCGGTTCCGAAGAGATCGGGCAGATACAGCTCACCAGCATCATTGCCCGTCTGCGCGGCTGCGGGCGCTTCTTCCGCGTGGGCGGGGCGAGGAGCGGCCGGTACGCGTTCCTCGTCGACGGGGTCCGGCTCCGTCGAGGCGGACTCGCGCCCTGTCTCGCTGAACGGTTCGTCGTTGTCCAGTTGCACGTCGGCGAGCTTCGCGCGGATTTCGACGGTGACCTTGCCGTACCACACGTAGCTGTGCGGATAGATTTTGTCGATCAGAAAGGTGCCGGTGTAGGCGCCGGGTTCGAACTGCTCAAGCAGCTTGTCCTTAACCTTGAAGTCGCCGACGGACGTCGTCAGTTCGCCGACCTGGAAGGGGCCGTTGCTGCCCTTGATGGTGCGCACGTCAAGCGTGCCGGAAAGCGAAATCATGATGCCTCCACGGAGTGAGGCGGGACCCTCCCTGGCGGGCATGGTGTCCCGCGGTTTGGGAAAGATCGTGCGGACAGACGGCCGCTGCGCGGTAAGCACAGCGGCACAGCCGAACCGCCGAGCGAAACATTGCAGGCCCTGCTGACAGGTTTTGCCGATAGGGCGATGCGCAACCGGCGCGGACAGGCCGCAGTCATGTTCATTTCCGCAAGCTCATGGACGGAAACTTCCGGCAGGTAGCGCAGGGAGCGCGACGCGTCATGACGGCGTTGATGCATCAGCCTGCGTGTTGCGGGCCGCACGCGTCGGCGCTGCGCTGCCCGACGATATGACGGAACAGACGTGGCGGAAACCTGAACAGTCGCCCGCCGCTTTCGACGATCCACGAGCGATGGTGTCGACTCACGACGACAGCCTCCTTTATCGACAGGCCGCTGAGTGTGAGCACATCGCCTGGCGCGAGCGGGCGTGAGTGTGCCCGTGAGCGTGCCGTATGCCATGCGCGAACCTGCTCGCGCCATGCGGGCGCCACGGGCGGGACCATGTCGAGATAGGCGAGCGGGCAGGAGTAGTAAAGCGGTTCCATCTCCTCGCACATATCCTTGTTTCCCCAGCCTGCGCAGGTTTTGTCCCATGCGAGCAGGTCGCAGCCGATGAAACGCATTGGTGCAACGCCCGCGCGTTCAATTTCCCAGACGGTCCACAGTACGTTGCCACTGGTGCAGTGACGAAGGCAGCGACGTGTCAAGCCGTCATGCTCCTCGTCACCTGTCCGGCGAGCGATCAACTGCGCACGCGTCTGTCCATGACCAAACAGCCATCCCATGATGGTCCTCGCAAGGTGAGGCGAGGCATCGTTCCCGGGGCGGGGCGATGCCCCGCGGGGAAGCACCGCTGATGCGGTGCAGATGATGGAAAAAAGTGAAAACGGCGACCGTGATGCCGGCGTCACACGCGCCGCTGCGCGCGAAGATCGCGACCCGTCGCAGTACGAACGGCGCTGATGATGAACACGGTCCAGTCGGCGAAGTAGCGGCCATCGAAGACGATGGCTCCTGAGTTGAACATGAGCGGGATTGGCATCACGATCTTTGCGGCCGGAACCTCGCCATCCGGCCCGGCGACGTACGCCGTGTCGGGGAAGAACAGGCGCGCTTCGAACGGATCGAGAAAGTCAAGTTCGACATCGCGGGCCCTGATCGTGTGGCAATAGCGCAGTCTGCCGATTAGCGGTCCGTCAAACCCGTCGACAAGCGAGGATCCGAGCGGATCGTCGCGCCCGTTGAAGAGGCCGAGATAGAGGCCGAGATAGAGGCCGGCGGAAAGACCGACGCTCCGGTTCGTGTAGCTCGGCAATATCCGCCCGTCACGGCACCGGAAAACCTGCTGCGAAGGATCGCCTTCGTCGACGGGCCGGTTCGCGGCGTGGGCAAGCGTCCCTGACGTTCGCGCGTGGTGTTTCGTTCGCACACCCGGCCAGTAGTGCAATCCGACGTCGCGGGGCTTGTCGACGGATGCTTTGACGGCACGGCAGCTACAGTTTGACATGGGCATCTCCGTGATGAGTCGCGGAGACGCGCCCCAGCGGGATGCGTTCCGCAGGGTGTAAGAGAAAGGCAGGACGTCAGTCGATCGCCGCGAAGATTTCGCGGCTTTCCGCGTGAGACGGTACGAAGGCGAGCAGCCTGTGATAGAGGTCGGTGAAGCTTGCGTCTTCGGTCGACCACGCCATCGCATTCAGCGCGAACAGCGTGGCAACAATGCCTGCGGCATCGCTGCTCATCTCGCCGTCGTATCCGTTGCCGTCACAGGTGATGGCAAGCGGCCCATCCTTGCGCGGTGACATATAGAATGCGCCGTTGGACAGTTCGATGTAGTCCCAGAATCCACCGTGATAGGTGTCGCATAGCGATGACATTGCGGTGTAGACAGCAACTTCCGCGCGGATCATGTGCCTGCCGAAATAGCGCGGCAGGATATCGATGCGGCGTTCATCAGGCACGATCGTGGCAGTGACGCCGTGTGTTTCGCTGGCTTGAGTCATGACGTTCTCCGGAAAGACGCGGCGAACGGCTGCCCGGGCGGGGAAGCGCATCCCCGCGAAGGTTGGACAAGGTGAGGCCCGAAGGCGTGACAGGAGGTGATTCCGGAGCCCGCGTCACGTGACGTGGGAACAGCCGTGCAGACAGTGGCACCGGAAGCTGGCTGTAAAGGTGTCGCCTCGCGTGGCGACAGACGGGCCTGCAAGCTGGCAGGCCGGCAGTGAAACCGTCATGCGTCATTCGCTCTCATGCGTACTTTCATTGCAGGTGAGAAGCGAATGACGCATGACGCCTGGCAGTTGAACCTGCCAGGCGCGTGTCTGGGCCGGAGAAATCGTTCCGGCACAAACGGCACGGCGTGCTCGGGCCACCGTGAACCCAGTGCGCATGGTGGTCGGCGCCGGCTTTCCCGGGCGTTTCGTGATACGTCGCCCGGGAAAACCGGCAGACCGGTCGTGCGTGGGAGAAGACCCCCGCGAGGCGGGGGACGAGGGTTACGGTTCAGTCGACACTGACGGGCGCACGACGGGCATTGGCGTTGCCATGACGGCGCAGGGTTGGATAGCGGTTGGTGCGCGGAGCAGTGCGCTCAGCCGGAGACGGCGCTTCGCCGGGTTCCCGCGCATTGCTACTGCCCGGAAGCTCCTCGACGCTGGCCGAATCGTGCCGATCACGAGGGTCAGTGGACGGTACATATGCGTTGACCCGTTCCGGCGCCTGATCGTTTTCCGTGTCGGCGTCGTCGCTTCCATCACTTTCATCGCGGTACACTTCCTGGCCGTCAACCTTGACCCAGAAGAGCTTGAGCAGGCGCCCCTTGAGTACGGCGCCGGTTTCGCCTGCGCGGTTGCCGGTACGCTCGAATGTCCGGATGTAATGGTCACCCGACCGGAAGGCAACGAGGACTTTCACATCGGGATCGTTCGCGTCGTCCATCACGGCGCGGACCGCTTCCCTGGCCTTTTCGCCGGCGACGATCAGGTCGAGCGAAAGATAGACGATGCCGTTCTCGACATTGGGATCGCCATGAAACGCGGAAATGGCGCATGCGAGGAAGGGTTTCGCCTTGCTGCGGCCATTGCCTTTGGCGGCTACGTCGCGCACGCGCGACAGATACCCGAGGCCACGCAGATGAAGGTCGAAATACTTGCGGGGTTCGACTAACTGATTCATGACGATTCTCCAGAACGAAAAAAGGGGAATCGCCATGTCCCGCGTCGGGGAATGGTAATTCCCCAGGGCGGGCAAGGAAGGAAGCTTCTGGTCAAACGACCTGCGGCGGTCCGGACAATGGGACGAAGCGCAACCGCAAAAGGTGTCGCAAAGCGACGGTGCTGCAAGGGATGCTGGATGGGCTCCAGCGGGCAACTTCAATCGCGAATGATAGCCGGCGAAATCGAAAAATCAAGCTAATCCGCTCGATATTTAATTCGCACATCTTAGTGATATAACGACAGGCGACTCAATCTCATGGTCGGGCACGACTGGTGAGTGCCGGTCGGGAATCCGGTAGGGAATGCCTTCCGTCTGCCGGATCATTTCCGGCGAATGCGGATAGCAGGCGATAAAAGCGGACCGGTAGCCAGTCAAGCCCAACGGCCGCGCATCGCCCGGCCTGCGTTGGAATATTGCATTGCGTACTCGCGAACCGGCAGAGGGGCAGGTTGACGCCACATATAGAAAGAAGACCCAATGGCAGCCAGCAGCCGATGCTGTTGAAAAAGTCGTTGACGTCTCCCGCATAAGGTTTTTAGGGGTCGTCTTACCCTTAGCCGGCATTCGCGAGCGGTTTGTAGACCGATCTGAGAGGTCGATTTTTCACCGCCGAGTTGAAAAAGCAGGGCAGCGACTTTTTCAACAGCATCAGCCATTCGGGGACAATGCCGTGCAGCCCGGTCGCGCAGTCAGGGGCTCTGTTTGCGCAAGCGGCGTTTGACGGCGGGGCGTGCGTTTGTTGCCAGAGCGATGGCCTCATCCATCAGGCGCTCCAACGCATCCTGCTGTATCGGGCTGAGCCCCGAGAGCTTCTGATGGATACGGGTGGCGCGGTCGGCCGGACCTGTGCCGGTCTCACCGAGAAAGTCTGAAAGACGGCATTCAAGAATGCCTGCGAGCCGCGCCAGGCGCTCGATGCTGGGCGAGGTGACGCCGCGTTCAATGTGGGAGAGCGACGCCTGGGCGAGACCTGCGGTTTCAGATAGCTGTTCCTGGGTCAGGCCGAGCGCCTTGCGTCGCCGCGCAATGGCCTTGCCGATTGCCCCGACCAGATGTTCTTGCTCGCCTTGCTGCCGTGTCACCGCTGCTCCCGCCCTCAAATGCGCCAAGTGTGCGGTGCCGGCCGATAGCAAAGAAGGACTTGAAATTTAAAAATATGTGTAATACGTTATGTTCTGACCATTTTGTGCGTTCTGTCGCGTAGGTCACACGTCCCGTCGCACCCCGGCGATCCTACGACCTCATGGAGAGTCAGCGAGGACGGTGCAATTCGCCTTTGAACATTGGGTTTTGCCTGCGAAGGTGGCCCATTGTTTGAGGGTTTGGGCCTTGGGAGGCGCGATCAACTCAACGACGTCTCGGACGCGCCTTCAATCGCGTCTTGTTCGCTGGATTCGGTCACTATAGATTCGATATGCAACGTGGGTACGGCCTGCAATGGCGCGGCCAGTATACCTAGCCCAATTCATTCTCTTCTTGTACAGGGAGCACAGTGAGCCAACCCCTTTCGGATCTCGAACAACTGCTCGCGTCAATGCAGCCAGAGCTCAATGAAGGAGCCTATGTCTTCTCATCCGTTCCGGCGGACCGGGATGTGTCGCGGCTCGCGCCTTTGGCGACGTTTCGTGAGCGCGAAGGGATGACCCTCATCATCGATGAGCCGACAGCACTGCGCGAGGAGTTGCCTGTGCTTTTCCGGGCAGCGTGGATTACGCTGACCGTTCACTCCGATCTGCAGGCGGTGGGACTCACTGCCGCGGTGGCTGAGGTGCTGACGAAGGCCAGCATCAGCTGCAACGTCGTTGCCGCCGCCTTTCACGATCATATTTTCGTGCCGGTTGAGCGCGCCGCTGATGCGCTGACCCAGCTTGCCGGGCTCCAGGCCCGGGCGGCACGGGACGCGTCCGCGTGACCCTCAGGGGCTTCGATCGGTCGGGTGCGCCTCACCGCCAGTGACGCGTATAAGATCCGGCGCGTGTCACTGTCCCACAGTTGTCCGGCGTGAAACCGAGCTTGACGACTTTTGTGAAACGGGCTTCGGGCCGGCACACGGCTGTACAACGGCTTCTGTTGTCCACGGAACGTGACAGGACGGTAAATTTGGACGCCTCGGTCGAGGCTGCCAGATCCTCACCCGCAACAGCGACGCGTTGGCGTCGGAGCTCCCGTCAATACCAGCCGGCGATACGCCCGGGATTGCGCCGGGCGGCGCTGGGATGAGCCACTTGCGTGGGCCGCCCGCGCCATGGGGACTGCCAACGCTTCTGCGCGAAACCCTGTAGGTGCCGTCCGGCCAACGGATCATGCTGCTACTTCGGCAAGATTTGTATCGATAACCCATTGTTGTATAAGGAATTTCGTGCGGGTTATAATGGAACCATGTAACCCGGATTTGGAGGTGATCGATGAACCTGGACGGTAGGCTTTTGATGTCGCTGAAGAAGCGGTCGGGTAATGTCGTGCTTCGACGGGAACTGGCTGGGTTGGGGAGTTCGTCGCACCTTAGCACTGCACTTCAGCATCTCGTTGCCGATGGACGCCTCGTTCGACTGGGAGCCGGTGTTTATGCCAAGACCAGTCCGGATCCGGAAGGCAACGCGCGATTTGCCGTTGGTTGTGACGTGCTGTTGCGCGAGGCGCTCGGGAAACTGGGCGTGGCGGTCCTTGATGTGACAATCCAGCACGAAAACGGTCGCTCCGTCTGCCTCGTTGACGCAGGGACGAGCCGGATTTCCCGCAAGCTCGGCTGGGACAACATCCGGGTGCGGTATGTCGGTCAACCCGAAAGATCACAAACGGGCGCGGCCCCCAGCCTACCTGCAGATGTCGACAAGCTGCCAACCCAGAACGTCGGGAAGTTTGTTGAGCGGCTCGCGCAAGCCTACGGCATTCAATACCGGCGCTCGGGCCTCGATGATTTTGCCGAGGCAGTGACGCGAGCGGCGGGTGACGATGTCAAGCTCGATCTCACAGGCAAGCTGCTGGTTGCACTCAAGAAGCAGGATCGGATTAACGGCCGGCAGTTTGCCCGACTGATGGCGAACCACATAAGGGAGATCAAGCGTGTTCGACCCGTTCGGGGACTACGAAACCAGGGGTTACCTGCGTAACGTTGACGGCATCAAGGATCTGGATGAACTCAAGTACATAGAACACGGATTCTTTGAGTCGAACCTCGAGGCGGCATTGGCGTATCTTCACGCCATCAGAGGTTCGATTACGTACGTGCACTTCCTTGAGGTTCACCGGATCCTGTTCAGTGAGTTTTACCCGTGGGCGGGCCAGGATCGCCATGCTCTCGGTGTTGGGAGACTGGTCGGGAAGGGACAGCGGATACAGTTCGAAGCTTCGGAGTTATGCCAGCGTGCCGTTGAATGGGGACTGTCGGCTGGCAACAATCCCAAGGCGATTCGGGAAAAACCGGGGATGGTCATGGGCGCTCTTGCCTGGGGGCATCCTTTTCTGGACGGCAACGGTCGCACGATGCTTCTCGTCCATGCGGAACTTTGCCACCGCGCAGGTTTCGCCATTAACTGGAATGCATCCCGCAAAGACGATTACCTGGAATCGCTTACCCGGGAACTGGAAAATCCACAGGGCAAGCACCTGGACGCGTATCTGCTCCCATTGATGGTGGCTCCCGTTGCCAGGGGCGATCTCCGCGACCACCTCATGTCATTACCGGGGCTCAACGGAGATGACGGGCGCAGTGCACCGGACATCGCATACCGGGCGGACGATGCTGAGGCAAACCAGAACTACCTCGAGTTGAAGCGCGCGCGTGGAGAGAATTAAGCGGCGTGCCGCGCCCTCAACGGCGAATTCAGTGGCACACGTTTCCAGCACGCGTGACGAATCGTCGAATGACGGGTCAATTTGCTGGCGGTCAACGGTTACCCTATCGATGCGGTCAGTCGACCATAGCCCGGTCCCTGTGGCGTACGAGAGCGTCACGACAGTCACGACCGGGCAGCGTTTATCTGTCTTCCGATGCTGCGTCTGAAGTGCGGTTGACGTCTGCCGACGAGGCGGCAGGCATGAGCACCGCGGGTTGGGCTGCGCCGAAGTGTGCGGCTTGCGGTGGCCGCGACGGCGCAGCGCGGAGCGCCCGTGCTTCCCGCTCTGAGGCGCGGAATACAAGCGCGTTTTCCATTTGATCAACGATGATGTACGGCGGATCGGCACGCCAATGCAGAAGGAGGAGGCCGCCCGCGGTGTCGGCGAAAACGGCGGGCACGCGTTTTGGATCGGCGAATTGCAGATAGATCTTCCGGCCGTCGTCGAACACCTGGTACGGTCGGGCTTCGGCATCTCCGCTCAGATGCCAGTCGAAGTCGTAGACGGGCCCCGTCATCGGCGGCGGTTCGGCGCAGGCTGACTGGAGCAGGCAGCCGGCGAGGAGGACGGTTGCAGAAAGCAGGGTGGTGGCTTGTTTCATCGATGGCAGCTCCCGTCAGTGACGCCGGGTGGCAGCATCATGTCCCGCTGGGTGATGAACGTGATGCGCTGGCCCGGCTCGAGCTTCAGCGTCGGCTGGATATTCATGTTGCGCTGGAGAATGGTTTGCGTCGTTTGTGACAGCGATTGCGCTGCGGCCGACGACAGGTCCGTCGCCACGCCGCCGTTGACGTTGATCGTCGTGCCGTTCGACTGGTTCTGGTTGTGGCCGATCCAGGCGGCGACGCCTGCGATCAGGAACGTCGAGCCGAAGATCCGGAAGAAGTGGTTGTTGACGTCGGCACTGGCACCCGCCTCGCCGTCGGGATCGTTGCCGGTCAGGCCGTCGAGGCGCATCGTCGCGTGACGGAAAATCATCCGGGTGGCGGCCATGAGCATCAGGTCCTGGCCGATCGCCACGTCATTGTTGGTCCGGCCGAGAATGCGCGTGCCCTTCGGGATGAGCTTGCAGGTGCCGTCGATGCTGTCATAGATGTCGCGGTCGACCATCGCGCGGAAGACGCCTGGCATGTCGCTTTTTGCGCCCTGCAGGATGACCGTGGGAATGGGCGTGCCGCCCAGTACCATGTACGGTGACCTGAGCGGGACTGGGACCAATGGTTTCTCATCGTCAGCCGTGTCTGACTGCTGTTTCAGCCAGTCCGCGTTGCGTCGGTCAATGCCGCTCGCGACGCTTGCCTGCTGTAACGCAGACGACGCTGTGTCAGGCGCGCCATGGATCGTCTGAGCGGCGGCGTCAGACTGTTCCGGAAGGTTTGCTAGGCGGCCTGCAGGACGATCCGGGTCCTGGACACTGGTTGCCCGTGCCGCTGCGTCCTGGGTGCCGCGCGTCGTGTCTTCGTACGCAACGAGCGACTGGCTCTGCATCGCTTCGATCTGCCGTTGAAGGGCGAGACGATCGGCATCGCGGTTCGCCGCCGACTGGCTGGAAGTGTGATAGCTGGGGGGAAGGGGACCTGCGTCTTCGCCGGGTGCACCTTTGGGGATACCGTCAAGCGGCGTGCCGCCAAGCGGGGCGCTGGCCGTTTCGTTTCCTGCTCGGGCCATCGCGAGATTGCGCTGGTCCTCCAGCCGCTTGCGTAGCGCATCCGGCGACGCCCTGGGCTGCCGCGCCTCAGCATCGAGCTGCTCTCTCGCGCGTCGTTCGGCGGCGCTCTCGTGCGGGTGAGACAGCGCGTGGACGAGCACAATCGCGACTAGGGCAGAGCCCAGCGCGACTAGCAGCACTTTCGCGAGATCGCGCCGCACGCGCGTCAGGCGCGCTGGATCGGGCGTAAGCGGGGCGCCGCTGTGGCCGTTGTGTTGCGGGGCGGCCATGATCACGGCTTCCCGTAGACGTTCGTCATGCGCGCTGAATCGCAGCCGAAGAGTCCGCAGCCTTTGCCCTGACCGTTGAAGATCCGGACCTCCTCCTTGCCACGCTTGAGCAGCAACCCATACGGAACGGTCTGCTGGACCTCGTAGAAGTCGTTGCCAAGTGGAACGAAGCTCGCGATCTCAGCTTCCCCCTTGTCGTCCATCAGCAAGATGGCGGGCAGTTCAGCTTGATGCGGAAGCTGGAGGTACGTGAACCGCCCGTCGTCGAACACGATCACGGGCGCGAACGGCGCTTTGCCCTCGACGCGGTAGTCGAAGTTCGCGTGATCGAGCGCAATGTGAGGGCCGTCCGGCCCCGCCGTGTCCGATGCCGGCTGCCCTTCGGGCGTCGCGCGGTCCGGCCGCGCGGCAGCGTTGCTCGTGGGTGCGTTACCCGGGTATTCGATGCCAAACGGTGAGACCTCTCCTACCGTTGTCTGCGCGTCGGCACCCAGGTAGTGCCACGAGACCCGGTGGTACGCCTTGCCGTCATCGGACGATCGCAGGTCGAGTTCGTAGCGCCGGCGGGACGTGATGATGGTGGCGGCATTTTCGAGTCCGGGCAGGCGCGCCTCGATAAATACATCCCGCTTCGTCAGAGCGGTGTGCTCAAGCCAGCGCTTGCCGGTATCCGACAGATAGACGCCCACCACTTCCTCGTCTGGTCCGAACACCAGATGCGTTTCCTGGCTGGTCCGCACGAGCACGGGGTACGAGTAGTCCGGGTCGTAGTCGTATACGACGAGCGACGCGTCATCAGGCGCGGGGTAGGGACCTTTGATCGCCGCAAGCGCCGCCGCTTGCCGGCGGTGCCGGGAGGACGAGGGAGCAGGATGTGGGGGGGCTGGGTCCGGCAGCTTCTGTGCCATGGAGGGTATGCCCGGTGGCAGCGGCGAGGCAGCAGGCGGGGCTGACGACGCGGATTGCCCGTTGGCCGTCGCCATGCTGGCACCGAGCAGCATCGCGACGCATGTGACGGATGCAATGACGTTCATTGCGCTGCTCCAGGATTGACGCCGAGGTAGGGCGTGAGACTGAAATGGGTGATACGCAGGCCGATCGGGTTGTCCTTCTCTTCGCCGGGCTTCAGGGTCTCGGGCGCGAGCAGGAAGCTGATCGTGAGCAGCATCTGTTTCGGTCGCGATGGTTTGCCGTTCACGCTCTCGACCAGTGTGAAGATCAGGTACGCGACCTGGCCATCGGGCGAGAACGAGGTGGAGTTCTCGACGAATTCACGGGTGAGCCCCGGCGTCTGCACGACACGCTGCGCGACGGGATCGGTCACCGTGATCCAGGTTTCGAGCTCCCGCGTCGCCGCACCCGATGTCCAGCCGAACGCAGCGGGGATCTGACGCGTGAGCGTGTCCTGGCTGTCGGCCTCGATCGTGAACACGCGTGAGGCCCATTTCACCAGGAAATAGCGCCTGTTGGCCGCGGTCACTGAATACGTTTCGGCGTAACGGTCCGAGACCCACACCGCGCCGCTCTTTTCATCATGCTCGACAAAATACGGACGCGGACCACTATGCGCACTCTGGACGATCAGTGCTGCGCATTCGCCGGCTGCAATCAGCGCGAAAGCAGCGGCGACCTTGATGGCGAGGCGCTTTTCCCACACGGGCCGCTGAAATGCAGCGAACCATGCGGCCACGGCTTCTCCGGTGTTGGGCGGCGCGAAGAGATCAGTGCCGGCAGGGGCGGCCGGGTCTGAACGGGACGGACGCGACGGTGGCATCTGTTCATCCATCGCTCATGCCTCCGCGCAGGCCCGCGCGTGCGGTGCTAGACTGAAACCCAGTTCACTTGCTGCGCGGGTGCAGCCATGGCCAGACTCAGGATCATCCTGCTGTATTTCGTGCTGCCAGTTTTCCTGTTTGCCGCGTTCCTCCTGTATCAGGTCGGCGCGCAGCATTTCGGCGTCGCGATGATGCTCGCGGGAGCAGTGGGGTTTCTCGCGTGGGCGGCATTTAGCCGGACGCCACGAGACAGGCAGCAGTCTCGGGAGGCAGACGAGCAGCATCTCAGAGATGCAGATGCGTCCTGGAATGCGTACTATGCGAGTCATCAAAACGAAAGTAGGCATCACTGATCTCATTTCAATACGTTGGGCGTCAACTTGTTCCCCATGACGCCCTTGCCAAAGCCGCGCAAGCCACCACCAGCGCCGCCTGAGACAAGCGACTTCGCGATGTCCGGCACCTGCCACATCATGAAAGCCCCTACGCCGCAGACGAGCGCAAGCGCGAGCATCGCAAGGTAGTTCGTCGCGTAGTATGCGTCACTGTTTGTGCCGCTTTGCATCGCCGTCTGCTGCACGAGGCTCTGGATGCCGGGCAGCACGCCGCTGTAGACGATCGCCATCATCAGCCAGGCCACCACCTTGAAGAGGCCTGCGGAGATCGTGAACCTGAGCCAGCCATCGAAGAGGAATTCACCGGCAGGCAGCACATACCAGGGAATCAGGACCGGTCCGAGGCAGAAGGCAATGTCGAGCAGGAACGAGCCGAACTGCACAACCACGACGAAGATCAACGTCATGAGCGTGATCGCGATGATCGCCAGCGCTTTCGCGAGGAACGCGAGCAGGATCAGCGGCAGGTTCCTGACGAGCGTCCAGATCGAACTCACGCCCGCCGAGTTCGCCCCTGCGTCACTCGTCGCACCGCATTCCTGATGTTCGGTGTTCGGAATCACAACGCCTTCGGGTGTGACATCGGGCACCTCCTCGCACACCTGGGCGGCTTCGGTGCGCACGCCCTGCATGATGGTCGAGGCGGCATTGACGAGCGCACGCAGCAGATCGCCAGGATTGCCGTCGCCGCCGGACACGCGTGAGGCCATCGTTTGCATGTTGTCGACGAAATAGCTATGAACCGTGGTGCTCCACGCGGTGAGCAGCACCAGGATGACCGCGCACCTGATCAGGTGGCGAAACAGGTTCGCGAAGAAGCCGGGGAAGTCGCCCTCGAGCAGCCACAGGAACACGTGCCAGGTCGCGATGATCAGGCCGAGCGCTGCGAGCAGGTCCAGACCGTCTGACAGGAACAGCGTCTGCAGGCTGCCTCCTTTCGTCTGCATCGTCGCGAATAGTATATTGAGGACCGAGATGACGTCGTTCATGACTCAGATTCCACATCCGTTTAGCGCAGACCGCCGGCGAGGCGGACCATAGCCAGCAGTGCAGCGAGCGGCAGCGCGAACCAGCCGGCCGCAAAGACCTGCGGGCTGTCGACCTGCACGATCAGGAGTCCTGTGAGCAGGGACAGGCGGGTATTGCGCGTGATCCGCCGGTCGAAGCGCCACTGCGCGTCTCGTTCCTCGTCGATGGTCTGACGGTGGCCACGGTACGCGCGTACACCCCCGAGGACGAGCCGCAGTTCGGCAGGTGTCATGCACAGCGAGCGGATCAGCCAGCGCAGCAGCATCGTCGCCTCCGGGTCACGGGTTCTGCAGCAGATCGAAGTCCGGCGCGCCCTGCGTCGTCTGCTGTTCCTGCTGGTTGACCCGGCCCATCGCTGCGGCGCGCGCGGCGGCGAGTTGCGCGGCATTGCCCTGGGCCTGCGCCTCGCCGGCGCGGTCCTGCATCTGCTGCGCGACCTGGCGCTGCATGAGCGCGTGCAGGTCCACCATTTCGCCGGCAAGCACGTTCGACTGCTGGTTCAGCATCTGCAGCCCTTGTACGGCGCCGGTGACATTCGGAATCTGGGACTGGATCTGCTGCAGGTTCTCCGCGCGAGCGGCGAGCGTGTTCAGGTTCTGCATGTCCTGCGTGAGCTGCTGCTGGTAGATCCCGCCACGCGTCGAGGCAAGCGACGTGTAGGCCGACAGCCACTGCGCCGGTGACATGCCGGTCGAGTTCATCTCCGACAGGCTGCGCCCGAACAGGCCACTCGTGGCGTTCGCCGCCTGCTGCAGCTGCGTGATCGCTGTCGACAGCGACTGGAAGTTCGCCATCTGTGTGCGGTAGGGGGCGATCGTCTGGTCGATGAGAGAAGCCGGCACCTGCTTCAGGTTCTGGACCATCGTCACATACTGCTGCAGGCGCGTGATCTGCGCCTGGACGTTCTGTTCGACCATCTGCGCCTGCTGCGAAACGGACGAAGCCAGTTCCGCGTGATTCAGGAGTTGCGTGATCTCCGTGGCGCCGCCGGTCATGCCGCCACCGGCCCGGGCAGCACTGACGTGCACAAGTAGACAAATGACGACCGGTGCGCCGATGCGGCCGAGCAGGGCGTTACGCATGGCCGGCCTCCGGCTCGGGCGCGGGCATTGCATCGCCGCGCGCCTGCGCTGCGGCTTCGTCGGTGTACCGTTCCTTCCAGTCCGGATAACCCGAATGCAGATGCCGGTCGAAGACGATCTGGGCGCTCATTTCCGAGCGCAGGATTGCGATTGAGCGGGGATCGAGCGGCACCGAAATGCGCCGCGACGCGCCACCCTGTTCGGCGATGAAGTAGTCGCGCTTTGCGACGAGCTTCTGGATCGTGCGGATCTGACCGTCGGACAGGCCGAAGTCGCGCTGGTAGGCGGTCTTCGCGGAGGGCGTAAAGTTCTCGACGGGCACAAACACGCGCACGAGTACGTTGTCGCGGATCTGCGGCCAGACGGACGAGGACGATACCTGCTCGGGCGACTGGGCATCCATCCATACGCAGCCGAGCTTCTTGCGCATCGTGACGATCCAGTTGCCGATCTGCGCGGCGAATGCCTCATCGTCGAGGAGGTTCCAGATCTCGGGCAGCATCACGAGCGTCGGGCCGATCACGCCGTTCGCGCGTCGCTGCTCGAGCGAATCCTGGATGCGGTAGGTGACGTACGACAGGAATGGCCGTGCGATCACCGGGCTCGCGAGAATCCGGTCAGTTGCCATCGAGACCCAGTGCGCGTCATCGAAGCTGTCGTCGACATTGTCGAAGTAGTGGGCGTGCACGGCCCCGCCGACCCACAGCGCCAGTTCGTCCGCGAGCGGCCCTGCCGGCAATGACGCGTGGACCGTGCCCAGTCGCCAGAGCCGCCGGTCGGTGCGGCTGCCCCGGCTACGAACCGCGGCGAATGCCGTTTCCAGCTCGCGCCGGTCGCCGGCGCTCACGCGATACGTGCCGCGTTGCTGCACGAGCAGTACGACCCATTCGACGAGGAATTCGAGATGCCGCTGATCAGCCAGCAGCACCAGCGGATTCATCTGCGCACGCTCGTCGCTGTGGACGTCTCCCGCCTCGCTGTCGAAATGCATGTAGCGACCACCCTGCAGGATCGTCGGGATGCGCATCGACAGATCCTTGTCGAAGCCATAGAGCCGGGCGTTCGGATACTTGCGAAAGAGCGTCGCGCACAGCAGCATGAAGATCGTCTTGCCGAAGCCGGTGCGCCCACATACCAGCATGTGCCCGACATCACCCAGAAAGCCGGTAAACCAGTAGGGTGTGCCGAACTCCGTTGGGAACGCAGCCAGCGCGGGACAAAGCACGCCGGTTTCCTTTGTCAGATGCTCGTTGATGCGGTGGCCGTCCGAGACACCGCGCAGCGGCAGCAGGCGGGAAAGGGCTTCCGTGTCGATGAACGACCATCGCGCACATTCGCGCCACATGCCGGGAATCGTGGTTGCGAACGCAGAAAGGGCGTGAAGGGTTTCGCGCAACGGCGTGAAGTGCGCTGCGCGCAGCGCTTCCTCTACCGCCTTGTGGGTGGCCACGGCCTGGGTCCATGCCGCGTCAGCGGCGTGGCCATCATCGAACGGCCCTGTCTCGAATACTGGCGAGTACGACAGCACGGACAGGTTGTAGTACCCGTACAGCTCTTCAGCCATCTCGACCTTGCCGGCGCGGCGGTTGGCTTCGTCGGCCGCCGCCGAACGTGCCTGGTTCTGCCGCGCACCAGACATGTCGCCGCCGCGCAGCGTGGCGGCAAGGAGCGATCGCGTATCGAGCCGGCGTCCTTCGTGATAGCGGCGCACGCCGTCGATGAAGCGCATCGTGGCAGAAGGGGATGTGACCCGGAAGCAGTGACTGATGGTTACCTCGCCCGGTACCTTGAGCAGGCCGTCGAGACTGGTCGGCAGAACGCTGTCCGGCCAGAAGTCACGGCGGCCTGGAATGCCTGCTGCGATCCCGAAGCGCTGGCGACCGCCAGCGTAGAAATGGAGGTAGTCGTGGCCGGGCCGCACTTCGGTATCGCACATGGCGACGTCGAGCGCAGGAATGTCGGGGACCGGCACGGCCTGCAGATGATCGCTGGCGGGCGAGCCGCAGGCGTGCATGAAGGCACCCAACCGGTCGCCGGACAGCCGTCGGCAGGCGAGGCGCGGGTTGCCGGCCACGAAGCCAAACAGGATGTGCTCGAACGTTTCGACGACGGTCGCAAGTTCCGAGGCGGTGTACGCGAACAGGTACTGGTCCGAGAACGTGCCGCGCACGGCCTGCATCAGCGACCGGGCGACGGGAAGCCCGTCGCGCGTCATCCCGTGCGAGACCTTGCCCGCGAAGCGATCGATGCCGACCTCGGGCGCCAGCGTGAAGGTCACGTAGTGACGGTTTGTATAGTTCGCAGCCTGCTCGAACGTTGCCCGTCGGGCGTCGTCCACCTGCTGTGAAACCGGATCCGGCATCGGTGCGCTGAGATACTGCGCGCTGCGCCGGCGGTGGACGGTCCACCACATCGTGACCGGACGGCGCGCCGTGTCGCGCAGGGACGTGACAAGGTTGTCCATCAGTTCGAGGATGTGGCCCGTCGACAGCGCATCGGCGTCGGGTCCTGAAAACGCGTACGTCGCCATCAACGCTGAGTCCTTGTTGACGACGAGCGCGTCGCTAAAGCGGAAGAGCCACGGCACCAGTTCGGCGGTCGAGCGCCGATCGCCATCAGTGCGTCGTGCAACGCGGGCCAGCGATTCGCTGTCGAACGGGGAGCGTGCAAAGGCGGACTTCAGCATGGCAACCCTCGCGCAAAGCCTTTCGGGCGCGCGTTGACCTTCTGGCGCAGGAGATGGCGCGGTTCGTAGTAATCGCCCTGGCGGCTGTATTTGGTGTAGCAGCGGATCTGGTCCGGATCGCGCCGCACGGCAAGCCACAGCACCGGGTGCGTCACCAGCACCGCGAGCAGCACCCACGCGTTGCGCATACCGGCGGCAAACGTGATCACGATGGCACCCTGTGCGATGCACCAGCGACGGTCGATGCCGAGCAGCAGGAACTGTTCGAGCATCGTCTTGCGGATGCGTGCCGCGAGCGGATTGTCCGGTTCGCTGTCCGCGCGTTGATCGGCGTGCTGTGCGTCCATTGCGTGTGTCCTCAGAGGTGTCCGTCAGAGCGTGCCGGTGCAGGCCGCGCCATGGTTGAAGACCTGTGCCCACAGCAGCGGCATGTTGAGAATCGCAAGCGTGCCGAGCACCCCGCGCAGTACGTGCGTCTTGATGTTGCTGCGACCATCGTCGAGCAGCCACAGCACGATCGAGCCGACCAGTGCGGAGAGGGACACGACTTCCAGCAGCTCGTTGTCGAGCACGTCCTGATAGACGGTGCACAGGCCACCGTTCCAGATGCCCGCATGAGCGATAACCGGGATCGAGCCAAGCCACAACGCAGTGAGGACTGCCCGGATGGGACGTTCATGGAGCAGCACAAGACTTCGCCACGCTGTGCGAACTGCGCGACACCAGCCGACGGCAGGGGAGACCGCGCGGCGCATGGCAATCACGCCCCGGGAGGTATGGGTTGTTTCAGGCATGGGCTGCCTCCTCGACATCGGCGTAGCGGGAAAAGAGACAGCGCGTGCGGTAACGGTCGTGCTCGACGCCGAGCACTTCGCGGATTTCGACGGGGCCGCGTATCGCGCCCTGCCGCTCGGCATGCACGAAGAATCGGAACGTCGAGGCAATCTTCTGGCGCAGGTCGGCGATGCTCATCAGGCGCCCCTCGTCACTCATGCGGATGAGCGATTCGAGTCGCGCGGGTGCCGTGTCAGCCGAGTCAGCGTGAAACGACACGATGGAGCCGGGGTGTCCCGTGTTGAGCGCTTCCATCAGGTCGAAGGCTTCAGCGCCGCGCACTTCGCCGACGATGATCCGGTCGGGGCGGATGCGCAGCGAGAAGCGCACGAGATCGCGGATGGTGATGCCGAGGTTGGCTTCCAGGCCCACGTGGTTCGGCGCGTGGACCTGAAGCTCCGCTGTATCCTCGATGGTAACGATCCGGTCGCTTGCCGGCATCGCATCGATCATCGCGTTGAGCAACGTGGTCTTGCCGGACGAAGTGCCGCCCGAAAATGCGACATTGATCCGCTCACGCATGACCCACTGGAAGAACTCGCACAACGCGGCACCACCGCCTGACAGCCGGTCGAGCAGGGCCGCATTGCGGCGCGGGGAGAAGGCGCGCTGCGCGGCAGGCAGTACGTCTAACGCGCCACTGCGCACGTAGTCGGCCAGACCGATGCGGCGGCGCGCGTGCTTTCGGATCGACAGCATATCGCCGTGAATGGCGACCGGCTGGCGGGCTGCGGCAAGACGAAGGCCGGGCAGCCGCGCATCGAGCAGTGGGGTCTGCGCTTTCGCATTGACGTTGGCGAGGATCGTGATCGCGCGATCGAGCGCGTCAGGATTCAGGTCGCACCCGGCCACAAACGAGATGATGCCGTTGCGCTCGACGAAAATGGTGTCCGCGCGGTTGACCATGATTTCCTGCACGTCGGGATCGGCGAGCATCGGTTGCAGCGGGCCGAGGTAATCGTTCAGTACCTCGATCGCGTATTCGTACGTGAGCCGGCTCATTGCGCGTTCCCCCATGCGATGGGTTCAAAAAGCCGGGCAATGAAGTTCGAGCTGGAATGCCTGGCGGTCACGGCTTCCTGCGGCTGAGCCACGGGTGCCGGAGCCAGGCGCAATTCGCGGTAGACGCGTCGCGCATAGGCAATGCGCTTCTCGCGTGTGCCGGCGTTGTACGCACCGATGGCATCCCATGTGAGTCCGAGGCGATGGATGTTCTGCGACAGGATCCATGCGCCGACATAGGCATTGGTGCAGCCGTCGTGGAGGCCTGCGCGCGAGACGCCGAAGCGCGAGAGCGTCACGAGCCACCGGCTGTTGATCTGCATCAGCCCAATGTCGGTGGTGCCGTCATCATTCAGATGGACGACACCCGCGCGCTGTCCCGATTCGATGGTGGCGATCGCGCGTACCAGCTGGACGTTGACGTAATGGAACCGCGCGGCATCGTCGATGCAGTCGGCGCGGCTGGTCGCTGCAACGAGCAATGTGCACAGGGACATCATCGGGACCCGCTTCACGTTGACCTCATCCGGTTGGGGTTGCCTGAAGGAAACAGAAGCTGCGAAAAAGAATCTGCGAAAAAGAACCTGCCGGGAGCGGGGCGCAGCCCGGCAGGTCAACAGCGCGCGTCAGTCCAGGGGGAAGGACTGACGGCTTCACTGTAGGCAGCGCAGGTGCCGGTATGGCCGGAATGCCAGCAGCAAAGCGCTGCGGCTCGCGCCGTCATTTTTTGACGGGGCCAATGAACGGAGCCGACAGCGCGCGTGCTGTCCATTGCGGGATAAAGGCGTTGCAAGAAAGCTGGAAAGGCAAGGGGAATGAAGGACGCGTAAAGGGAAGGGCCCAATCCAAAGGCCGCGGGTGATGCTGGGATGAATCGCATCACCCGCTCAAAGGCGCAAACGGCGAAGTGCAAAAAAGGGGTTCTGCTGCAAGAGAGAAAAACGCTGCGGCCTTTGCCGCAGAAGGCCGGGAAAGGACCGGCCGGCGGCTCGCAAGTGAGACCATCTGTGGAGCAGTATGACTGCGCGGTGCGGCATCCCGTCGCGCAGTTATTTGCGTCGGTTCCAGCAGCGCGATGCGTACCGTTCAACCATGGCGACCTTTCGCGAGGCCTCACGACCGAGGCTGATCCCGTTCTCCCGTTCAGCCGGAAACCCCACATGGCTTTTGCCAATGCCGTTGACTGGTTGAAGTTGCAACAAGCGACGGTGCATGCGACTCCGCCGCTGCCTCCGGCTGCGCCGCCCGCGCAGCCTGTCAGGCGCAGCGTGCCGCCTTCGCCGCAATACCTGCCGGTACTGGGATACCGTGAGCTGATTCAGCGAACCGGTGTTGAGGGGACAGTCCGGCGTATCGCCAGCAGTCTGGGTCTGTCTTTCGACAGCGAGAAGCGCGACCTCGAACCGTTGCTGCAGCGGCTCACGGAATTCGTGCAGCTCCTGCCCGCATCGGAATCGCATCATCACGCGCAACCGGGCGGCCTGCTGATTCACCTGCTCGAGGTGGCGCGCTATGCGCTGCATTTCCGTGAGGGGTACCGGCTGCCGCTGGGGGCGAGTCCCGAAGACCAGATGCAGCACGGAGCGCGGTGCAGTTATGCGGTCCTGGTCGGCGCGCTGCTGCACGACATCGGCAAGCCGCTCGCGGATCTGAAGGTCGAACTGGTTTGCAGGCACGAACTCCGTCCCTGGGTGCCGATGGCCGGCAGCATGAACGGGCAGGGTGGCGAGTGGTATCGCGTGGATTTCCCGGCGCCTGGCGAGCGCGATTACGGCGCCCATTCGCGTCTTGCCATCGTGCTGCTGCAGCGCGTCGTGCCACCGGCGTCATTGAGCTGGCTGGCCCAGTATCCGCCGGTGCTGCATGAACTAGCTGCCTACCTATCCGGCGAGACCAGCTCGAAAGACAGCGCGCTGGCGAAGATCGTCGGCGATGCGGATCGCCGCTCGGTAGCGGAAAACCTGCTCGCCGGTCCCCGTACGCGGTTTGCGACGGCGCGCGCGGTTCCGTTGATCGAGCGGTTGATGGAAGGGCTGCGACGGCTTCTGGCCGAGGGCGGCGTGCCGCTTAACCGTGCGGGAGCCACCGGCTATTGCGACGGCGAATCGCTGTGGTGCGTGGCGAAAACGCTGGCCGAGGCTGTCCGCACTTACGTCGCGTCGCATGAAGAGCAACAGCGCGGCGCGGCTGGCATCCCGTCGGACAACAACCGGCTCTTCGACACGTGGCAGGAATACGGTGCGCTGGTGCCGACGCCGGAAGGCGGCGCCATCTGGACCATCACAGTGACGATTGGTGCCTGGCAGCAAACGTTCACGGTCCTGCGCTTTCCGCTCGATCGGCTCTACGCCGATCCGGCTCGCTATCCGCGTGCGCTACCGGCGGCCTCGGTTCAGGTTATCGAAGTGGGCGCTGTGCCGAACCCGACAGCTGAATGTGTCGAGCTCACTGATGAGGGCGTGACTGAAGCACACGCAGAGCTTGGCCCGCAAACGTCGTCGCCAGTCGCGGCCGATGACTTGCCCGACCCGCAGGAGAGCGCTGCGTTCGATGCCGGCACGCCGTCCATGAACGAGCGTGAGCAGGCTTATCTGCCGGACGCAGAGAGCGCCGCCGTGCTGAACGATGAAATCGTTGATCGCGACGGGAGAAGAGATCCTGCACTCGTACCGGATCTGGTGAGCGCCCCGGTTCGCCCGCGCGAGAAGGCGCGGGTTCCGTCGCGATCCATTGCCTCCCGGGCGGGTGCCCGGCAGCCGCGGCCAAATGCCGAACGGTTCATGGCCTGGGTGCAGGAGGGGGTTGCCAATGGCGGGTTGCCGTACAACGAATCGATGGCCCGTGTACATTTTGTGCCGGAGGGTATGCTGCTGGTGACGCCCGCGATCTTCCGCGATTTCGCGCAGGCTCATCCCGACGCGATCGAACAGACGCTGGCGGAAGATGGCGCAACCCCGGAACCGTGGAAGCAGGTCCAGCGTGATTTCCAGAAGTCCGGCTATCCGGTGACCGCCGATGCGGGCGGCGCGGGGCGCTCCTATCTGCTCCACTACACGATCAAGGGCGCCGGCGGCCGTCAGTTATCTGCGATGCTCGTTCCGGAGCCTGAGCGGTTCTTCAGTCCCGTGCCGCCGCCGAACGTGATGATCCAGTCGAAGCAGAAGGCGGTCGTAGCGCAAGACGCCGATTCACCTCGGTCGTCTGAGGCGTAACGAGGCACCGGGGCGACGGCGATGGCGTATCCGGTCGAGAACTTCTTTCGCAGGCCCGTCGAACTGGTGTCCTCCATTGGGGCGCTCGCTGCGACCGGCATCCTTTGGTCCCACCCGGCACTCTTTCTCATCACGCCCGCGACGGGCGGCGTCACGACCCTCGCGCTGCTGTCACTCGCCTACGTTCGCGGGCGACAGGCGTGGCGGCTGATCCGCTTCCAGCGCAATCTTCGCCGCTTGCCGCAGTACGTGATCCCCGCAGCCGACATTCCGTGCTCCGCGAAGGAGGTGTTCCTCGGACGCGGCTTTCGCTGGAGCGTTATTCACACGCAGCGGCTCTATCAGGCCCGTTTTCCCGAAAATCGCCGGCTGCTTGCCCGCAATGACCTGTACGACCGGGCGCGGGACCATGAGCGCCGCTATCCCGGTAGCCGGATTGCACAGGTGACCCGCCGTGAGGCACGGTGGAATCCCGTCGCGCCGTTGCCGCCAGTTGGAGGAGACCCCGCGCTGCATGGCGTCGAACCGGACGAGCGGGCCATCTGGTTCGACATGGCCGAGCGTGTGGGGCACATGGCCGTGCTTGGGACAACGCGCGTGGGCAAGACCCGCCTGTGCGAGGTGCTGGTGGCCCAGGACATCCGCCGCGGTGACGTCGTGATCGTGTTCGATCCGAAGGGCGACGTCGACCTGCTGCTGCGCATGTATGCGGAAGCGAAACGTTGCGGGCGGGAGAGCGAGTTCACGTTCTTCCACCTCGGCTATCCCGACAGGTCGGCGCGCTATAGCCCGATCGGCACGTATTCGCGGATCACCGAGGTTGCCACGCGCATTGCCGGCAATCTGCCGAAGGAGGGGCAGTCCGCTGCATTTCGCGACTTTGTCTGGCGTTTCGTGAACGTAATGGCCCGGGCGATGAGTGCGCTCGGGATTCGCCCAACCTACGAGATGATTTACCGGAACGCGGTGAACATCGACGGGCTCGCGTTACGGTACTTCCGCTTCTGGCTCGATCGTGATTACCCGGGATGGGAGGACGGGCTCGAGCCGCTGGACAAGGAAGAGGCGAAGCAGGCGATGCGCCTGCAGCGCAACCAGGAAGTGCTGCAGGTGGCGAACCTGATCCGGCAGCAGGGCTGGACCGATCCGATCGCCAATGGCCTGCTGTCGGTCATCAGCAACGAACGCTCGTATTTCGACAAGCTCGTGTCGTCGCTGTATCCGCTCCTGGAAAAGCTCACCACAGGTCGCACATCAGAACTCCTGTCGCCCGACTATGATGATCCCCACGATCCGCGTCCCGTGTTCGACTGGAATCGCGTGATGGATCGCGGCGGGATTGTGTATGTCGGACTGGACGCGTTGTCGGATTTCGAGGTGGCTGGCGTGGTCGGCAATGCGATGTTCGCGGACCTGACGTCGACCGCGGGCCGCATCTACAAGTACGGGCATGGCTATGGGCAAAGCACGGCAGGCGGCCGGCGGCGCGTCTCGATCCATGCGGACGAGTTCAACGAACTGGTCGGCGACGAATTCGTGCCGTTGGTCAACAAGGCGGGCGGCGCCGGTTATCAGGTCACCGCCTACACGCAGACGAGCGCTGATCTTGAAGCCAGGATCGGCTCAAGGGCGAAGGCCGAACAGATTTTCGGGAACTTCAATACGGTCGTGATGCTGCGGGTGAAGTACGTCACGACCGCGAAGATTCTGACCGACCAGCTCCCGATGGTCGATGTGAAATCACTGACGCTTGCGTCGTCCGCGACGGATGCGGTAAGGCACGGCGAGGGCGTGCATTTCACGGCGCAGACACACGACCAGATCTCGGTACGACAGGTACCGATGCTGCAGGCATCTGATCTGACGCAGTTGCCCAAGGGCCAGGCGTTCGCGCTCATCGAGGGCGGCCAGCTGGTCAAGGTACGGCTGCCGCTGCTCGACGCGCATGACCCGATCATGCTGCCGGGGCTGGACGACGTGGTGGCAGACATGCGATCCCGCTATGCGTCCTATGTCCAGGCGGTGGCGCCGTTCGACGAGGCAGGAGGTGTGTCGCCCGATGCTATTGGCGGCGCCGTAGGCAGCTTCATGCCGGTCCACGCGGATGCCGGTACGCCCGCACCGATCTCTGGACCGTGGACGGTGCAGGGCAAGGGTGCCGGGTTCTGACGATAGACGAGCGACCATGGCGGCGAAAACGCGCGACGGTAATGCCGATGGTGTGAAGTCTTTCTTCTGGATCGTCGATCTGGCGATCCACGTTGTCCTCTGGCTGCTGCTCGCCAGCATCCTCGCGGTGCTGGCGGATCTCGCCACGGCGCAAACGCTGTGGCGCGATGACCCGGTGGGTGGGATGCAGGCGCTGCTTCGCTATTACCTGAGCGAGACGACCGATCCCGGGCTGGCTGCGTGGGCGGCGGACGCCGCGTACTGGGGCTGGTTCGGCTGGACCGGCGTCGATGCGTCGGCGCGGGCATGGGAGGCAGGCGTCCTGCCTTCGCATGGTTTGGGGTCCTACCTGCAACCGGCGTTTTCCGGGGCGACGCGCGAGGCGCTCATGGTGGCAATGTACGGGATCAAGCTCTTCGGCGTTCGCATCGCGATGCTCGCAATGACGATTCCGCAGTTCGTGCTCGCGATTGCTGTTGCCGTGGCCGACGGTCTGGCGGCGCGACACGTGAGGCGCGCGCAGGGCGGACACGAGTCGGCGACCCGTTACCATCACGCGAAACGCTTTCTGACGTTCGGCGTGATCCCGTTGACTGCGGTCATCTGGCTCGTCGCGCCGGTACGGCTGCCGATCTGGCTGCTTTTCTGGCCGGTGTCGATCATGATTGTGATCGCGGTATGGAACATGGCGAAGTACTTCAAGAAGTACACGTAGATCGCAATCTGTCGCCCTATACTTTGGCCATGAAAAAAGAGGACAGACAGGTCATTCGCCGACATGTAGTGGTTCGACGCTCGCCCGTGCATGGGCGTGACGTGTTCGCATGACGGGCACTCGAAGCCGGCGAGCGAATTATCGAATACAAGGGCGAGACGATCAGGTGGACAGCCGCCCTCAGGCAGCATGGAAGCACCGGCACCGCCGGCCACACGTATTTCTTCGGGCTGTCGGACGGACGCGTCATTGACGGCGGGCGTCGGGGAAACAGCGCGCGCTGGCTCAATCACTCATGCAACGCCAATTGCGAGGCGATCGAAATCGAAGACCGCGTGTACATTCATGCGTCGACTGCGGTCACGCCCGGTGAGGAACTGTTTCTTGACTGCCAGTTGGCCATTGCAGATCCAACAGACGAAGAAGCGACGCCCAGCTATGTCTGCCGGTGTGGCGCGTCGGGATGCCGTGGCACGATGCTGGCAGTGGGCTCTTGATCTTGCAAGCGGCAAATCAGCGGCCCGATGGTAGCGTCGACGCCGACCGCTCCCTTGCTTCAGTGCGGTTCGCAAGCCACGCCTCCAGTTCCGACTCGCGCCAGCCTGTTGCACGTTCTCCGATGCGGATAGGCCGGGGGAATTCTCCGCGGCTGATCATTGCATAGATGGTCGCCCGGCACAGGCCAATCTTTTTCACGACATCCTTCATGCGCATTACCTGGTCCATTTCGCTCGGCTCCGTATTGCACTTGCTGTGGCCGATTATCCACGGAGTTCGACTGCCCGCAATGGACGACCGCAGGGGATGCCGTGAGACGACGGACGGCACGGCGACATCAATACAGCTTTGCTGGTCGAGAGAGATGCATTGTTGTTACACTTAATTGCATATTCATCGACAATATGGCCGCGACCTTGCGAAACGTCGGCGAGCGTCAAATTCAGTTTCTATATCGTGGTCGTTCCACAACAAGCGGATGTGGGCATCATACGGCGAGCAGGTTACGTGAAAGCCCGATATCGCGAAGTTTGGCGAAGACCATATCGAACGGCTCGCGCCATGACGGCCATGGTCATCTCCGAAGATCTGAGGGCCACGCTTTTGAAGGGCAATAAAAGTGAACTATGAACGGCTGGTCTGGACACACTGCATCCCTGCTGATCCCATCGTTTGGGTCTCCGTCAACGCGATCGACGCGTCGTGGCAGCACGATAAGGGTCTCTATGTTGGGCCCGGTGGCAAGGGCGGCCTGGATGATCGCTATGCATTCTTCGGGAAGTGGCTCGCGGCGAATCTGCATCGCCCCATTCAGGTACCGGAGATCGGCCTGAGCCGCGGCGAAGTGGCTTTTTCAAACGGGCGGCACCGATTCGCATGGTTTCGTGATCACGGACTCCTGGACATGCCAGTGGCAGTTGACCCTGCAATCGTCGAGCCCTTTCGAGCGCGGTTCGCAACGCCGCGGCGACTTGCCCGCCATGAGAGGAAGTTCAGCGCTTACCCCGGCAATTGACGTCCACGACCCTGAGAATCGGCTTGTAAAGCAGCGGAGCCCATGATGTCACCAATGTGACGATGCTTAGGATTGGCGAAGTTCGCATGACGCGCGCTGTGGGTTATTCAGCCCACACGCGCTGGCCGCTGAGCATGCTGCCCGGCGCGGTACGCCTAAAATGCCGCGGGGCTCTGCAACCGGGAAGAGTACGCTTCACGTTCGGCCAGATCAATCACCCGGTCAAGGTGATCGCTGGCCATCGCAACGATTTGCATCCGGGGTCGAGCAGATCTGGCGGTCGTACTCGTTCACCAGCCTGGTGAGGCCGTCGATCAGTGCGCCCGGGAGAGCCCAGCGTCCCGTGCTTTCTCCTTCGGTCAACACTTCGCCAAGGCCTTGCTCGACTCGCTGGATATCCGTGCGCGCGCTTGCTGAAAATTTTGCTTTTTACGCATGGGTCTCGGGTTGCCGGCTTGTCCGAGTCGCCATATGTGGCTGGTTGCCAGGAGATTCAAGAGCCACGACATGAATGTTTCGTGAGCGGTTAGATGCCCCCGTTCCGGTACTACGCAGGCGATACGCAGGTGCCAGTGATCCTGGTCAAGCGTTAAGCCGGGGGAAGTCGCATTGTTGGCCGGCGCATCGCGCGCCGCGCTGGCGCGCCGTCCTTCGAGGGCTGCTGTGCTCGTTGCGTTGTCAATTCCAGAATGGAAAGAATGAATCGGTGATTGGTATGGGACAGAGACGTCATCCGGCAACATGCTAGCGACCTTTTATGCGAAAAAGGCGAGTGGGTGAACTGTTGCTCCGACGGAAAACGTCGCAAGTGCGTGGCGCTACCCAGCTCTCAGCCGATAGGGTGCAATCAATGCATCAATGCGCCTCGAGGCATACATTAAGGCGGTGATCGTGCAAGTCAGTCGAACCGTCACCCTCACGGCCATGCGGCCCTTGCTTCCCTCTGCTACGTGCCGAAGCACGACCACAAAACAACTCGCGGGCCCGCATGCCCAGCTGGCGTAGCGCACCCACTGCATCGGCCCGCCAAAACCCGGCCTCGTCCTTCCCGACCCAAACCGCATAGCTCATGGCGATGGAAGCGGCTTACGTCACGATCGTTTGATCGAGTGGGTCTTGAAAGGAAAGAACCTGGAGGCAATTCTTGAGTTAGTTGGAGTATGATAATGCGAAAATCAGACTGGCAAATAGAATAGAGCGAGAGAGGGGCAAATGGGGGACCCGATAACGGCCGGGGCATATGCCGACACGTCCAATGACACAAACTGGTCATCTGTCGATGACGCTTGTCCGGCGGAAGAGGGTGGCCCTATCGCCAGAACCGGCTTCAGTTATCAGGACGAGGTCGCTGTCGGCTTTCTGATTGATATGCTGTGCGATCCCTCGCTGGTGAAAATCCACTGCGAATCGCACGATGACATTCTGCTCCTGCGATCGGGCGAAGCAGGACGCATCGCTGAATTCGTGCAGGTGAAAGGCGGTGAAGCAGACAAGCTCTGGTCAGTCGCGGACCTGTGCTATCGCAAGTCAGGCGCCGTCGGCAGCTCGATTTTCGAAGTTTCACTTTCCCGCGACCAACATCGAGAGCTATCGCGCTTTCGTATCGTCACGCACCGGCCAGCTGTAACTGCGCTTGATGTGTTGACGTTTCCTCTCGATGCACCGGGACGTGAATCGAACGGGGCGAAGTTTCTCGAACTGTTCACGGGCATCGACGGGTACTGCCCGGCATTTCAATCCGCGAAGGGAAACGATGCGAAATACTGGATCGAAAACTGCCTGTGGGATGTTCGCGCCGACAAGTCAAATATCGAGCGTGCGAACCTGCTGGCGTTGATAAAACTTTCAGCCCAGCAGAAGCTCGACCTGCTTCAAGAGCATGTCGAACTCCTGTTGGGTGAATTGCGCGTATGGGTCAAGCGTGCGGGCGAAGCCCGATGGTACCCCAGTCGCGACGACAAGATCATTACGCGCGATGCCATATCTACATGGTGGAAGGAACGCACGACCGAGATCCGGCGGGGCGCAGCATTACAAGGGGGTGGCAAGCTTGCTGACAAGCTGCGGGAGATTGGTGCAGGCGAAGAGATTATTGTGTTTACGCCGACCGAAAATTCAGCCACATGTAGGGATCGCGCCGACTGAGAACTTAGCCGGGCAATCAACCTATCCTGCTACTTTTTCTGGCAGGGTGTTTGGGGATGATCCCGATGACGATGATTGGCAAGGTGCGGCGGATGTTCCACCGCCAGAACAAGTCGGTACGCGAGATAGCGCGTCTCACAAGCCTGTCACGCAACACGATTAGCAAATATCTGAACATGGATGTTCAGGAGGAACCGAAGTATCAGCGGCGCTCGCAGCCGACCCGGCTAACGCCGTTTCATGAGGTGCTGGTGCAGGCGCTCAGTGTCGACGCGCGGCGACCGAAGAAGGAGCGGCGCACCGCCTGGATGCTGTTCCAGGAGATCAAGGGCGGCGGCTACGACGGCTGTTACTCGCGGGTCACCGATTTCATCCGGGCCTGGCGGCAAAGCGAAGGCAAGGCGGTTTTGAAGTCGGCGTTTGTGCCGTTGCGATTCGAGCTGGGCGAGGCATTCCAGTTTGACTGGTCCGAGGAAGGACTGGTTGTCGGCGGCATTTACCGCAAGCTGCAGGTGTCGCACATGAAGCTGTGTGCGTCGCGGGCGTTCTGGCTGGTTGCCTATCCGAGCCAGGGGCACGAGATGCTGTTCGATGCCCATACGCGCTCGTTCGCCGCTTTCGGCGGAGTGGCCCGCCGGGGCATCTACGACAATATGAAAACGGCCGTAGACAAGGTTCACAAAGGCAAGGGCCGCACGGTCAATCCGCGTTTCGCAGTGATGTGCTCGCACTACCTGTTCGATCCGGACTTCTGCAACGTCGCCAGTGGCTGGGAGAAAGGCATCGTCGAGAAGAACGTGCAGGACAGCCGTCTGCGCATCTGGATTGAGGCGCGTGCGCAACGCTTCGGCAGTTTCGCTGATCTGAATGCATGGCTGGCGACCCGGTGCCGGTCGTTGTGGGATCAGGTGAAGCATCCGGACTATCGTGACCTGAGCGTCGCCGACGTGTTCGAGCAGGAGCGCGCCCATCTGATGCCGATGCCGACACCGTTCGACGGTTATGTTGAGCGTGCGGCACGCGTTTCGTCGACCTGCCTGGTGGTGATTGGCCGCAATCGCTACTCGGTGCCATGCGAATTCGCAGGCCAGATGCTCAGCACGCGGCTCTATCCTGGCCATGTTGTGGTGGTGGGCGACGACGCCGTGGTGGCCGAACACGATCGACTGGCCGACGAAGGACTGGTGCGATACGAGTGGCAGCACTATATCCCGCTGATCCAGCGCAAGCCTGGCGCGCTGCGCAACGGTGCGCCGTTCCAGGATATGCCCGAGCCGCTGCAACGCCTGCGTCGGGCGTTACTACGCGAGCCAGGTGGTGACCGGGTAATGGCGAAGGTTCTGGCGCTGGTCCCGGAAAGCGGTCTGGATGCCATAGTGGTTGCAGTCGAACTCGCATTGGAGCAGGCGCCGCCCTCCGGGCGCGTGAGCGTCGAGCATGTGGTGAACGTGCTGTCGCGCATGCGCAGCGTGCAGATGCCGCCGAAGATCGATACTGCGCTACAACTGACAACACCGCCGCTGGCCGACACATCGCGCTACGACGGGCTGCGCCCGGCGCTGCAACAGCCGGAGGCCGGTCATGCGTGATCTGATCGTCGAACTCAAACACTTGCGGCTGCACGGCATGGCTGCCGGCTGGGCCGAACTGCTTGAACAGGTGAATGTCGAGGCGGCGTCTTCGCAATGGCTGCTCGAACGGCTGTTGCAGGCCGAGGTCGCGGATCGGGGCGTGCGTTCGGTCAGCCACCAGATGAACGCGGCGAAGTTCCCGGTGCATCGCGACATCGCCGGCTTCGACTTCGATGGCTCGCCGGTCGACCGCCAGCTGGTCACGCAACTGGCCGGCATGACGTTCACGGAGGGCGCGCACAACCTGGTTCTGGTCGGCGGCCCAGGCTCGGGCAAGACGCATCTGGCGACCGCCATCGGCGTGTCCGGCATCATGCACCACGGCAAACGGGTGCGCTTCTACTCGACCGTGGATCTGGCCAACGCACTGGAGCAGGAGAAGGCGCAGGGACGCGCCGGGAGGATCGCGGCGAGCCTGCTGCGCCTCGACCTGGTCATACTGGACGAACTCGGATATCTGCCCTTCAGCCAGGCCGGCGGGGCGTTGCTATTCCACCTGCTGAGTCGCCTGTACGAGCATACAAGCGTTGCGGTGACAACGAATCTGGACTTCGCCGAATGGTCCAGTGTGTTCGGCGACGCGAAGATGACCACGGCATTGCTGGACCGGCTGACGCACCACTGCCACATCGTGGAAACCGGCAACGAAAGCTACCGTTTCCGCCATAGCAGCGCCAGTGCAAAGAAGCGTATCCGTTCGCGTGAAGCAGCGCGCAGAGCCGACGGTGCGAGCGAGAACGAATCGGCTTGATCGTCGCTTGCCGCGCAGTGGAAGCCGCTACGGGCTACGCCCTTCGCAGCTTCCACTGCGCAATGCATCCTCATACGAAGGAGGACAACTACTCCGGAAACCCATACACTTATCCACAACCGGCCCTTCTTCAGGCCGGTCTCCACCCCGGCTCAAAGCTCGATCGGCGCGGTGGCTCAGAATTCATTCGGCGCGGACAAGATTATTGCGCTGGCAGTAGAAATGCGCCGCGACTATGCAGCGGCGACGCGCAATCCGCGCTATATGGCCGATGATCATGGTGAATGGCTCCAGCAGCGCGTCAAGTCGGAGATGATGTCGTTGCGCACGCGGTATAGCGCGGGGCAACTTGATATCGATGGAATCTCGTTTCTTATGATGTGCCTGGACCGGCTCGACGAGATGAATGGGAATCGCCCCATCGGTTCGGAGGATCGGGCCGCCTATCTCAAGGGGTGCATGTATGACATCACTGACCGTTGCTTACATCGCTTCGCGAGGCCGCGCAAATGAGATCGCTGGATCGGCTCGGCACCCGGCCCGCCAGTCTGCCGCTGGTGGCTGATGATGTCGTCGAATTTCATGCCGCTCGCCTGCTGCTGCTTTTAAAGCTGTGCGGTACGGCAGGACGGATCGACGGTCTCACCAAGATGGCAAAGCTTGATTTCTTCGTCCGGTATCCTGAGTTCTTTGATATGGCGTGCCAGCAGACGGGCACGACGTCCCGGGTTGGCGATGCCGTCGAGTCGGCAATGGTCCGGCACCACTACGGGCCGTGGGACAAGCGGTACTACCATGTACTGGCCCATCTGGAAGCGAGGAATTTAATAGCTGTGACGAAAGAAAAGAATTCGTTCCGGATTGCATTGACAGATCTTGGACATGATCGGTCGGCACGCCTGGCCCAACTCGCGTCATTTGCGCCCATTGCGGATCGTATGCGCGAGGTAAAGAAGGCCTTTGGTGGCAAAAGCGGATCGTCCCTGAAGAACATGATCTACAAAATATTTGATCGGGAAGTCGGGCAGCGTCGCCTCGGGGAGGTAATCGAATCGTGAGTCAATCCTTCCTTTCGATCGGGCGCCTGACAAGGACACTTTTCAACGGACAAACCGAAGCCTTGACGTTTCTGCCTGGCGTCAACGTGCTAGTCGGTTCACCCAATACCGGAAAGACAAAGTGGCTCCAGACGCTTGATCACCTGCTGGGCGATCCGACTTCAATCGACGCCACTTTTGACGAGCAACTGCTTGCGAAATACGACAGCGCGACCGTAGAACTGCTAGTTGGCGACGAATGCCTGTACGTTGAGCGGCGCTGGAAAGAGGCTGGTGGCAAGACAAAAATCTTCGTCAACAAGGAGGCGATGCCAGCGCGGGAATTCCAGCATCTTTTGCTTGGCAAACTCGGCATCCCGTTGCTGCATTTCCCGAAGGGCAACCCGTTGTCCGGTCAGACCTGGCCAGAGCTCAGTTTCCGCATGCTGTTGCGGCACATCTATCGGCAGCAACGTTTCTGGAGTGGCATTGCCGACATGCAGCCAGAGGCGGAGCAGCACGCCTGTCTGCTGCAGTTTCTTGGTCTGGCTGAGAACATCTACACCGAGGAGTACGGGGAGCTGGTAAAAATGCGGCTCGCGGCTGAGCGTCTTGCCGCGAGGCGCGAGCAGTACGGATCGACACTCAACGAGCTGGCTGGCGACCTGTTGGCAGAAGGCGGTGATGAGGTACTCGTGACGGCCGATACAGTGGAACGAGCGGAAAAGCAGCTGGAACACGACCTTGATGAGATTCGGCGCAAGCGAATCCTGACACTTTCCGACGGCCGGGACAGAGCCGTGCCGGTGCAGGAGCGAGGGCGCGTCGAGGAACTGAGCGAAAGGCGTGCTCTGCTTATCGCTGAGCGAGAGGACGCATTCAAGCAGGCCAGGGCAACGCAGGAACGCCTCGACGAAATGCGGCGCTACCGGACTGATCTGAGCGATGAACTCGCGCGGTTGAGTCGGGCGGAGGACGCCGGCGCCGTGTTGGCCGATCTGAAGATCACGCATTGTCCCGCATGCGATCAGCCGGTTGCGCCAGCAAAGGTTGAAGATGATGCTCACTGTCATCTTTGCCATCAGACGCTGCCGATAGATCCGGTCATAGAAGGGCTGGGCGCTACCCGTTTGCGCTTCGAGGGCGACCGGCTCAATGGTGAGCTTGCCGAAGCCGACGCCTTGCTGGATGTGCTGGAACGGGAGGCGCAAAGGCTTGTACGCCAGCTTTCGGCGATTGATGAGCAGCTTGGAATGCTGGAAAACGAGCTTGCACCGGCACGGCAAGCGGTCGCAGCGTTTGTCAGCCAGGAAATCAGCGCCATCGATATGACGATGGGCGAGCTCAGTGAACGCCAGAGGCAGGTAAGGCGATTGAAGGGGGCGCTCGAGCTGGGTGATCAACTGACGGAACAGATTGAGAAACTCGAGAAGCAGATAGCCCCGCTCCAGATCAAGGTTGACGAGAAGATGGCCGCGACGGATTTCGGCGCCGCGGAGGAGGAGCTGGCAACCGGTATGCGTTTCTATCTTCAGGAACTCAATCGGCTGAAGCCGGGAGTGTGGAGGCACAGTGAGGTCGACGTGAACCTGTCGAGAACGGGCTTTAACATCAAGATCGGTTCGCGGCGCTGGAACTCAACACTGGGTGGCACAGACACGCTCTATTTCCTGATGGCGTATCACTTCGGCTTACTGTGGTTGAGTGACAAGGGTCACGGACATTATCCGGGCCTATCGATTATCGACCTGCCCGGAGACTTTCTGGGTGAGTCGATCGAGGACAAGGAAAATTTTATCGTTCAGCCTTTCATCGATCTTCTGGCAAAGGAATCGTTTTCTGGCGCGCAGCTGATTATCACGGGGGCCTCCTTTCAGGGGCTGGGCGGGGCAAACCGTACGAAGCTCAACAAGGCCTTCCTGAGCTAAAGGGCAGAAGCTGAAGCGATCTGTCGGCCGACGCAAGCGCGGTTTGACGAACGCGTCGTTCGTCCACAACGTCAGATGCATCCAGCCGATCCTGTTCGTCACGATCTGACATGCGAACAGGAAGATCGACATATCCACGAGCGCAGCACACCCGACGAACACGTCGCTGGGATCACGCGACAAATAGCGCTCGCGGTCTTTTGCGCGCTGGCTCGCGCGACCGACCGGAATTCTTTAGACGGGAACAACGTTGCACCGCCCAGGCGGACCACTATAGTGACAGGAAGAGAATAACTAAGGACTAAGCCACCTCAGTCGGCGACCCGTATGTTCAGATTTCCACCGCATTGACCGATATCGAGGAGTGGGGGATCGCGCTGACCTCGTCCAATGTGGCCGGCGAGGGCGCAAGCCAGTGCATGCAGTTTCGGACAGCTTGGGTCAGCGCGCCGGTGTTCGACTATCCGATCGCTGGCGCTGTGCCGCTTGGCCTCTACCAAGGTCACGAGCTGTATGTCCGCCACGGGTTCTAATCTACGCCGGCTATCGCGTTGAGCCTCCCGAGCAGGAGTGCGCGACATAGCGTCCGGGTTGCAGCACCCGGACGCGCGGCGGACTCAGCGGAAATGAATCTCCGCGAAGCATGATTTTCCGCGCCCATGGCGCCCCTCGGACAATCATGTCCAAAGTTCAGGCGGGCGTTGCTATGGCAACACTTCATCGTGTTACATTTATTGCCGAACAAGAAAGGCCGGCGGCTGGCTGTGCGCCATACCGATTGAGTCGGAGCGTGCGCCCCGAGGGGTGCTGCTGAGGCGGGTTCGGACGCGGAACAGTGCGCCCGCGGAAGCCGAGAACATAAAAACATGGGGCTGAGCATGTCCAATGAGAGAATCGGATCGACATGGAAGAAGTGGGATCTCCACGTCCACACTCCTGCATCAAT